>JBCKPH010000066.1:0-14386 GCA_038901755.1 Burkholderiaceae bacterium | reverse complement strand
CGGGCTGGGTGTGATGGGCTATCCGATGGCCGGACATCTCGCGCGCGCCGGGCACAGGCTCACCGTGTACAACCGCAGCGCCAGCAAGGCCGCGTCCTGGTGCGACGAGTTCGGCGGTCAGGCGGCAGCGACGCCGGCGCTGGCCGCGCGCGATGCCGACTTCGTCTTGTGTTGCGTCGGCAACGACGCCGACCTTCGTTCGGTCAGCCTCGGGCCAGACGGCGCGCTGGGAGCCATGCGGGCCGGTGCGGTGTTTGTCGATCACACCACCGCCTCGGCCACTGTGGCGCGGGAACTCGAGGCGCATGCCCACTCGCTCGGTCTGGAGTTCATTGATGCTCCGGTCTCCGGTGGCCAGGCCGGCGCGCAGAACGGCCAGCTGACGGTGATGTGCGGCGGCGCGCCGGCAGCGTTCGAGAGCGCCCGGCCCGTCCTGCTGGCCTTCGCCCGTGCCGTCACCTTGATGGGCGGCAGCGGCGCCGGTCAATTGACCAAGATGGTGAACCAGATTTCCATCGCCGGCATGGTCCAGGGCTTGAGCGAGGCGCTGGCCTTTGGCAAGCGCGCCGGGCTTGACCTTGAACAGGTCATCAAGGTCATCGGCAAAGGCGCCGCGCAGAGCTGGCAGTTGGAGAATCGTGGCCCGACCATGGTTGCCGAGAAGTTCGACTTCGGCTTCGCCGTCGATTGGATGCGCAAGGACCTTGGCCTGGTGCTGGAGGAAGGCAAGAGAAATGGTTCGCGGCTGCCGGTTACGGCGCTGGTGGATCAGTTCTATGCCGACATCCAGCAGATGGGAGGCGGCCGCTGGGACACTTCAAGCCTGATCAAACGGCTGAAATAGCCGCATCGGGCAACCCGCTCCGACCCGCTTGCGCGCCCGCTGCCTACTTGCCCGGCGCGCCCTTCACCAAGCCCTGCAGTTCCTCTTCGGTGATGATCTGGAGCACCCGAACGACACGCTGCACACCGGGAATGACACGGGTCAGCGCGGTGGCGCGATCGGCCTCGCGTTGCGTCACGCGGCCCATCAGGTAGACCACATCGCGTTCCGTCAGCACCTTGAAGGCATTGGCAAAAAGATCCTTGGCGTCGACCATGGCCGCCCTGACCCGTCCCGTAACCAGCGAATCGCTGGAACGCTGGGTCAATGAAGAATTGGGCATCACACCGAGTTCGTTGATCACGCCCTGGACGTTTTCAACGCGCGACACGATCTGCTGGACCAACTGCTTCTCCGGCTCGGTCGGCACCTCCCCGGTGATCAGGACCTGGCGGTTGTAGCTGACCAGATTCACATGGCCGCGGCCACGCAGGCCTTCGTTGACCCGACTGGTCCCGCGCAAGTCGATGGTTTCGTCCTCGAGCTGGGCGCCCGCGGTGCGGCGATCGGTCGCCACCAGCGCTCCGCCCGCCACCACGCCGCCCAGCACCAGCGGCACACAGCCACCTAGAGAGCCAAGCAACAGGCCGGCGCTGGCCCCGGCCAGGGTAGTCACGATCAGATGGCGTCTTGCCGTATTCATTGAGGAAGGTCCTTTTCTCCGAGAAGCTGAAAATCCACGCCATCACACAGGCAATGCAGGATCAATAGGTGCACCTCCTGAATGCGCGAGGTGCGATCATGCGGCACGCAGACATGAACGTCGGTCTCGCGCAGCGCCTGCCTGATGGCGCCACCACCCTTGCCGGTCAACGCGATCACCACCATGTCGCGCTCGTGCGCAGCACTGATCGCATTCAACACATTGGGCGAATTGCCGCTGGTCGAAATGGCCAGCAGGACATCGCCCGACTGTCCCAGGGCCCGCACCTGGCGGGAAAAAATCTGGCTGAAGTCGTAGTCGTTGGCCAGCGCAGTCAGGACCGAACTGTCTGTGGTCAGCGCCAGAGCCGCCAACTCGGGCCGCTCGCGCTCGAAACGACCGACAAACTCGGCGGAAAAATGCTGGGCGTCCGCAGCCGAACCGCCGTTGCCGCAGCTCAGCACCTTGCCGCCGCTGGTGACACAGACAAGCAGCGCCTGAACCGCCGCCGTGATCGGTTTGCTCAAGGCTTGCGCGCTCTGATACTTCAGGTCCGCGCTGTCGATGAACTGCTGTTCAATCCTCTGTTCTAGCATGGCGCGATGATAACCGCCGCCCCTTCAGCCGCCTCTCAGGCAAGCTCAAACGCGCCGCGAATCCACTGCATGCCGGCACCGTCAATGGCCACCACATCAAAGCGGCACCTGGGCATACCACACATGCGCATCAGGTAATGGCGGGCCGCAAGAATCAGCCGCGCCTGTTTCGTCCGTCCCACGCTGGCGGCGGCACCGCCGTGCAGCGGGTCCGCGCGCTGCCGCACTTCGACAAACACCAGCGTGCCGTCGACGTCGCGCATGATCAGGTCGATTTCACCACCGCCTCGTCCCGGCGTTCGATAATTGCGCTGCACCAGCCGCAGTCCGGAGCCGAGAAGATGTGCCAATGCCTTGGCTTCAGCATCGGCGCCCGACTTCCGCGCCGTTGGAACGCCGTCTGCCTTCACACCACCGGGGACTTTCCGTGACCGCATCCTATGCTTCCGCCCTGCTGGCCGCGCAGACTGTCGCGGCTTCCCAGCATTATCCGCAAGGTGCTCTGTACGTGGTGGCCACGCCGATCGGAAATCTGGCCGACATCAGCCTGCGCGCCATGCATGTGCTGGCCCTTGCCGACTCAATCGCCTGCGAGGACACGCGTCACGCCGGAACGCTGTTGCGCAGCTATGGCATCCACAAGGAGCCGTCGCAATGGCTCGCGCTGCACGAACACAACGAGGCACAGGCTTGCAGCGGCGTCATTCAAAGACTGCGCGAAGGTCAGCGCGTGGCGCTGATCAGCGATGCCGGCACGCCGGCCATCAGCGACCCGGGGGGCCGCCTGGTGGCTGCGGTGCGAAGCGCCGCCTGCCCGGTGATCCCGATTCCCGGCGCCAGCAGCGTCACGGCAGCGCTCAGCATTGCTGGCCTGGCGCCCGTGGCAGGCGCCGCCAGCGGTTTCCTGTTTGTCGGTTTTCTGCCGACTCGAGCAACCGAGCGTGACGCGGTGCTTCGCGTCCTGGCATTGGAATCCAGGGCCATGGTGCTGCTTGAGGCGCCGCATCGAATCGAGGAACTGGCGCTGGCGCTGGCAGCGCGACTGGGTCAACGCCCGCTCATGGTCGCGCGCGAGTTGACGAAACAATTCGAAGAGACGGCAACTCTTGCTGCCAAAGATTTTCCAGCTTGGCTGGCCGAGCGTCCCCAGCGACGCAAGGGCGAATTCGTCCTGGTCTTGCATGGGCAGCCGCCCGCGCCGGACCCGGAACCTTCGCTGCGGGTTCTCAAGTTGCTGTTGGCCGAACTACCGCTGAAAACCGCTGTCAAGCTGGCCGTGGAGATCACGGGCGGATCGCGCAACGAGCTGTACGCCGCGGCCCTGGCGGCGCGTGGTGAAGACCCCTCACCCGCGCCGTGACGCGCGGGGGCGAGCGCGTTGAAAGTTTGAAATTCGGGCCTTGCGCGTCCGGGGAGATGCGCTTGGCGCGGCTGGCGGGGATCGAACCCACGACCCTTGGCTTCGGAGGCCAATACTCTATCCACTGAGCTACAGCCGCGTCTGTGAGGCGCTCGATTGTAGGGGGTTTCATTGGGGCGCCCCGCTATAATCGCCGGTGCTTTTCCTGCCAAAAGATTTGTTGAGGACGCCATGAGCGACAACCAGCACGAAGAAGACCACAGCGGGCCAATCAAGACGCCCAAACAGCTGCTGCTCGCCGTCTTCTTTTCCCTTGTGGCGGCGGTTTTCGCCATCATTGGCCTGGTGTTCTATGTGACCAGCGCCAACCTGCCTGCCGCCGGCGCAGTGAATTCGGAGAAAGCGACAAGCCAGCGGATCCAGAAGGTCGGCACGGTCGAAATTCGTGACGCCAACCGTCCGCTCAAGTCTGGCGAAGAAGTGTTCAAGGCACAGTGCGTGGCATGCCATGCCACCGGTGCCGCTGGGGCGCCGAAACTGGCGGACATTGCGGCCTGGAGGCCGCGCATCAAGACCGGTTACGAAGCGCTGCTCGGCTCCGTGCTCAAGGGCAAGGGAGCGATGGGACCGCTGGGCGGCGGAGAATTCGACGACGTCGAGATCGGGCGCGCCGTGGTCTATATGACCAACACGGCAGGCGCCAACTTTCCCGAGCCGCAAAAGCCGGCGGTCGCAGTCGCTGCGCAGGCTGCCGCCAGCAAGTAGGCCTTAGCCTGAAGGCTGCGCGGCGGCCGGGCTCATCACATAGCCGAAGCGGGCCGGCAGGTCGCTCGCGCTGACCTGCAGCGGCAACCACAGCCCGTGCTCGACCGCACTGGCCGCTGCCAGCATGTCCTGGGTATGAACCCGCCCGAACCCGATGTCCGCTTCCAGGTAAAGCAGTCCGCGCTCGTCAACCAGGCAACGTTGAATACGACCGTTCATCCCGGTATGCGTCTGCACCGAATGGTCCGGCGCAACACGCCAGATCAGCGGTGTCGCCTGCAGCTCGACAAACACGCGCTGCGGCCCGTTCTGAAAAAACCACCGACCTGTGGCATCGCTCAGATAGTTGCGCTGGATGAACTCGATCAGCCGGTCGTGTTTCAGCAAGGAGCCCTTGCTGCTGGCTGAACCGGCGGCGAACGGGCCGGCGGCCTGGACCGCGGCGTCACGCATGAACCAGTTGCCGCGCGCGTCCAGCCCGAGCCATCCATAACAATCAGGAACATTCGGCCATTTCGCCAGCGCCGCCTTGACGATGTCATCCATGGTGGCGTCGCCATCGATCCGGGTTCATCGCGCCAATTGTGAGGTCAACCAGCTCGTCACCGTTTCGGGCAGGTGACGAACATGCCCGGGCGGGGGACCGGCAGTGAACCCGACATGCCCGCCATGCGCCGGCTGCCAGAGCGTGACGAATTCATTGCCATCGAGTGCCTGCGGCAGGCTTGCCGCCGGGATAAACGGATCGTTCAATGGGTTGACCAGCAGCGCGGGCAGGCGCAGACGACGCAAATGCGGCTTGGCCGAAGCGCGCGACCAGTAGTCCTCAACATCCTTGAAGCCGTGCAAGGGCGCGGTGAACACATTGTCGAAGTGGTACAGGTCGGGGGCGCGCAACAGGGCTTCAGCGTCAAACAGACCTGGGAACTGGCGCAGCTTGGCCATGGCACGCGGCTTCATCGAACGCAGGAAGAGCCGGGTGTAGACCTGTCGATTGAAGCCCCGTCCGATGGCATGACCGCCTGCAGCCAGATCCAGTGGCGAGCAGACTGCCGCGACGGCGGCAACCGTCGAATTCGCCGATTGCCCGGCTTCCTCGGCCCAGCGCAACAGGGCGTTGCCGCCGAGCGAGACGCCAACGGCCAGCATGTCAGCACCGCCACGCTGTCGCCACCCGTTGGCCAGGCGCCGCAGGATCCAGTCGATCTCCTCATGGTCCCCCGAGTGGTAGGCGCGCGGCGCAAGATTGATTTCTCCGCTACAGCCGCGGAAATGCGGCACGACAAAGGACATTCCATTGGCGTTGGCGCAATGGCAGAAGGCCTCGGCGTAGTGGCTGCGCGACGAGCCTTCGAGTCCGTGGAACAGGACCAGCAGGGTTCGTTCCGGCATGGCTGGCATCGACTGGCGTATCGCTGGCGGCTCGCAAAAATCAAGATCGATGAAATCGCCGTCTGGGGTGTCCCAGCGCTCGCGACGGTACCGTGGCGGCGCGCCGCTGCCGCGTCTTGCCCAAAGCGCAGCCCATATCGTCTGGAGATGCCCCCCAGGGAGCCAAAGGGGCGCGGTGTAGGCGAACGGGTCAGGCATCTGCAAGGCCTTGTGTTCAGCAGGTTGCCGGACCAATGGCAAGTCCACGGCCGGTCCGCTGCGCCCGGGGCTACTTCTTCTGCCGGTACTTGCGCAATTCGGCAATCTGCGCGGCCATCACGGCCAGTTCGGACTGGGCCTTGGCCAGGTCGATGTTGTTCTTGGCATTCTTCACCGCCTCTTGCGCGGCCAACTTGGCTTCGTTCGCCTTTTCCTCGTCAAGATCCTTGCCGCGAACCGCGGTATCGGACAGCACGGTGACGCAATGCGGTTGAATCTCGAGGATGCCGCCGGCAACAAATATGAACTCCTCGCTGCCGTCGGCCATCTCGACCCGCACCGAGCCGGGCTTGATGCGCGTGATCAGCGGGGTGTGGCGCGGATAAACGCCGAGTTCACCCGCCTCGCCGGGCAGCGCGACAAAACGGGCCTCGCCCGAGAAGATCAATTCTTCGGCGCTTACAACGTCAACATGGATCGTGTTCATCGGCTGTCCTCAATTGCGGCAGGTGCCAGGCATCGCTAGACTTTCTGCGCTTTCTCAAAGGCTTCGTCAATACCCCCGACCATGTAGAACGCCTGCTCCGGCAGGTGGTCGCACTCGCCATTGACAATCATCTTGAAGCCACGAATCGTTTCTTTCAGCGTCACGTATTTGCCCGAGGTGCCGGTAAAGACCTCGGCGACAAAGAACGGCTGGCTCAGGAAGCGCTGGATCTTGCGCGCGCGGGCCACCAGCAGCTTGTCCTCCGGCGCCAGCTCATCCATGCCCAGGATGGCGATGATGTCGCGCAGTTCCTTGTAGCGCTGCAGCGTTCCCTGGACGGCGCGCGCCGTCAAGTAATGGTCCTCGCCCACCACATGCGGGTCGAGTTGGCGGCTGGTCGAGTCCAGCGGGTCGACCGCCGGGTAAATGCCCAGCGAGGCGATGTCACGCGACAACACCACGGTCGAGTCAAGGTGGGCAAAGGTCGTTGCCGGCGACGGGTCGGTCAAGTCGTCGGCTGGCACGTACACCGCCTGGATCGAGGTGATCGAACCGACCTTGGTCGAGGTGATGCGCTCCTGCAGGCGGCCCATCTCCTCGCCCAGCGTGGGCTGGTAGCCCACGGCGGAGGGCATCCGTCCCAGCAGCGCCGACACTTCGGTGCCGGCCAGGGTGAAGCGGTAGATGTTGTCAACAAAGAACAGCACGTCTTTGCCCTCGTCGCGAAACGATTCAGCGATGGTCAGGCCGGTCAGGGCGACGCGCAAGCGATTCCCCGGCGGCTCGTTCATCTGGCCATACACCATGGCCACCTTGGACTCGGGCAGATCGTCCAGATTCACCACGCCGGACTCCGCCATCTCGTGATAGAAGTCATTGCCCTCGCGGGTCCGCTCTCCAACCCCGGCAAACACCGACAGCCCCGAGTGCGCCTTGGCGATGTTGTTGATGAGTTCCATCATGTTCACGGTCTTGCCGACGCCGGCGCCACCGAACAACCCGACCTTGCCGCCCTTGGCAAACGGACAGACCAGGTCAATCACCTTGATGCCGGTCTCCAGCAGCTCCTGGCTCGGGTTCAACTCGTCGTAGGCTGGCGCCTTGCGGTGGATCGACATGTGACGGTCCGCGTTGACCGGCCCGCGCTCGTCGATCGGGTTGCCCAGCACGTCCAGGATGCGGCCCAACGTGGCTTTCCCCACCGGCACCATGATGGTTGATCCGGTGTTCTGCACCATCATGCCGCGGCGCAGTCCGTCGGACGAGCCCAGCGCGATGGTGCGCACCACGCCGTCCCCGAGTAGCTGCTGCACTTCGAGCGTCAGCGCGGCGCCTTCCATTTTCAGCGCGTGGTAGATCGACGGCATCTGGTCGCGCGGAAATTCGACGTCCACCACGGCTCCGATGCATTGAACAATCTTGCCTTGAACCTGAGTACTTGCTTGAGCCATTGGCCGCTCCAAAAAATAAATCGTTTGTTCGAATCGGGTCAGACCGCCGCGGCTCCAGCGACAATTTCTGACAGTTCCTTGGTGATGGCGGCCTGGCGCGTCTTGTTGTAGATCAGCTTGAGCTCATCGATGACGCTGCCGGCGTTGTCGGTGGCTGCCTTCATCGCCACCATCCTGGCCGACTGCTCGGAGGCCATGTTCTCGGCCACCGCCTGGTAGACCAGCGTCTCGACATAGCGCAGCAGCAGATCGTCGATCACGGATCGGGCGTCGGGCTCGTAGATGTAGTCCCACCCGTACTTCGGCCCGCTGGACTGCTCGCTGGTTTCGGTCTCGGCCTGCATGCGCGCCGCGGAAAGCGGCAGCAACTGCTCCACCACCGGCTCCTGCTTCATGGTGTTGATGAAGCGCGTGTAGCTCAGGTGCACCGATTCGAGCTCGCCGCGGGAGTAGGCATCAAGCAAGACCTTGACCGGTCCGATCAGCTTGTCAAGATGCGGCGTGTCACCCAGGTGGGTGACGTGCGACACCACCTTGGCGCCGATACGATTCAGGAACCCCAGGCCCTTGTTGCCGATCGCCACCGCGCTGGTCGAGACCCCGGCTTTTTGCAGGTCGCGCAGGCGCGCCGTCACGGCGCGCAGCACGTTGGTGTTCAGGCCGCCGCAAAGCCCCTTGTCGGTCGTGACCACGATGATGCCAACCGCCTTGGCATCGTGGATTTTCATGAAGGGATGGGTGTACTCCGGGTTCGCCTTGCCAAGGTTGGCCGCGATGTTGCGAATCTTTTCGCTGTACGGGCGCGCCGCGCGCATGCGCTGTTGCGCCTTGCGCATCTTGCTGGCTGCCACCATTTCCATCGCCTTGGTGATCTTCCTGGTGTTCTCCACCGACTTGATCTTGCCGCGAATTTCCTTGCCTGCTGCCACGGTTAACTCCTGGGAATGTCAGAGGAATTCAAGCAAAGCTTTTCTTGAAGGCTTCGAGCGCGGCGGTCAACTCGGCCTCGGCGGCCTTGTCCATGGCCCGCTCGGACTCCATTCTGGAGAGCAGGGCGGCGTGTTTGTCCTTCAGGTGGCTGTGCAGCCCCGACTCAAATGCAAGCAGCTTCTTCACCTCGACGCTGTCGACGAACCCCTTGTTCACCGCAAACAGGGTTGCTGCCATCAGGCTGATGCGCAACGGGCTGTACTGTGCCTGCTTCAACAGTTCGGTGACGCGCGCGCCGCGATCAAGCTGTTTGCGCGTCGCTTCGTCAAGGTCCGAGGCAAACTGGGCAAAGGCTGCCAGCTCGCGATACTGCGCGAGGTCGGTGCGGATACCGCCGGACAGAGCCTTGATCAGCTTGGTCTGGGCCGCACCGCCGACCCGAGATACGGAAATGCCGGCGTTGATGGCGGGGCGGACACCGGAGTTGAAGAGCGAAGTCTCAAGGAAAATTTGGCCGTCGGTGATCGAAATCACGTTGGTTGGCACGAACGCCGACACGTCGCCGGCCTGGGTTTCAATGATCGGCAGGGCAGTGAGCGAGCCGGTCCGGCCCTTGACTGCCCCCTTGGTGAAGGCCTCGACATAGGCCACATTCACCCGCGCCGCCCGCTCCAGCAGTCGGCTGTGCAGGTAGAACACGTCGCCCGGGTAGGCTTCGCGACCGGGCGGGCGACGCAGCAGCAGCGAGATCTGGCGGTAGGCCACCGCCTGCTTCGACAGGTCGTCGTAAATGATCAGCGCGTCCTGGCCGCGGTCACGGAAGTATTCGCCCATGGTGCAGCCTGAGTAGGCGCTCACGTATTGCATTGCCGCCGACTCGGAGGCCGAGGCCGCGACGACGATGGTGTAGTCCATCGCGCCGACCTGCTCAAGCGAGCGCACCACATTCTTGATCGACGAGGCTTTCTGCCCGATCGCCACGTAGATGCAGGTCAGCTCCTGACCTTTCTGGTTGATGATGGTGTCCACCGCCACCGCCGTCTTGCCGGTCTGGCGGTCACCGATGATCAGTTCGCGCTGCCCACGACCGATCGGCACCATGGAGTCAATCGACTTCAGGCCGGTCTGCATCGGCTGGCTGACCGACTGCCGCGCAATCACGCCAGGGGCGACCTTCTCGATCACGTCGGTCATCTTGGCGTTAATCGGCCCCTTGCCGTCAATCGGATGTCCCAGCGCATTCACCACGCGGCCGATCAGCTCCGGGCCCACCGGAACCTCAAGAATGCGCCTGGTGCATTTGACGGTATCGCCCTCGGCAATGTGCTCGTATTCACCCAGGATCACCGATCCGACCGAATCGCGTTCAAGATTCAAGGCCAGGCCATAGGTTGCGACTCCGTCGGCGGTGGCCGGAAATTCCAGCATCTCGCCCTGCATGGCATCGCTCAAGCCATGGATGCGGACGATGCCGTCGGCGACTGAAACCACGGTGCCCTGATTTCGAATGTCGGAGCTGACCTTGAGGCCCTCGATTCGGTCCTTGATCAATTCTGAAATTTCCGTGGGATTGAGTTGCATGACTCTTTCCTTCTTTCTCTAAGTGTTATCCCATCGTAGGACCCGCAGCAGCGTAGGCTACCCGCCGGCCTACGCCATCAAGGCGACCTTCATTTGCTCCAGGCGGGCCCGCACCGAGGTGTCGAACACTTCGTCCCCCACCACGACACGAATGCCGCCAATCAACTCCGGAACCAACTTCACCAGGGGCTTGAGCTTGCGGCCGAAGCGCCGCTCCAGCAGGACGTTGAGTTCGGACAGTGCTTCAGGCGCAATCGGGAACGCGCTTTCAATCCTGGCGTCCGAGACGCCGGCGCGGGAATTTCTGAGCACGACGAACTGCGTCGCAATCTCTGGCAAGACGCTGAGTCGCCCGTTCTCCAGCAGGATCCGAAGAAGATTCGCGGTGGTGTCACCCAGGGGTGTCTTCAGCACGCCAGCTATGACGTCGAACACCTGCGCGGTGCTGACCTTGGGATGCTCCGAAAACTCACGCAGGCTTGGCTCCGCCGCAACCTGCGCAAGGTCATTGACTTGCTGCGCGATCGAATCCAGGTCCGAGCGCTGCGCCACCTGAAACAGGGCCTCGGCGTAGGGACGGGCAATGGTTGCCAACTCAGCCATAGGGTCCTCAGAACTCTGTTTTCAGCCGCGCCAGCAGGTCGGCGTGCACCGTGGCGTTCACTTCGCGCTGCAAGATCCGCTCGGCACCCTTGACCGCCAACAGCGCGACCTGCTCACGCAGTGCCTCGCGCGCCTTGACGGTTTGCTGGTCGGCTTCAACCTTGGCAGCAGCAATGATCTTGTTGCCTACCTCGGTTGCCTTGGCTTTGGCTTCTTCGACAATGGCCTGACCACGACGCTCGGCATCCGCCAGGCGGGCCGCGGTTTCGGTGCGCGATGTGGCCAACTCGGCTTCCACCCGCTTGTTGGCGGAGGAAAGCTCGGACTTGGCTTTGTCGGCAGCCGCGAGGCCAGCGGCGATTTTGCTGGCACGTTCGTCCAATGCATTCGCGATCGGCGGCCACACGAACTTCATCGTGAACAGCACCAGCAATGCCATGACGATGGCTTGCGCCACCAGGGTTCCGTTAATGCTCACAGTAGGTCTCCCTCAACGAGTTGTTGCAGGCAGTGCTTACTTGACCAGACGTTCGATTTGAGCCAGGAACGGGTTGGCAGTGGCGAACCACAGGGCAATACCGGTACCGATAATGAAGGCCGCGTCGATCAGACCGGCCAGCACGAACATCTTGGTCTGCAGTTCACCCATGAGTTCAGGCTGGCGCGCAGCGGCTTCAAGGTACTTGCTACCCATGATGCCGATGCCGATACAGGCACCCAACGCGCCCAGACCGATGATCAGACCCGCAGCCAGCGCAGAAAAACCAATAACTTCCATGATTGACTCCTTAATTAACTAAAAAAACAAAAACCAAACCAAAAATTAATGCGCGTCATGCGCCTGCCCGATGTAGACCAGGGTCAACATCATGAACACGAAAGCCTGCAAGGTGATGATCAGAATGTGGAACACCGCCCACGCCCAACCCGCCACAACATGCAAGAGCAGCAACATCAAGCCCGCAGGCTCGAACGAGAACGCCCACGCGCCACCCAAGAGGGCAATCAGCATGAACACCAGCTCCCCGGCATACATATTGCCAAACAGTCTCATGCCGTGCGACACCGTCTTGGCCACAAACGAAATCAACTGTTCGGCAATGTTGACTACCGCCAGAATGACGGCAAACACCGGGTTCTTGCTGGTGCCGAAGGGGGCAGAAACCAGTTCATGCGCCCAGCCGCCCAAGCCCTTGACTTTGATGTTGTAGAACAGGCAGATGAACAAAACCGAAACCGACAGACCCATGGTCACCGACAGGTCGGCGGTTGGCACCACGCGCAAATAGGCGTGGCTCGGATCATATCCGGCAGCGCCAAAAGCAAGGCCCCACACCACCGGCAACAGATCCACCGGCAGCAAGTCCATGGCGTTGAGCAGGAAAATCCAGACAAACACGGTGAGCGCCAGCGGAGCCACCAGCTTGCGGCTGGTCGCATTGTGAACAATCGCCTTGGTCTGACCGTCCACCATTTCAATCAGGATTTCAACCGCCGCCTGAAAGCGGCCGGGCACGCCGGAGGTCGCATGTCGAGCGGCCCTCCAGAGCAAGAAACAACCCAGCACGCCCGTCAAAACCGAGAAAAAGATGGAGTCGAGGTTGAAGACGGTGAAATCGACGATTTCCGTCTGCGGCTTGTTTCGCCAATGCGTCAGGTGGTGAACAATATAGTCACTGGCTGTCGGAGCGTTTGCTTCTGCGGACATTGTTAATTCTTTAATTTGTTTTCAGTTTCGACATAACCTGAATACAAGTCAGTCTGCGCTGAAACTTCGTTTTAGTTTCGGGCGCATCAACAGCGCCACCCAATACACCTTCAGGGTCACCATCAGGCCAATCAGCATGGTCAACCAGTCCAGCGCGGGAATCAGCTGCGGAGCCGCAAACAGCATCCCGACACTCACGCCAATCTTGACCGCTTCCCACACAAAAAAACCAAACCCGGCGGTTGCCGCGTTAATGGACGAGAACTGACTCATCAGACCCCGCGCAAACAGCACCGCCGGAACAATCACCGTCAGCGCACCGTAGCCCGCCGACCAAGCCGCAGCAGACCGTCCGGTGACACCCCAGGCCGCCCAGGCCACCAAAAAACCCACCACCACCTGCCAACGAACCACCCGCCAGGGAGAAACCGGCGGATGAAGTTCACGCAAGGCCTGCGCCTCTTCGGCACTGAGCCGCTTGAACTCCCGCTCTTCGGACTCATCTGCGTTAAATTCGGGAACAGGCGCGATTATCGGCATTGCAAATTACACGCAGTTACACACAGTCGACACGCGACCATTGCCCTTCCGCTATTTTCATGCAAATCATCCCACTTCCCTGCTATCTCAACGGAGAGTTTACCGATCTGACTCGGGCGCGCGTCAGCGTGATGGATCGCGGCTTCATTTTCGGCGACGGCATCTACGAAGTGGTGCCCGCCTACCGCGGCACGCCGTTTCGACTGTCCCAGCATATGGCGCGGCTTGAACGCTCGCTGGCCGAGGTGCGCATCCCCAATCCCATGAGCCGGGACGGCTGGCTGGCCATCATCAGCAAGCTGATTGCGAGCTACGCCGAGTCGATCGGCAAGAGCGCGGAACAGACCGATCAACTGGTCTACTTGCAGGTTACCCGTGGCGTGGCCATGCGCGAACATGCCATGCCGAAGGACCTGGAGCCGACCGTTTTCATCACGACCAACCTGATGACGCCGCCTACGGCGGAACAACGCAAGAACGGCGTCGCCTGCGTGACCAGCGCGGATTTTCGCTGGGAAAAGGCCCACATCAAGAGCACCAGCCTGCTTGGCGCCGTCTTTGCACGGCAGATCAGTGCCGACGTTGACGCGGCCGAGACGGTGATGTTCAGACGCGGATTCCTCAGTGAGGCCGCGGCCTGCAATGTCTGGGTCGTGAAGAACGGCGTGGTGCTGGGTCCGCCGAGAAATAACCTGGTGCTTGAAGGCATTCGCTACGGCCTGATTGAAGAACTCTGCCAGGCGACCGGGATCCGGTTCGAGCTGCGCGCGATCACCCGTGAAGAGGTGTTTGACGCCGATGAATTGATGCTGTCATCCGCGACCAAGGAAGTGCTTCCCATCACCACGCTCGATCAACGCCCGGTCGGGCACGGCGCGCCCGCGGGTCGACCCGGCCCGGTTTACGACAAGCTGTACCGGGCCTATCAGCAGGCCAAGGCCGGCGCATGACATGAACGAAGGCGAATCGCTGATCGAGTACCCGTCAAAATTCCCGATCAAGGTGATGGGGCTGCAGGTGGACGGATTCGTCGACGCCATGGTTGCTGTTGCGAGAAACTTTGATCCGGGTTTGGATGAGGCAACGGTCGAATTGCGGCCAAGTTCCGGCGGAAAATACCTGGGCATCACGATCACGATCGCAGCGACTTCGCGCGAGCAACTCGATGAGTTGTACCGCACCCTGTCCACGCATCCGATGGTCAAGATTGTGCTCTAGGGATGCTCTGCATAACTCCCACCATGCGCGT
>JBCKPH010000065.1:0-14664 GCA_038901755.1 Burkholderiaceae bacterium | reverse complement strand
TGGTCAACTCGCGCTCGCCCTGGTGCAGGGCGTCATGCCCATCCTGGGCGCGGCTAAGGGCAATTCGCTGTGGATGAGCATGGCGCGTCCGGCAGCGCGGGGACAGTTTGTCTTTGTTGCCATCGCCTTCACCTGCCTGGCAAGCTCGTTCATCAACAACGACTTCTCGGTGCTCAACGTCGCCACCAACTCCAATTCTCAGTTGCCCCTGCAATACCGCATCGCCGCGACCTGGGGCTCGCACGGAGGGCTCCTTGCTGCTGTGGATGCTGGCGCTCACGGTCTGGATGGTGGCGGTGACGGTGTTCAGCCGTGGCCTGCCCGAGGAAATGGCGGCGCGCGTGTTGGGCGTGATGGGGCTGGTGAGCGTGGGCTTCCTCGCCTTTATGCTGTTCACCTCCAACCCGTTTGACCGCGTGTTCCCGATTCCCGCCGACGGGCGCGACCTCAATCCGCTACTGCAGGACGCGGGAATGATCTTTCATCCGCCCTTGCACTACATGGGCTACGTCGGTTTCTCGGTGGTGTTTGCGTTTGCCGTTGCGGCGCTGCTCTGACAGCTTGACGCGACCTGGGCGCGTTGGTCGCGTCCGTGGGCCACGGTGGCGTGGGTCTTTCTCACGCTCGGCGTCGCGCTAGGCAGCTTCTGGGCCTACTATGAACTGGGATGGGGCGGCTGGTGGTTCTGGGATCCGGTGGAAAACGCCTCTTTCATGCCCTGGCTGGTCGGCACGGCGCTGATCCATTCGCTGGCGGTGACGGAAAAGCGCGGCAGTTTCCGCGGCTGGACCGTGCTGCTCGCGATCCTCGCCTTCTCCTTCAGCCTGCTCGGCGCCTTCCTGGTGCGCTCGGGAGTGGTGTCCTCAGTGCATGCCTTCGCCACCGACCCCAAGCGCGGCATATTCCTTCTGCTTTTCATCGCCGTGGTGATCGGCGGCTCGCTGACGCTGTTTGCCTGGCGTACCTCGCGCCTGGGTGCGGGCGGCGCGTCCGAACTCGTGTCGCGCGAGACGGCGCTGCTGAGCAACAACGTGCTGCTCATGACGGCGACCGGCGTGGTCATGCTCGGTACCCTGTATCCGGTGGTTCTCAACGCCATGGGCTTGAACAAGATCTCCGTCGGCCCGCCGTACTTCGAAGCCGTGTTCGTTCCGGTCATGGCGCTGGCAGTCTTCTTGATGGGTCTGGGTCCGCTCATGCGCTGGAAGCGGGCGAGCCCGGCCGAACTGGCGCTGCGCCTGCGCTGGGCCTTCGCCGTCACCGTCGCCAGCGCGCTGCTGCTGCCGTTTGCCCTCGGTCGCTGGAGCGCCATGGTGAGCTTCGGGCTGCTGCTGGCGGGCTGGATCATCACGACTTGCGCCTTGCAGTTGTGGGAACAGGCGGGACGACCGAGCGCAGGCGCCGGGGGCGCCTGGACGCGTTTGCGCAACTCCTCTCGCGCGCATTACGGCATGCTGCTCGCGCATTTCGGCATCGCGGTGTTCGTTATCGGCGTCACCGTCGTCAAGGGCTACGAGACCGAGCACGACGTGCGCATGGAGGTTGGTGGCGACAGCGTCGAGGCCGGCGGCTACAACTTCCGCCTGGACCGCGTGACCGATGTGACCGGACCGAACTACATCGCCGCGCGCGCCACCATGTCGGTGACCAAGGCCGGCAAGCCGGTGACCACCTTGTACCCGAAAAAGCGCACGTACAAGGTGCAGGACATGCCGATGACCGAAGCTGCCATCGACCGCAGCGTGACGCGCGACCTCTACGTGTCCATGGGCGAGGCGGTGACGCCCACGGCCTGGGTCATGCGTGTGCAGCACAAGCCCTTCGTGAACTGGATTTGGGGCGGTTGCGTGCTGATGGCCCTGGGCGGCTTGCTTGCCGCGAGCGACCGCAGATACCGCGTCGCCTTGCGTCGCCGCGAGCACCTCGCCGGCGTCTCGGCGTCGACGCTGCAGGCCAAGCCGGCGCGTTGATCCGAAACGAAGGCCATGAACAAGATACGCGCTTTCCTGGTGCTCGGCGGGTTCGCCGCGCTGATGTCGCCGCTGGAGTTCATGCAGCGCCTGGCCGCGCTGGTGCCGCGGCCGCGGCTGCACCTCATCCGATTCCATGGGGTGCTGGCGCTGTACTTTCCAATTTCGGCCAAGCTGCGCGCGTTGGTGGTGCCTGCTGGGCCCGAGGAGGCCACCGGCGAGTCGGAGCACATCGCGACCGAGTCAGGCTGCGCGCACGGTCGGCCGGCGCGCATCAGCTGGGCCCGGCTGCTCAAGCGGGTCTTCGAGATCGATATGGAGCACTGCCCGAACTGCGGTGGTGAACTCAAGATCATCGCCGCCATCCTCGAGTCGGCGGTGATCGAGCGGATCCTCACGCACCTGGGGCTGGAAGCCCGGGCACCGGCACGCGAGCGCCAGCTGGCGCAAGCCGCCTGATCGCGGCTCAACGGCCCCGTCTCCCCGTCCAATCGGCCAGTACCTCAGGCCGAGGCGGCCCGTTGCGCCCGGTGCTTTCTGACGCCGGCAAACGGGCCCTTGTTCTGCGGGTTCACCCGTAGACGACCCCGCCGATGGACCGTCGCAGCGACTTCTACGCCGCTGAAGCGGGCCGCTGCCGAATCAGAACGCTGCCCCACAAGGCCCAGGTGCCCTACGCAGCCCGGCCATGGGCCAGAAAAACAGCGTTTGAATTCCCTATCCTCACCTCGATCGTAAGCGTTGCCGGAACGCTTACGCAGCAGCATCAAGGAACTCGCCTCCAAGGTCCACTCCCTGGAGCGCAAGGGCTCCGTGCACGAGCGCAACGTCGCCGAGCTGGCCGATTTGATGGCCCGGCTGCTCAGCGCTCCACCGGCGATACCGAAGCGGCCCATCGGGGTCGTGTTGCCCGAGGACACGGGCGCCGGCAGCAAGGGCAAGGCTTCAGCGACGGCGCGAACGTAGCGGTGACTAGGGGCAAAAGGTAAACCCTGGTACCGAGGCCCTCGGGGCATCGGCATCGTCGCAGCGGCTGAGGCGGTCAGGCGTCTGGCTGCGGCTTGACGCAAGAGGCAAGACCTGACCCTCGCGATCCCTGTGACCCTCGCGATCCCTGACCCTCGCGATCCCTCGCGATCAACCGCGCAATCGCGTCATCAGATAGGCGGACGTCAGCAACTTGGCATCGAAGGGCGGCAGAAACTCTCCGCGCACCACCAGGTCGGGCCCGATCAGCCACAGCGAGCTGCGGCTGTCGGGCGCGATTTCTAGCTCGTCTCTCAGGCGCTGCAGCATCTGCGGCGTGCCGGTGTAGCCGATGATCGGCGCGTCGTAGCCGGCCAGGTAGGCGCGCAGGCGCTCGGGCGTGTCGGCCGCGACAAACAGCAACTGGGTCGTCTTGATCTTGTCGCTGCGGGCGATGCGCTTGTGCATACCGACCAGTGCGTTCAGCGCCTCTACACATTGCTCCGCGCAGCGGCTGGCGCTGCCGAAAAGCACGAAGTTCCAGCGCCCCTGCAGCAATTGTTCGGTAACGGCCTGCCGCCGATCGTTGGTCAGCGCCAAGGAATCGAGCCGCCAGCCGGCGACGCGGTCATCGACGCGCTGGGTGGCGCCGTGGTGCGCCCACGCCGGCGTGCAGGCCACCGCGACGAGGCCGGCGATTTGTTGGAGCAGCAGGCGGCGGGTCATTTTGTTCAGCGCGCGAGTTCCAGGCCAGCCAGCGGCGCGACCGTCGCTGCGGCAGGGGCTGTCCAACGCCGCTCGGCCCGCCATGAGCGCCACACGACCACCAGGCTTGAGCCCGCCATCAGCGCCGCGGCGATCACCGGCTGTAGCGCCCCGCTGGCGGCCAAGCCGAGCGCGACGACGTTGTAACTGAAGGCCCAGGCCAGGTTGGTGCGCACCGCGTGGCGCACCTGCCCGGCATGCTCCAGCAACCACGGCAGGGCCGCGAGCGCCTCGCGCGGCAGCACGACGTCGGCGCTCTCCTTGGCCAGGTCGGTGGCTTCACCCACCGCAATGCCCACCGCCGCCGCCGCCAGGACCGGCGCGTCGTTGAGCCCGTCGCCGACCATCGCGAAGGCGCCGACTCGCGCGGATTCACGCTGCAGGCAGCTGATCTTATCCTCCGGGCTCAGGCCGCCGTGCCAGTTGGTGATGCCCAGCCGCGCCGCCAGCTCGGCCACCGCGGCCGGCTCGTCGCCGCTGAGCAGGCAGATCTGAAGCCCGCGCGCGCGCAAGGCCGCCACCGTGGCCGCAGCCTGCGCCAGCGGCACGGCGCGCAAGCCGATCAGCCCGCGCACCCGGCCGTCCCAGCCGACGTACATCGGCGTGCAGCCGGGCGGCAGGCGCTGCGTCAGGGTCGGCGCCAAGGTGTAGCCGAGTTCGTGCATCCACGCCGCCGAACCGATGCCACAGGCCGCGCCATCGACGTGGCCGCGGATGCCGGCGCCGGCACGCACCAGCGCGTCGTGCGCCGGCACACCGCCGGGCGCCATCTGGGTCACGCCGCGCGCCGCCGGGTGGTCCGAGGCCTGCGCCAGTGCCCCCGCACGGCGCAGCACCTCGACCTCGCTCGCGCCGTCGGCAAACACGCCGACTGGTTCGAGCGTGGACTGCGACAGGGTGCCGGTCTTGTCGAACGCGATCCCACGCAGCGTGCTCAGCCTCTCCAGCACGCCGGCACCGCGCACCAGGATGCTGCGCTGCGCGGCAGCACCGATCGCCAGCGCATGCGCCAGGGTCGCCGCCAGGCCGAGCGAACAAGGGCAGGCGACCACCAGCACCGACAGCCCGGCCAGCAGGCCCTGGGCGGCCCCCAACTCCAAGGTCCAGAACGCCGCCGTGCCGGCGGCCAGCAGCAGCACCGCCGGCAGGAACCACGCCACCGCGCGGTCAACGCTGGCGCCCGCCAGCGATTTGCCATCCAGCGCCTCGCGCACCAGGCGGCCGATGTGGATCCAGCGCGTGTTGTCGCCGGCCACCGTGGCGCGGATCCACAGCGGGCCCTCGCCGTTCAGGCTGCCCGAGCGCGCCAACGCACCCGCTGCCTTGGGCTGCGGCCCGGGCCGGCCGGTCAGCACTGACTCATCGCACGACGAGCGGCCCGCAACGACGATGCCGTCGACCGCGATGCGCTCGCCTGGCAGCACACGAACGAGTTCACCCGCTTGCACTTGCAGTACCGGCCGCAGCGTCTCGGTCTCACCCTCGACCACCCGAACCTCGGCGCGCTGGGCTTGCAGCATCGGCACCAGACTGCGCAGCGCTCGTACCAGACCCTGCGCTTCCAGGTAACGCCCGAGCGTGAAGAGGATCAGCACCATGCACAAGGTGTCGAAATAGACCAGATCCGAGCCTTGCAGCACCTGCCAGGCCGAGTAGCCATAGGCCGCTGCCACGCCCACGGCCACCAGGGTGTCAGTGCTGATGCCGCCCCGGCGCGCGGCCAGCCAGGCGGCGCTGAAAAAGGGCCCGCCGACGATGACGACCAGCGGTGTTGTCAGCAGCCACAGCAGCAGGTTCACCGGCTGGCGCAGCCAGGCGTCGCCGCCGCCCAGGCCACCGGCGTAACCGAGCAGGCTGAGCAACATGATGTTCATGGACAGGAAACCGGCCACGCCCAGGCGGATCAACCAGGCCGCGGCCTCGGGCTCGTGGCGCTCGCCGTGGCCAAACTGCCAGGCGAGTGAGCAGCCGTGGCAGCAGAACCAGCGCGTGTCGCCGCTGAACTCGCGGCGGCGGCCAAAGCGGCCCACCGGCAGCTCGCAATGGGCGCACGATGCTGGCGTGGTCATGGCCTGCTCAATGCCCCAACAGCGTATGCACGCCGCCTGCCGGCCACAGCCCGCGGGCCAGCGTGATCAGGCCCATCACCAGCAGCAGGCCACCCGCCAGGCGCACGCTGTGACGGCGCCATTCGATGCCCACGCCGGCAGCCGCGCTCGGCGCGCGTGACATGCGGACGATCTGCACGCTGCCGCTCGGCGGCGCGCGCCGCCACCACAGGCCCAGCCCACCCATTGCGAGCATCGCCGGCACGGTGCCCAGGCCGAAGGCCACCATCACCTGCAGCCCGCCGACCGCGCCGCCGGCGGCAACGGCTTGGGCCACGAAGGCATAGACCAGCGGGCAGGGCAAGAAGCCGTTGACCACGCCCAGGGCCAGCGGCGCCGCTGCGCCCGGCGCCGCCACCAGGCTGCGCAGGGCGCGCACCATCGCCTGGCCCAGCGCGCCGGCCGGCCCTTCTTGCATCACGGGCCGCGCCAGGCCCAGGAACTGCAGGCCGAACAGCAGCAGCAGCGCCCCCGACACGCAGGCCAGAATGCGCTGCGCCGCATCGACCGAGCCCGCGGTGCCCGGCCAGGCAACGAGCCACAGGCCAAGCTGCCCGGCCACCGCTCCCAGGAAACAGTAGCTGGTGATCCGGCCGATTTGATAGACTAGATGGCGAATCCAGGTCGCCGCCGCACCGCGCGGGTCGGGCCCGAGCGCGCAGGCAAAGCCGCCGCACATGCCAACACAATGCGCGCTGCCAGCCAGCCCGGCCAGGAAGATCAGCCACAGGTCGGCAGTCATATTGCGGGTCTCCCTAGTACGCCGACACAGAGATTTCGAAACACCAAAGCGCGTCTTCGGCTCGATGGCGGCGTTGCAAATCCTCGCGATGCCAAAGGGCATCGCTGTGGTTTGCGTCTTGCCCTCGAACCGAATCCATCACTTTGGTCATGTTCCGAAACCTCTGCGCCGGCGTACTGGATACCGGCTCGGGCGCTACTCGTGCATCGCCAGCCAGGCCACCCAGACGAAAAAGCCGACCGTCATGACGACGAAAATCCCGAACCCAATCGCTCCCATGGTGGTCATAGTGGTCATAGTGGGCCTCCGCTGAACATGACGCCGAATACGTTGAACGCGATCTTGGCAAACAGGAAGACGAGGTTCAGCACGGCGATCCCGAGCAAGATGCGTGTGGCAATGGCCATGGTCAGCCTCCCAGGTTCAGGTCAAGGCCGGGGCCCAGGCCACCCCAGTAGGTGTAGCCGTAGTACAGCGCCCAGACGAACAGGATCAAGTAAACGACCAGCAGCCAACCGTTGATGCGGCCGTGGCGGGCCTGGATGTGGCCACCGCCATAGCTGGTGGTCTGCTGGTGGTGCGGCACGGCCTGGTTCGAGTCGTGCGGCGCTTCTTGCGGCAGGTCGCCATGCGGCGGTTTGGGCTCGTCACTCATCGTCGTTCACCTCGGCGCGGTAGGCGCGGTACTTGACGGCTTCCACGTCTTCGAACAGGCCCGACAGCACGCCCCAGACAAACACGAACACGGCGGCCAGGCTCATGAAAAAGGCAACGGTGAATTGCAGCAGCGTCAATGCTTCCATGCGTTCACTCCTGTCAGCGCGCGGCCGGCGCCGCGGTGGCCTTGGCATCGGCCGCCGGGCGCAGCTTGGCGAAATCGAAGCCACGCTTCTTGGCCCAGGCCTCGCCGGCATAGATGCCCTGCCGGTCGTCGGCCTCGGTGCGGTAGGCGAGATGCGATTCGTTGGCCGCCAGCGCCGGGTCGTTGATCGCCGCGCGGTCGGCAGCCGACAGCTTGATCGGCGCGCCGGTCAGCGGGTCCTTGAAGGCCGACAGCGACAACACGAAGTATGACAGCGCCCAGCGGTCGGCCTCGGACAAGGTATCGCTGAACGAAGGCATCGGCGTTCCCGACAGCCCCGTGCTCATGGTGCGGTAGATGTCGCGCACGCTCGGGCCCGACTTGAACTGCCCGGTGGTCAGGTTGGCCGGCGGGATCGGGTGGCCCAGGTCGTCCTTCAGCCCGGCCGCCTTCTCGCCGTCGCCCAGGCCGCCCTTGCCGTGGCATTCCCAGCATTTGGCGGCCTGCCATACCTTGGCGCCCTGTGCCACCAGTTCGGCCGAGGGCTTGGGCGCGCGGTCGATGAAGATCGGTGCCTTGGTCGCCTCCTCGACGAAGTAGAGATAAGGCTTGGCAGGGTCGCTGCGGTCGGCGGCGAGCTCGAACTTGATGTACTGGATGACGGCGAGCAGGTCTTTTTGCTGCAGCTCGTGCCAGCTCGGCATCGAGGTGCCGCGAACACCGCGCACGATGGTGCGCAGCAGGTCGCCGTCGTCTGGCAGCGAACCCGATGGCGTGAGCCGGAACTTGAACACGCCGAGGTTGAAGTTGCGCGGCCGGTCGCCCTGGATGAAGGCCGTGGCCGGGCCGTTGCCGTCGCCCTTGACGCCGTGGCAGCCCAGGCAGCGGCGCTCATAGACGTTTTTGCCGTAGCTCGTCCATTCCTCCGAGCGCGGCACCGTGACCTGCGAGGCTTCCATCGCCTGCGGCTCGAAGCGGTCGCGCCACTTGCCGCGGTTGGTGCCGAGCTTTTGCATGTAGGCGACGAGGCCGCGCAGGTCTTCGCTGGCGGTCACCAGCGTGACGGTGGCGCCGGTGAACTCCTTGTTGGGGGCGAAGATCACCGGGTAGCGCCCACGCTCGGGCACCAGCAGCAGGCCGGCGCTGTTGGGCGTCAGCAGCAAGGGCGTATCGACCTTGCCGAAGTCGAACAGACGCTCGGTGGCTGGTGTGCGCTCGATGGTTTTTTTGCCGTCCGCGCCATCGACCACCTTGGCGCTGTACGGCCCGTCGAACAGCGCGGTGAAGCGCGGCATGATCGAGTCGGGCGTAAGCATGCGTGGATCCCAGAAATGCGCCAGGTGCCAGGCGTCGCTGTACTTGAGGCCGACGCGCGAGAGGTCGGGCCCGATGCGGCGGGTGGAGAACAGGTGCGGCCGGTCGAAGGCGTATTCGCCGGCTTGCGGAATGGGCCCCCAGCGCCGCGTCTCACCCGCCACCGGGCGCACGTATTGCGAGTGGCAGTACCAGCAGCCTTCGCGCGTGTACACCTCGCGGCCGCGTTGCTCCAGCGCGGTGTAGTCGCTGGCCCGGTGCTCCACCCACTTGAGCTCGCCGAGGTCGGTGCGAACGACCTTGGTGACCTTGTCGGTGCGCGACTCGGGCTCCAGCATCGGCAGCAAGCCCTGCACGAAGGCGGCCAGCGAGATGCAGAAAAAGCCGGCAACCAGGGCGTAAAAGCGCAGGCCGTAGCGTCCGTCGCTCATGGCGTCGCCCTCGCAAGTGACACGCCGCCGATGGGCTGGGCAGCCGGCGCTTCAGCGGCCAGTACGGTGCGCATCAGGTTGTAGACCAGCAGCGTCATGCCAAGGTCCATCGAGATTCCGGCCATCGTGCGCACCATCCAGTAGGGCCGCATAGAAACCAGCGAATCGACCCACTCAACGCCGGCCATCAGCATGTAGCCTTGCTGCAGCCCGGCAGCGCTCAGGTCGACGCCCATCACGGTGATGCCCAGCGTGATCAGCCAGAACGACCAGTTGCCGAGCTTGAATGACCAGATCGGTCGGTTCATCAGCTTCGGGATCACATAGATCGTGCCGCCCATCGCCCACACGACGAAGGTGCCGAACACCGTGAGGTGCGAGTGCGAGATGACGAAATCGGTGAAGTGCGTGGGCACCTGGAACGAGCGCAGCGCTTCGAGGGAGCCCTGGAAGCAGCCCACCAAGTACATCAGCGATCCCATGATCAGGAATTTGGCCGTCAGGTTGGTCCCGAAGGTGTGCCAGCGGCCTATCATGGAGCCGAAGAAGTTCTGCAGCACCGTCCACACCGGCACGATCAGCAGGATCGAGGTGATGATGGCCAGTGTTTCGGCCCAGTCGGCAATCGGGCTGTAGAGGTAGTGGTGGATGCCGACGAAGGGGTAGAACAGCGCCAGCGACCAAAAACCCACCAGCGAGAGCTTGTGGCTGTAAATCGGGTTCTTGATGCTGGCTGGCAAAAAGTAATAGATGATCACGTAGCCGGCCGGCGTGATCCACAGGCCGACGATGTAGTGGATGAACAGACCATGCCAGGCGGCGCTGTTGATGCCGCTGATGTAGTAGGGCAGGATGTAGCTGCCCAGCACCAGGTTCATCACGGTCCAGACAAAGGCACCGATCAGATACCACACCGCCACATAGAGTTGCGGCTCGCGGCGTTTGGCCACCGTCATCAGGAACTGCACCGTCAGGATCGTCACCACGATGAAGATCACGGTGTCGATCGGCCACGAAAACTCGCCCGCCTCTAAGCCCTGGTTGTAGCCCAGCGCCAGCGACACCATGCCGGCAATCAGGCCGAGATTCCACACCCACACCAGCCAATGGCCCCAGTGGCCGTTCCAGATCTTCACCCCGGTCAGGCGCGGCAGCAGGTAGTAGCACAGGCCGATGAACAGCGTCGAGAAGGCGCCGAAGATGACGCCGTTGACATGCATCGGCCGCAGCCGACCGAAGGTGAGGTATTCGGAAGTGCCGAGGTAGTCGGGATAGTTGAACAGCGTCGCGGCCAAGGCACCGATGCTGGGCGTGAACATCAGCCAGAACAAGCCCCAGAGTAGCCATTTCAGGATCAACTCGCGGTCGATCAGCGAGTCGAGATCTGGAAACGGCTCGGCGCCGGCCACCGTGCTTGTCATGGAGTGCCCCTGTACTTGGGGCGGCGATCACGCCGCGCCCGCTGGTTGTTTTTAGAGTCTATAACGAAATAACTTGGACATTTGGCCGCTGGATTGGGATGCGATGCTAGGCGCGGAGCGCGCCGTGTGGCGGGCCACACAAGCGATTCGCAACGACGCAGCGCGCCCAAGGCCAGCGAGTCAAATATTCACGTTATTGAGGAACAGGCTCTTAGTGCCGACCCGCATCAAGCTTGCTGTTGCGGTTGGACCAGTAGTGGTAGGCCTCGAGCGCCTTCATCGCGTCGCCGTCGGGGGGAATTTTTTCGCCCTCGTTGGGCTTCTCGATGCACCAGTTGATCATGTCGCGCAGGGTGGCAAACTTTTGCATCTGCTCCTGGTACTTCGGGAACTCGTGCGGGTGGGTGTCCGAAGCGTAGGGATGGCACATCGCGCAGGCCATGGCGGTGTTCGAGAGCTTGACGCCCATCTTCCTCTCGGTGGCGCCGTCGCCATGGAACAGCAGGTCGCCGATCTTGACCTGCTCAATGAATGCGTCCTCGAAGGCCTTGAGCTGGTCGGCGGTGTGCTTTTCCTTGTGCGCCAACAGCCCGGCGGGGCCCAGCAACAGTGCTGCCACTCCAGCCACGACCAACGCGGCTTTCCATCTCCGGCTTGACTTGTTTGACATGGTTGTCTCCGATTAGAGTCGATCAGCAATTCGCGGGGTCAGTATCTGGTTGCGGTTGTCGCCGGTGCCCGAATCCCATTCCGCGTCGGCAAATATGTCCTTGCGCCACATCTTGTATTCGTACTCGACCGGTCTCGGTCTGCCGCCGCTGACGTTGAAGCTGGCCCAGCCGACACCGTCGAAGTGGTCACCCGGGTCGGCGCGCACCATCGGCCGGGTCATCGTGGGCACGCCCACGGGTGCATACGGCCAAGGCCACGATGTGGCCAGCATACCGATCGAGCGCATCGTGCCGATCTCGTTGTAGAGCACCTGGTGGGTGTGGCCATGGATGTTGGTGACATTGGTCCAGGGCTTGAGCAGCTCCTGCACCTCGAGCCAGTCGCGGACCCAGAAGTTCCAGTTCGGGTAGTACTCGTACAGCGGGTTGTGGGTGCAGAGGATGACCGGCTGGTTCCTGGGCCAGCTCGACAGCGTGGTCTGCAGCCACTGCAATTGCCGGGTGCCGACCGCCGCCCAGGCACCACCGAGCGTGCCGTCGAGCGTGGCCATGTGGCCCATACGCTCTTTCGGGCTGTATTTGCGCGAGGTCCAGAAATCGACCGCGTGGCTGATCGTGTCGAGGCCGATGAAGCGAACGCCTTTGTGGTCGAAGGTCCACGGCGAGGCGCCGAACATCCGGTTCCAGGTTGCCCCCATGTCAAGGTACCAGTCATGCTCGCCGGGGATGAAGTAGGTCTTGATCTTGACCTCCTTCAGCAACTCGGCGCCGAGCGTCAGCTCAACCGGATCGCCAAGCTGTGACAGATCGCCGCCGAAGATCATGAAGTCGGCCGGCGGATTCATCGCCTGCACTTCCTTGAACGCGCGCACCGTCTTGTCAACGAAGCGGGTGTTGACGTGGCGCGGGTAGAGGTGGGTGTCGGAGACCCAGGCGAAGCGGAAGCTCTGCCCGCTCTGCCCATACGCGAGGTCCATCGTGTTGATCAGCGGCAAGAAGCCAGTGGCCGCGACACCCGCCACGCCTTTGAGCAGCGACGTGTGCAGGAAGGAGCGCCGTGTCCAGCGCGTCGATGGGTCGGGGCGGGGGGGGTCTCGATCGGTCCGGTGGGCATTCATCTGGTTCTCCTCATTGTTGGCGGCCGCTAGTGCCGCAGGGTGTGTGACTGGGTGACTGGGTGGCTGGGGTCCAACGGGTCGCTACTTCTTCTTCAACTCGATTAGCAGCTTGGCGGCTTCGCCGCCTTTGACGGTGACTTGCATCTCGGTGTCGCCGGCGTAGGGCTGGGTGGCCACCAGCGTGTAGGTGCCGGCTGGCACGTCGGCGATGCTGAAGCTGCCGTCGGCGCCGGTCAGCGCGTAGTACGGGCTGTCGGCCACGTACACATGGGCCAGCATCCAGCCATGGGCGTCGCATTCGATGCGCACCAGCCCGGGCCGCGGCAACTCGCTCGTAATTTTGCCCTTGTCTGGCATCGCCAGGTTGAAGACCGCGCGCTGGCCGTAGAAGGCGCGCGTGTTGTGCAGCACCGGGTCGGAGTTGATGATGTCGATCTTGCCAGCACGGACCACCTGCATCGCGGGCTTGAAGACGCACTTCTCCTGGTCGATCACCGGCGTCTTTTCCAATGCGCCCCAGGCCTTGCCCTTGGGCACCGCCTTGAGGTAGACCACCGCATCCTGCACGCTGTTGTCGGCGCCGACGCGGATCGGCGCCTCGTCGCGCGGACCGCCGCAGACTTCTCTGTCCTTGGTCGGGATGACCTTGCGCGTGGGCACGGCGCCCAGGAAGGTGATCTTGCCTTCGACCCGGCCGCCGTTGGACACCGGTGCAACTTCGTAGCCCTGCGCCGCGGTGGCCGAACACGCCAGCACCAGTGCGATCAGAGCGGGCACAACACCCAGGGTCCGCAAGCTCATTCCTTATTCTCTTGTTGTTGCCGGCAGAGCGCACCATCATGAACGCTGCCGCCTAATTGATTGACAGGGATCATAGGTGGCTGACCCTATGGTTGGCAAATCGATTATCTCGATATTGGTTATGCGCGCCGCCCGTGCAACAATAGAATACGCTGTCGATAACCGTCATCGGCAGCGTCGATGACCACGAGCCTTGCCGCCTGCTCGGCATAATGGTCCGTGTGGGTGTCGAGGCGCACCGGAGAACAGTGATGACCCTGCAAGAACTGCGCTATCTGGTCGCCCTGGCCGACAAGGGCAATTTCGGTCGCGCGGCCGAGGCCTGCCATGTCGGGCAGCCGACGCTGAGCATGCAAGTCAAGAAGCTCGAGGACTATCTCGGTGTGATGCTTTTCGATCGCAACAAGCATCACCTGCGGCCCACGCCCATCGGCGAGAAGATCATCGAACAGGCACGCATCGCGCTCAACGTGGTCGATCAGATCAAGCAGATCGCGCACCGCGGCCAGGACCCGATGAACGGGCCGCTGCGGCTGGGCGTTATCCCGACCTTGGGACCGTACCTGATCCCGCATGTGCTGGCGCAGATTCGGCAGGGTTTCCCTCAGCTGTCGCTGTACCTGCGCGAAGACCTCACCGGGCATCTGCTCGAACGCCTGCGCCAGGGCCGGCTCGATGCGCTGCTGCTCGCCATTCCCCTGCGCGGCGAGGACATCGAATCGATGCCCCTCTTCAACGAGGAGTTCGTGGTCGCGATGCCGCCCGGCCACCCGTTGGCTGCGCTGCGGTGCATCCGCGAAAAGCATCTCGCGCGCGACGACCTGCTGCTGCTCGAAGAGGGCCACTGCATGCGCGACCAGGCGCTGGCGATCTGCAATGCCGACGTCTCCGAGCAACGCGAAGCATTGAAGGCCACCGGCATCGAAACGCTGCGTCAGATGGTCGCCGCCGGCGTCGGCTGCACCCTGCTGCCGGTGCTCGCCACCGCGTTCGGCGCCGGCGGCCTGAACGAGGGCTTGGTGCAAATCCGCACCCTCGCGCGGCCGGCGCCAACGCGCACCATCGGCCTCGTCTGGCGCCACCGCTACCCAGGGGAAGCCTCGGTGCGGCGGCTCGGCGAACTCATCGTCGCCCACCTGCCGGCGGTGCCCGGCGTCACCGCAGTGCCGGGCGCCAACGGGGCTGCCGCGCCGGCGCAGTTGCAGACGCCGCGGCAACCGCAGCGGGTTGTCCGTGGCGGCATTGCGGTCGTGAGGGCCTGACGGTGCGGCGGCGCGCGATGCACATCCGCTACCCAATCAGTTGAGTGGCACTATGCACCGCTTGGGCGGCGCCTCGATCAGTTCTTGGACTTGAGCCTGCCGGCCTTGGCAACAAGGCGCCGGGCCACCGACGGGTGCGCGACGGCGTGTACCGGCGCACTGACGGCGAGCCGGTCTTTATGGAGGCAGCTGCGCCCACCGATGAAGCGCTGCGGGCGCTGCTGCGCAAGATCATCGGCCGCTTGATGAAGTTGCTGACCCGCCGCGGTGTGCTCGTCGAAGAGGAGGGGTCG
>JBCKPH010000064.1:0-14715 GCA_038901755.1 Burkholderiaceae bacterium | reverse complement strand
GGCGCATGGCAGTTGCACGGATTTGCCGCCGGCGCGGAAATAACGGCAAGTCGCTACAGAAAAAGTAGCTGGCCGCGCAGTCTCAACAGAGGCTCGCGGCCTGATTGGCGCCACAGCTTCGCGGTGAGACAGGTCAGGTTTGCGAAGCCATACACAGCGCAAGGCCTCACAAACAGGGGTGTGGTGCTAAATGACAAACTTGGGTTAGCATGTGCAAGTCTGGCCGGATTTGGAGTCAACAGCCATGTTCACGTCGTGGGCGATGGTGCGCCCTGGATCGCGGCACAGGTGCAAGACAAGTTTGGAGCAAATGCCAGCTACTTGGTGGATTTTTATCATGTGTGCGAGTACCTGGGGGCTGCTGCGAAGGCGATCGCACCCAGCGCGCAAGCGGCCAAGACCTGGATGACGGAGCAAAAGGATCGTCTGAAAACGGCCAATGCGCATCAAGTCCTGCAAGCGTTGCAGCCTCACCTTGAGGCACCAGGCACAAGTGACGCCGAGGCTCCGGTACGTCAGTGCCATCGGTACTTGGCTTTTCCGCATGGATCAACTCAACTATCAGGACGCGCTGAACAAAGCACTACCCATTGGCTCGGGCGAGATCGAGAGCGCGCACCGCTACGTAGTGCAAAAGTGGCTGAAACTCCCGGGCTGCTGGTGGCTCATACCAAACGCTGAACATATGTTGGCCTTGCGGATAAACCGGGCCAACCGCAAATGGCATGCCTATTGGATGGCGCTTGCGGGGAACAAGTCCCCGGAATTCTGCACACCAGTTTGAATCGCACCCGCTGCTCTTGTGCAGATTGACGAAATAGCCGCGCGCCGGAACGCCGCGCGGAATGTCGTTCAGATACCAGCCGAATGCGAACTGGCTCATCAATAAAATGGCGATGAGCCAGTGCAGCCACATTGCCGTGTGGGTGTAGCGCTGATCCATGCGTATGCCCGTATGCCTTAACGCAGGCTGGTGATGTAGTGCGCCAGATTTTCGATATCGGCTTCGCTCAAGCTTTGCGCCACGCTGGTCATGTTGCCGGCATCGTTGGTGCGGCTGCGCGCCTTGAAGTCTTTCAGCTGCTTGACAATGTATTCGTATTGCTGGCCCGCGACGCGCGGGATCTCGTTCTGGCCAGAGAAGCCGCCAAGATGGCACATCACGCACAGGTTTTCATCCGCCTTGGCCTTGCCTAGTTTGATTTTCGCATCGTCAGCCTTGAAGCTAGATGGCCTGGCTTTTTGCGCGGCATAGAAGTTGGCGATATCGATCATGTCCTGGCGGCTCAGTGGCTCAGCCATCGCGCTCATCACCGGATCCTTGCGGCGGCCTTCCTTGAAGTCCTTGAGTTGAACATAAATGTAGCGCCAGGTCTGGCCGGCGAGATTGGGGAAATTTCCAACCGAGGAATTGCCGTCAGCACCGTGGCATGCCGCGCAGGCCTGTGCCTTGGTGCGGCCGGCTTCGATGTCCTGGGCGCTCGCCGGTGCGAGCGTCAGCCACGCGCAAGCGGCGGCGATGACGGATGCGAAAAGAGTCTTGAATTTCAATTTGAGTTCTATTTGCAATTTCGGTGATCTTCAGGCGCGTTGAGGCTTCGTCCACTGAAAGCCGAGGTATCTGCGCGTCTCTCTACTGCCACGCCAAACATCCTGTCCCACGCGCTGGAGCGGGATTTTCTTTCGATGGCCGATTTTCTGATTTGAAGGGTGGCCCTGACGAACAACGGGGCCACTCTTTCGAGTAGCCCCGGAGCATGTCAAACGTCGGTCGATTTACTGCTTTGGCAGCGCATACACAAACATCGTGTTACCGCGCTTGAAGTCGAGCTGCGTATTGCCGCCGCAGCCCATGGCGATGTACTGGCGGTTCTTGACGGAATAGGACACCGGCATGGCGTTGGCGCCTGCGCCGCACTGGTATTCCCACAGCAGCTTGCCGTTGCGTGCGTCGAGCGCGCGGAACAGGCCGTTGCCTTCGCCGTAGAACACCAGGTCGCCTGCTGTCGCCAACGCACCGCCGATCAGCGGCTGTGCGGTGTCGAACTTCCACGCGATCTTGCCCGTATCGACGTTGACTGCGGCAACACGTCCCCATTGCTCTTCGCCTTCGATCGCTTTGAAGGCACCGCCAAGCCACAGCTTGCCGCCCGGATAGGCTGCCTTCTCAACGTGGTAGGTCATCGGCTGATGCAGGTTCAGTGCGTAAGCCAGGCGCAGCTTCTCGTTGACCGCCATCGGCGACCACTCCACGCCACCGTTTGCGCCCGGCAGCATGCGTGCGCCTTTTTCAGTCGGCAGAACCCACAGGGTTTGCGGGATCATCGCTTCAGAGAAGCGGATCAGTTTGCCGTCCTTGCGGTCATGCACATAGATATGACCGATCTTGCCACCGTGGAGGACCGCCGGGATCATCTTGCCGGACTTGTCTTTCACATCGATCAGGATCGGCGGGCTGACGGCGTCGAGGTCCCACACGTCGTGCGCGATGTACTGGAAGTGCCACTTGTACTTGCCGCTGTCGAGGTCAATTGCCACCATCGAGTTGGTGTACAGGTTGTCGCCCGGACGCTCGGCGCCGTACAAGTCAGGGGAAGGGTTGCCCACGACGAAGAAGATGGTACGTGTCTTCAGGTCGACCGCCGGGTTCATCCAGACGCCGCCACCGAGCGTATGGTGAAACGCGCCGTTGCGTGCGAGCTGCTCTTTCTCGGCCTTGATGTCACGCTTCATGTTGCGGCCGGTCGCATCATTCTCGGCCCACACCCCTTCATGACCCTGCTCGGGAATCGAGTAGAAGGTCCAGAGCAGTTTGCCGTCCTTGGCATCGAATGCCTTGACGAAGCCGCGGATGCCGTATTCGCCGCCGTTGGTGCCGATCAGCACCTTGCCATCGACCACGGTCGGCGACATGGTTTCGCTATAACCTTTTTCGGGGTCGGCGATTTGGGTTTCCCACAACAGCTTGCCGGTCTTGGCATCGAGCGCCAGGATTTTGGCGTCGAGCGTGCCCATGAACAGCTTGCCCCCCTCGATGGCCACACCGCGGTTGTTCGGGCCGCAGCAGAAGGTGGTGATGGCACCCATTTTGTGTTTGTAGTGCCAGAATTCTTGACCCGTCGTTGCGTCAAGTGCATAGACGTGATTGAAAGAGGTCGTCATGTACATGATGCCGTCGACCACGATGGGCGCAGTCTCCATCGACTCGCGCACCTCGGTCTGGAAGCTGAATTCCGGACGGAGGTTTTTGACGTTGCTCGTGTTGATCTGATTGCCCGGATAAAAGCGGGTCTGTGCGTAGCCGCCGTTGGTGTGCAGCCAGTCGGTGCCTTGCTTGTCGGCATTGGTCAGTTGCGCCTGCGAGACGTTGATAGATTTGGTGATGGTGACCGGGCCGCCACTCTTGCCCTTTTGACCCTGGATTTCCTGGCTGTGCGCGATGCCGACGGCGCACAGCGCGACCATCGCGGCGAGACTCGCCTTTTGTATTAGCCTAATCATTCTGTCTCCTCAAGTGGACCCCTCAGTCAAGACAATATTGAGTCAAGTTCAAGAGGGTATCCGATCACACGCAGCGGGACGGCGCTGCCCCGGGTTTGGTTAATATCTTTATGCGACATTGTTCTCCCCCCAAGAATTTACGGGACAAGCAGACCTGCTGTCAACTGATTTCTGCATGATTTCTGCATGGTTTCATCGGCACGCCACAATTGCACCACCTTGCGCGCATGGCGGTTCCGGCGTTTCTCAGGCTCAGGAGCATGGCGTTGCACCCAGCGCATGATGATCGTAAGGGTTATCACCAACCGGCGTTCCGTCATCAGCCTGGCCAGATCGTGATAGAAAGGCTTGTAATGCAAATTTTTTTGTTCCACAAGGAAACACTCGGCGCGTGTTACCCCTGTTTTCCGGAGACATCATGAAAACGATAAAGGCATTAAAGTCCAGTATCTTGTTGATACTGTCCTGCTGCGCAATCGCACCCGCATTCGCGCAAAAGGGGGCGGACCAGATCAACATCAACGGCCAGTTTGTCATGGCGGCAAAGGCCGGCCGGGTTGAGAACGTCGCTGCATTGCTTGCCGCCGGCGCATCGGTCAACTCGCGTGACCGCAATGGCGACTCGCCGCTCAACATGGCGGCGAGCAAAGGCAACGAGGCGCTGGTCGATACGGTGATGCGCGCGGGCGCAGACGTCAATCTCGCCAATCTTTCAGGCGTGACGCCTTTGATGGGCGCGGCATTCAGCGGCAATGTGCAAATCGTTCGCAAGCTGATTGCAGCCGGCGCGAAGATCGACCCGATCGACCGTGTGAAAAAGAATGCGGCGATTTATGCCGCGGGCAATGGCTGCGGCGCGTGCCTGGCCGAATTGCTGCGTGCCGGCACCCAGGTCAATGCGCGCATGGACAACGATGAGACGCTGCTGATGTGGGCGGCCGGCTATGGGCACGAGGCGACGGTGAACTTCCTGCTTGAGCAAGGCGCGGACCGCAGCCTGAAGGACAATCGTGGCAAGACCGCGGCTGACATTGCGCGCGATGGGAATTACACGGCGCTGATCAAGTTGCTTGAAAAGAGCTGAAGGGCACGCAGCCTGCATGGCCAGCGAACTGAGGCTGCCCTGGTGTCGCGGTGCTCAACCGTATGCTGGACGCTGGATGGCATTGCCAACTTGACGATAAAGGACCAGGATTTCATTTGCGAAAGATGTTCAGGCAGTTCTTGAGCGATCAACCTTTGCCGCGTTGTGAAATATCGAGCGTCGAGCAATGCGCCGTCCTGTGGGGCGAAAAAAAACTTGGCTTGGGCATTTTCGAAGCAGTTGCCGACCGTGCAGTGGCTTGTCATGGGATGCAACGGTTGCGGCATGATTCGCTTCGGGAAAAATCTTGTGCCACATCCGCTTGACGTTCGGCAGTTAAGTAAATCATTCGGCGTGCGCAAGGCCGTCGATGGCATCAGCCTGTCCGTTGCCGAAGGTGAATTCGTCGCGTTGCTTGGACCGAATGGTGCCGGCAAGACGACGCTCTTCCAAATGCTGACAGGTTTGTTCAGCGCCGACGCCGGCGCAGCAGCCATTTTCGGCATCGATATCGCCTCAACCCCATTGGCAGCACTGTCCCGCCTAGGCATCGTTTTTCAGCAGCCGGCACTGGACCTGGACCTCACTGTGGCTGCCAACTTGCAATTCCAGGCCGACTTGCATGGAATTGCCGGCGCCGATGCCAGGCAACGCATTGCGCATTGGCTGGCGCGGTTCGGGCTGACGGAACGCGCCAAAGACCGCGCCCGTGACCTGTCCGGTGGGAACCGCCGCAAGGTCGAGCTGGCGCGCGCTTTACTTACTCGACCCAACCTGCTGTTGATGGATGAGGCGACCGTCGGTATTGACCCGGCCTCACGCGTACAGATTTTGTCGGATGTGAAAGCGCTCTGTCGCGAGCAGGGTCTGGCGGTCTTGTGGGCGACCCATCTGGTCGATGAGGCGGAGACGGCGGATCGGATTATCGTGCTGGCGCATGGGCAGGTGAAATTCGACGGCACGGCCGTGCGACTGATGGCCAGGGATGGGTGTTCGACCTTGACTGACGCATTTTTGCAGTTGACGCTATAAATGAACGAGCATTGCCGACAAGCGGCACAACCTGCAAAAAAAGGAAGTTATGAAAAAAACTGTCATCCTGCTTGTTATGGGTGCAGCAGCGGCCGGATTTTCTGTTTCCGCCCTGGCGAAACAGACCGGCTGGATATTCATCTCCAGCGAAAAAGACAACACCATCGCGGTCTTCGATGGAAAAACTCACCAGCAGCGCGCACTCGTCAAGACTTGCAAGCGGCCGCGCCACATGCAGTTGACACCCGATGGCGTACGCCTGATCGTCGCCTGCGGCGATGACGGCCGCGCCGACATCATCGACGTCGCCACGCTCAAAGTGGTCGACCACCTCACGCTGGAAGAGGGCGTGGAGATATTCGACCTGTCGCCGGATGGCAAGCGACTGTACTTTTCCAACGAAGAAGATGCCCAGCTATCGGTGGTGGATCTCGCCAGCAAGAAGGTGATCAGCCGCACCGCAGTCGGCAAGGAGCCGGAGGGTGTGAAAGTCACACCGGACGGCAAGACCGTTTACGTCGCCTCCGAAGTTGCCAATCTGGTCCACGTGATCGATGCCGCCACTGGCAAGGTGACGAAAAATATCGAAGTTGGCAAGCGTCCGCGCCGCTTCGCGCTGACCGCGGATGGCAAGGAGTTATGGGTCACCAACGAGATGGGCGCCTCGCTCAGCATCATCCGCACGTCTGATCATAGCGTGGCGGCCACCCTCAAGTTCGAGCCCAAGGGTTTCCGCACGGATGACATCACGCCGGTCGGCATCACGATGACGCGCGACGGCAAGACGGCCTTCGTGGCCTTGGGGCGGGCCAATCATGTGGCGGTGATCGAGGTGGCAAGCCGGACCGTCAAGAACCTGATTCTGGTCGGCAAGCGGGCCTGGGGGCTGGCGCTGTCGCGCGACAATGCGACCCTGTATGTGGCCAACGGCATGTCGGACGACGTTTCGATCGTCGATGTGGCCAAGGGCCGCGCGCTTCAATCGATCAGAGCCGGGCGGGTGCCGCATAGTGTGGTGATTGATGACTGAGCCGATGCCATTGCGCTGGCATAAGGCCTTTGCGTGCGTTGCGCTGGCGTTGGTCAGCGTTGCGGCGCAGGCGCGCGAGCTTAAAATCGCGATGGTGTTTGATCCGCAGGATGTGCGCTATGAAGCAAGACGGCTGGAGAAGAATTACCCCGGCCATCCATTGGGACGCCCCAGGGCCGGCGCTGAAGTGGCGATTGGCGAGTCGGATTTCCAGCTTGCGCACGCCAATTTGAAGATAACGGTTCAGGAGGTGCCCGCAGAGAATGTGCTGGCGGCGAAGTCGCAAATAGACGCGCTCGCAAAAAAAGGCATCAGGCATTTCCTGCTCGACCTGCCGGCCAGCGCGGTGGCGGCGCTGGCCAGGGAATTCCGGCAAATGGACATCCTGTTCTTCAATGTATCCGCTGCGGAGACGAGCCTGCGGCGCGATGACTGCAGCGCCAATCTGTTCCATACACTGCCGGACCAAAGCATGACAGCAGATGCGATTGCGCAATTTTTGAGCGCGCGAAAATGGACCAAGGTCTTGCTGCTTGTGGGCTCCCTGCCGGCCGACGCGCCCCTGGTTGCGGTTGTGCAAAAAACCATCAAGCGCTACGGACTCAAACTGGTCGCCAGCAAACCGTTCAAATTATCCAACGATCCGCGCGAGCGCGAGCTGGCCAATGTGGCGTTGCTCACCGCCGGGGTGGATGCCGATGTGGTGTGGGTGGTCGATGCCGACGGAGAGTTCGCGCGCGATGTGCCTTACCGCACGATCCTGCCGCGCCCGGTGGTTGGTAGCGCCGGTCTGGTGGCCGAGGGTTGGCATGCCTCCTGGGAGCGCAATGGAGCGCCGCAGCTGAACCGCCGTTTCAAGAAGGCTGCTAACCGTCCGATGGCAAGTGTTGATTGGGCGGCGTGGATGGCAACCAAGATCATTATCGAGACCGCCATCAAATGGCCGGACGCGAGCCAGCATCGCCGTGCGCTGCGCAATCAGGATATCGCACTGGATGGTTTCAAGGGAGCGCGCCTTTCCTTTCGTCCGTGGGACCAGCAACTGCGGCAACCGGTGTTTCTGACGCACGGCGGACTCGGCGGCGGCATCGCCGGGGTCGCGCCGTTTGACGGCTTTTTGCATGCCAGGAATAATCTCGATACGCTGGGCAGCGATGAGAAAGAGTCGCCGTGCAGGCTGACGGATGCGTTGGATGCGCCCGGGGCGAAAAAATGAAACTGGATCACGGCTTGCTGGCATTGCGCGCCATCGCCGGTCGCGAGGTGCATAAGTTTTTGCGGCAGCCAGGACGCCTGGTGTCGTCGCTGGTGCGGCCTGCGTTGTGGCTGGTGGTGTTTGCGGCGGGTTTCCAGAATGTGTTCGGCGTGGCGATCATGCCGCCCTACGAGACGTATGTGGAGTACCGCGTGTATATGGTGCCGGGGCTGGTGATGATGGTCTGCCTGTTCAACGGCATGCAATCGTCGCTGGCGATGGTCTACGACCGCGAAATGGGGGTGATGCGATTATTGCTGACGGCACCGTTGCCGCGCCCCTATCTGCTGGCCTGCAAGCTGGCCGGGGGGGCGTTTTTGTCGGTCTTGCAGGCCCTCGCATTTTTCATGCTGGCGATACTGTTCGGCGTCGACTTGACCATCATGCAGGTACTGATCGCGCTGCCGGTGGTGGTGCTGGGCGCATTGATGCTGTCCTCGTTCGGTTTGGTGCTATCGGTTTACATCAAGCAGCTGGAAAATTTCGCGGGCACCATGAATTTCGTGATTTTCCCGATGTTTTTTCTTTCCTCAGCTTTATATCCACTGTGGAAAGTGCAGGAATCCGGTGCCGAATGGATTTATCAAGTCGCACGTTTCAATCCGTTCACTCACGCGGTCGAGGCGTTGCGTTTTGCGTTGTATGGTCAGATCGAGCTGGCCTCATCGCTGGTGGTCGCCGCATGTACTTTGATTTTTTACGCAATTGCCGCCTTCGGCTACGACCCGCAACGGGGATTGCTTAAATCAGCCCGCAACGCTTCATTGCAGTGAGCAGACCGGATACGTGCCAGGACGAAAATAATTTCCGGTGCATGCTCATTTTGTCGGCGCAACAGCCTCCTCGAGTTCGAGTGCGAATCGCAGTGAATTCTTATCGGTTCGGAAAAGAATCGGTTGCGTTGTCTGTTGTTGAGCCTTGTTTTTGTGTCGTAATTCCGCATCCAGGAGGATTTTCTGTACCGTGCCATGGTGCGGGGATTTGTCGCACACCGGATCGGCATTTGTTGCGTCGCCGGTCAACGCATAGGCCTGGCAGCGACAACCGCCCATATATTTTTTCTTCTCCGTGCAAGTCCGGCAAGGTTCCTTCATCCAGGCGTCACCGCGAAACTTGTTGAACGCGTCGCTGTCGTACCAGATGGCGCGCACGCTTTGTTGCGTTACGTTGGGGAAATCAATGCCGGGCAAGGTTTTCGCTGCATGACAGGGCAGCGCGGTTCCATCTGCGGCAATCGCAAGGAATACCGCGCCCCAGCCGTTCATGCAGGCTTTGGGCCGTGTCTCGAAATAGTCTGGCACGACGAATATGATGCGCACTTTATTACCAATTTTGGCGCGATAGTCGTTGACCACGACTTCAGCGCGCTCCACTTGCTCGCGCGTCGGAAGCAGGTGGTCGCGATTGGTGAGCCCCCAACCATAGTATTGCGTATTGGCCAGTTCGAGGTACTCCACACCCATCTCAAGCGCCATCTCGATGATTTGGCCGACATGGTCGAGGTTCTGGCGATGCAGAACGACGTTCAGCACCATCGGGTAGTCGTATTGCTTGATCAGTTTGGCGACGCGGGATTTCAGGTCGAAGGTCTTGGTGCTCGACAGGAAATCATTCATTTCCTTGGTCGAATCCTGAAACGAGAGCTGGATATGGTCGAGTCCAAACTCTTTCATCCGGGCGATGCGCGCTTCGGTCAAACCAACACCGGACGTGATGAGATTGGTGTAAAAGCCGAGTCGGTGGCCTTCGGCGATCAGCTCTTCCAGGTCGTCACGCACGAGCGGCTCACCGCCCGAAAACCCGAGTTGCGCCGCGCCAAGTTTGCGGGCCTGCTGCATCACGTCGATCCACTGCGCGGTGGTCAACTCATTGAAGTTTTCTGCATAGTTCAGCGGGTTGTAGCAATACACGCAATGCAGCGGGCAACGGTAAGTCAATTCGGCCAGCATCCACAGTGGCGGAGCGATAGCTGCCGCGTCGGTGTTGGTGTTGGTGTTGACGGCTATTTCCATTGAATCATCCAATCCAGCCTCGCTCATTGGCGACGCTTAAAAAATCTTCCACCTCATCTTGCAGGCCGCTGACTGAAAACGCGCTTTCCAGATCGCTGACAATAGCGGCTGTATCCTGATTGCCATCGCAACGTTTCAGAATTTCTGCGGCGCTTTGATTCAGTTTGACCATGCCTTCCGGATAGAGCAGTACATAGTTGTTCTGCGCCTCTTCCCATTGCAATCGAAACAGTCTGGACAACTTCGGCTTGTCGGGGTAATCGTTCATGGGCCTGGCTTATGGATGCTCAAGTTCAAGGATATGCTTTTTCAATGGCATCCGATATGGACCACAATATATCGAGCTTGAACTGCAGAATTTCCAGCGCCCGTTCCTGTTGCGCCCGGCTGGTGAAGTGATCCAGGGTCACTTGCAGGCCATGCTCGACGTCACGCTCGGCCAATGAAATTCGGCTGCGAAAATATTGTAATCCATCCTGGTCGATCCAGGCATAGTGTTGGGGCCAGTTTGCCAGCCGGTCTTTGTGAATTTTGGGGGCGAACATTTCGGTCAGCGAGGAGCAGACCGCTTCTTGCCAGGGCGCCTGGCGGGCGAAGTTGACGTAAGCATCGACCGCGAAGCGCACGCCAGGCACCACACGCTTGAGCGACCAGAGTTCGTCGCGCGCAATGCCGACCGCTATCCCCAGCCGTGTCCATGCCTCGATACCGCCAGCATTGTCTTCCCAGCCGTCATGGTCGAGGATGCGTTGCACCCACTTGCGCCGGGTCTCACGGTCGGGACAGTTGGAGATGATGGCGCCGTCTTTTTGCGGAATCCTGATCTGGTAGTAAAACCGGTTGGCGACCCAGCCGCGAATCTGGTCATGACTCAGCTGGCCGTTGTTCATCTTGACGTTGAACGGGTGGTGTATGTGATAGGCGGCACCTTTGGCGCGCAACCGGGATTCAAACTCGTTGCGATCCCAGGGCTGTTCTGTGTTTGATGCGGGTTGTGTCATGGCGCTCATAATATGATTTCCATTCCGTCAAACGCAACTTCGATGCCATGGCGTGTCAGGGTCGCGCGCTGTTCGGAGTTTTCATCGAGGATCGGATTGGTGTTGTTGATGTGGATCAGGATTTTGCGACGCTGGCCGATGGCGTTCAGCACTTCTATCATGCCGCCACTGCCGGATTGCGGCAGATGCCCCATGTCAACGGATTTCTTTTTGGAAAAGCCAAGCTGGATCATCTCATCCTCGGTCCACAAGGTGCCGTCCACCAGCAAGCAGTCGGCGGCGCGCATCGCAGCGTCAATGTGCGGTTCAAGCGCACCCAGACCAGGGGCGTAAAACAACTTTTTGCCATTCGCCACGTTTTCGATCAGCAGGCCGATGTTGTCGCCTGTTTGCGGCATTTCGCGATGCGGTGAGTAGGGCGGCGCTTTGCTGGTCAATGCCAATGGCGTAAAGAGGAGACCTTCGATGCCGGGCAATTCCACTGGCGTTATGTGGTCGTGGCTGGTGTTGGCAGCCAATGGATGCCATTGCACGCCGCAATAATGTGAAAGCACATGTACCAGCGGCAAGCCTGTGGTCAGATCGTCCCAGACCGAGGCCGTGCAGTAGAGTGGCAACGGCTTGCCTTCCCGCAGCATCAGCAATCCGGTGACGTGGTCGATTTGCGCATCCATCAGCATGACTGCTGCGATGCCGCTATCGCGCTTGGCGCGGGCCGGTTGCAGTGCCGGGGTGGCGCGGATTTGCGTCAGGATGTCGGGTGAGGCATTAATCAATACCCAATCGCTGCCATTGGCAGAAACGGCAATTGATGATTGGGTGCGCGCTGTGGCGGTCATGGTGCCGTTGCGGACGCCGTCGCAGTTGCGGCAATTACAGTTCCATTGCGGAAATCCTCCACCCGCAGCAGAACCTAAAACGATAATTTTCATGGAGAACTTAATTGGGTCTTCTCGGAATCGAGTGGGTGATTTTGAGGGTTTCTTAGAGCTTTGAGAGCATGCAGGTGAGAACTTTCAGCCGCAGGTATTCCTCGTCGCGCAGGCCGTAGGTGCGACGCTGGATGGACGCGGATCTTGTTGTTGAGCCCCTCCACGAATCCGAGCGAGACCTTGTTCTCTGGCCTGCAATAAGCGGCGATCCCATCCCAATGATGATCGATCATCTCGGCGAACTTCTCGTAGGGCGCAAGCCGCTGCCACTTCAGGCTCGCCCGCCAGTTGTCGAAGAAGCGGCGCGCCCAGCCTTCGATTTCGTAGTCCCAGAGCTGACCGAAGGATTCCTTCAGCAGGTAAGCCCGGTTGAGTCGCTTGTTCACCGCCAGCAGTTTCTTGAGCGCCTTCCTGCCGTCCAGAGTCAGTTTCTCCCGGCGCGAAAGCAGCGTGTACTTCTGACCCTTGATGTAGCTTCGATCCTGGCCGCTGAGTCTGCGGTACTCGGACTTGCGCACCTCGTCGAGCGCCTTTCCCAAGTGACGCATGATGTGGAACTTGTCGAACAGGATCGCCGCCCGCGGTGCTCGCGCCACCGTCACGTTGTGAAACGGCTTGCCCCATGTCCATCACCGCCAGGCGAATGTCCCGGGTCTTCCTCTCGCCCAGCCAGTCGTAGAACAGCGCCATGCTCGCCTCTTTGCGGTCCGCTCCCCCAAACCAGATCGGGCGCCTGCGAATCAGATCGCTCACCACGATGCGGTAGGTGTGGCCCTTGCGGATCGAGATCTCGTCGATGCCGATCGCCTTGGGACCGGGTGTGCCCGCCTTGGCCAACTGCGCCCGCATGTACTGCATCTCCAGAGTCTTGATCGTCTCCCAGTGAAGCCTGAATTCCTCGGCAACATCCTTGATCGTGGCCTGACGACAGCGTCGCCCCACGTCGTAGGCAAAGCGTTGGGTATAGAAGGGGTTGTCGGCCAGGAAGTCGAGCCGCTCGCTCTTCACTTGCCCGCAGCTCTTGCACCGCACCCGACGCACATCGATCTCCAGGAAGATCCGCGCGTCGCCACACGGCAGATCGCGAACGCGCCGCGTGCGCCGGTCGTACCAGCCCATGTGCGCTCGACCGCAACAGCCGCAGAGCGTTTTTTTGAGTGCCGAACGAGGATGATGACGCGCGCCTTCGGATCGCCGAAGACACCGCGCACCGTCGATTGCGGACGAAAGCCGGGGAAGCGATACGCATCCCACAGTCGCCGCTGTCGCTTCCAGGAAGTGGCCATGCAAACATGTTCGCAGTTTCCAACGCTCTTGAAAACGCCAAAAGGCCAATGCCTACGCGGACTTGCAGGCGATTTACCACCTCAATTTACCCACTCGATTCCGAGAAGACCCACTTGAATTAAGGCAATACTGAACAAGTACGTACCGTCAAGGCGCCCGCATGGATGCGTGACAGTTCGATTTTGAGCCAACAGGCGTGGCATGACCCCTCATGTGGCCCATCGGGCCTGTTTTCTGCGCTCATTGGGCGCATCTGTCGTCAGCCTTTGCGGCCCAGGTAGATGTTGGCCAGTGCCGTCCACGGCACGATGGCTTGCATGGCCAGGGTTTGCTGTTTCATCGTCAGATAACGCTTCGCTCTCGCTGGTCGTGAGCCTTGTTCTGCATTGTCCTGAACTGAAAATAAAACGCGGCGATCGTTTTCACCATCGCCGCGCTACCCAGAGTATGGGTACTGGTACCAAGTACTATCAGCGATGGGCTATGTACATCGTGATTTCAAAGCCAAAACGCAGGTCAGAAAATTCCGGTTTGTTCCACTTCATGATTCTCTCCAATAAAAAATAGTGAGTACGATTTATGAATGCACCTGTTGTTGCGGCCATCATCAAGCCTCAAGCCGCACGACCTGTACAGTCGTTTAAATTCTAGCAAATTTTTCATGCCGCAACTAAAGATTAACCCTAGTCCCTTCCATGAAGGCTATTTACCCGTCGGCCATGGGCATGACTTGTATTTCGCCGAATATGGGCATGCTGATGCACCCGCCGCCGTTGTATTGCATGGCGGGCCGGGCAGCGGCTGCAATGCTTCGATGCTCGACTGGTTCGACCTGTCACGCCATCGGGTTGTCCTGTTTGACCAGCGAGGTGCTGGCAGGAGCATGCCGAGGGGCATGCTGGCGCATAACACAACGCCGGATTTGGTGGAGGATATCGAGCGCTTGCGCGCGGGATTGCGGATACCGCAATGGCTGGTGGTGGGGGGGTCATGGGGCAGCACGCTGGGCATTTCATATGCGGGCCGGTACCCGGGCGCAGTGTCTGGTTTGCTATTGCGCGGCATTTTTCTGGCAAGCCAGCGGGAGATGGACTGGTTTTTCCAATCACTGCGGGCGTTGGCGCCGCAAGCATGGGCACGATTGACCGCTGGATGGGCGCCCTTACAGCAAAAAACGGTGCTTCAATATTTGACGCACTTGTTGCACCATGGAACTCAGGAAGAGCGGCAAGACGCAGCGAGGCGCTGGGGGCGGTATGAGGAAGCGGTGCTGCAAGCGATGCTGGGGCTGCCTGCGTCGCCGTCAATCGAATGTCCTGATGCATGGATTGCCAAATACACGCTGCAATCGCACTATCTTTCGCAGGGCTGCTTTGTAAGCGAACGAGCGCTTTTCCGTTGGGCGCGCCAGGCCGCACGGGTGCCGACCATCATTGTCCACGGCACCCATGACTGGGTCTGTCCGCCGGAAAATGTGCTGCGATTGAAGAGATTCATGCGGCAGGCCGAGGTACGCTGGGTCGTCAAGGGCACACACACAGCATCCGATCCGGCGATCTGCGAGGCGTTGCGAAAGGCCAT
>JBCKPH010000063.1:0-14948 GCA_038901755.1 Burkholderiaceae bacterium | reverse complement strand
CGCGAAAGCCGCTGCAGGCAGCGAGCAGGTCAACCGGGCGGCGGCAGACCGGGCCCATGCCGCCAGTCGGGAGGCATAGGACGATTTGACGCTGGAGGGCCGGGTCATGGGCGCCATGAGGGCGGCCAAAAGCAGGCGCAAAAAAACCAACCCGATGCCCAGGCGAACAATCGCCCTCATCAGCCAGCGGATGTTGTAGCCCAGCGCGCAGCTCAGCGCGTGCAACGCTTTATGCGTTGTGTTCGTTGAAGCTCTTGACTGCGGTTCCTCGGTAAAGAATCGCGGCATTGCGCTTGGCGATGTGCTTGTGCAGCGCCACGAACTCCGGCTGCAGATCACCTGCCGGGCGCGGCTCGTGCTCGAAATGGTGGTGTTCGTCGGTACCGCGTACCAGCGTGGCGCTGTCCTCCCCGGCGATCTGCCTCACTGACGTCGGGATGTAGCGGATCGCGAGGCCGATACGCCGGGCGTTCGAAGGATTGGGTGGTGAGCCGTGGACCAGACGCACGTGATGCAGCGACATCTCGCCAGGTTGCAGGCAAACGCGCACCTGCTTCGATTCATCGACCTCGACCATCACCTCTTGCCCCCGCGTAAGCAGGTTGTTCCTGTGGAATGTGTCTCGGTGTGGAATCTGGTCGAGCTTATGCGATCCGGGAATAAATCCCATTGCGCCGTTGCCCTCGTCGGCCGGCGTCAGCGCGACCCATGCGGTGACGACGTCGGGGCGGTCAAGACCCCAATAGGTGGAGTCCTGATGCCAGGAGACAAACGCTGGGTCGCGCGCCTCCTTGATGAAGAAATTCGTCGTCCAGCACAGCAAATTCGCGCCAAAGAGATCCTGCACGGCATCGAGGATGCGCTCATGGCGAACCAGATCCGCGATCCAAGTGAACAGCAGGTGCGATTTGTGGCGCAGCTCGCCGCGCAGCGGCCCGCCGGTCGAGCGCTCGAAGTCCTCGAGCTGGCGCCGGCACTCCACCGCCGCGGCCTCGCTCATCACGCGAACGGGGAACACGAAGCCGTCGCGCTGAAATTGCTCGACTTGTATTGACGTCAACATCGGTGATCTACCCTCTTGGTTTGTACCGCGCGAGGTCGCTCGCCTGCGCGAGTTCAACAATCATTTGCGTAAGTAGCCGCAAGCCTTGGCCGGGCGCATCGCGGCGATAGGCCACTGCAAGCCGGTGCGCGGGGATTTTCGGCCGGACCGGCAGGATGCGCAAGGACCTGGAGCTGATCTCGGCCCGCAGGATGGCAGTTGGCAGCAAGCTGATCCCCGCCGCTTCTCGGGCGAGCTGCGTCATGATCACAAGGCTGTTGCAAGTGTTGACGCGAGCGGGTTGTACCCCTGCCGCCGCGAACCAGTCGGTGATGCTCGAGTACAGTCCGGCGGGACTGGGGTTGGTGAGGATAGGGAGACTGGCGAAGTCCAGGGGCTTGAAAGGCCCCTTGCCCGGAACCAGCTTCGGCGATGCGACCCATTGCAGGTCGAGGGCCATCAACGGCTTGATGGTCACCTGCGGGTGTGGTGTTGGCGCAGTCAGCACCGCGATGTCCAGATCGCCTGTCAGCAACGACTCATTGAGCAGCGCGCTGAAATCCACCCGGATCTCAGCCCTGGCCTCGGGGAAGCTGCTTTCGATACGCCGCATCAGGTCTGACAGGCCGATCATGGCGAAGGTGTCCACGACGCCGATGCGGATCGGGCCGCGCAAAGCGTCTCCTGACGAGATGCAGTCTTCGATCACTTCGCAGGCCGCCATCACGTGCCCGGCGTGGGTGGCCAACTCCCTCCCGAGAGGGGTGGGCTTGGCGCGGTAGCTGTCACGCAGAAACAGTTTGCCGCCGGCGACCGCCTCGAGCTCTCGAATACGTACCGAGATCGCCGGCTGCGTGAGACTCAGCCTTGTGGCCGCAGAACGGAAGCTGCCGAGCCGCACGACCCACATCAGTGTCTCGAGCTGGGCCAGAGTGAAGTGCATGATAAGTATTGATTATGGATTATCTTAAAAATATTTCAATATGATTTTCATCACGGGAGTGAAATACTGCTTCGGGTGAAGCCGCTTTCTCCCCGTTACGTGCTCGCTTGCGACATCGGCGGCACCTTCACCGACGTCGTGCTCAGCGGCAACGGTACGATTCGCACGCTCAAGGTTTCCTCCACTCCGGACGACTACAGCCGCGCCATACTGACGGCGGTCGCTGAAATCCGCGATACCTTCGGGGTCGACCCGCGCAACATCGACGCTGTGGTTCACGCCACCACGGTCGCCACCAACACCATCCTCGAGCACAAGGGCGCGAAGACCGCACTGGTCACGACCGAAGGCTTCCGGGATGTACTGGAAATGCGTCGCCTGCGCATCCCCGTGATGTACGACCTGCAATATGACAAGCCGCCGCCGCTCGTTCCGCGGCGCCTGCGCTACGAGCTGACCGAAAGGCTGGACGCAACGGGCGCGGTGAGGATTCCCCTGGATGAAAACCAGGCGAGCACCATTGCGCGCCGCCTGTTGGAAGAAGGGATCGAGTCGGTGGCGGTGTGCTTGCTGCATGCCTACGTCAACCCTGAGCACGAGCGGCGCACCGGCGAGATCCTGAAGAAACACCTGAACGGTAAGGTCTATATCAGCCTGTCCTCGGACATCCTGCCCGAAATCCGCGAATACGAACGCACCAGCACTGCCGTGGTAAATGCCTACATCGGGCCGATCGTGCGGCACTATGTAGACTCGCTGTCCGCACGGCTCAAGGCGGCGGGCGTGGACGGACCGCTGCGCATCATGCAGTCCAATGGTGGCACCATGTCGGCCGCCGCCGCCGCCGCCAAACCGGCGTACCTGGTGGAGTCCGGACCGGCCGCCGGTGTCATCGCATGCGCCAATATGGCGCGCTCCGCTGGGCTGGGGAACGTGATTTCGTTTGACATGGGCGGCACCACGGCAAAAGCTGCGCTCGTCGAGGACGGTGAGCCGGCGCGGACCACCGAATACGAAGTCGGCGCCGGCATCAATGTGAGTTCGAAACTTGTCAAGGGCGGCGGCTATGCTATCAAGCTGCCCTTTATCGATGTATCGGAAATCGGTGCTGGCGGCGGCAGCATTGTCTCGATCGACGCTGCAGGCTCGATCAAGGTCGGACCCAGGAGCGCCGGCGCGGTCCCGGGGCCGGCCTGCTACGCGCTCGGTGGAACCGAGGCCACCTTCACCGATGCGGCAGTCGTTCTCGGCTATCTGAATCCGGAGTATCTCGTCGGTGGCAAGTTGCGCATTGACGCGCGGCGCGCACGCGATGCCATCCAGCGCAAGGTCGCGGAACCGCTTGGCCTCGACCTGCTTGACGCCGCGCAAGGTGTCTACACCATCGCCATCGCCACCATGACAAGAGCGGTGAAGGCCGTGTCGACTTATCGCGGCCGTGATCCCCGGGACTTCAGTCTGGTGGCTTTTGGCGGCAACGGTCCCGTTGTGGCGGTAGCCATTGCCCGCGAGCTTGGGATGCGGCGGGTGTTGATACCTCCGGCACCCGGTGTATTCAGCGCGGTGGGGTTGTTGTTCTCGAATGTCGAGCACGCGCAGCAGCGCTCCATCTTCAAGAGAACCACCGATATCGACGCCGCTTCGATTGAATCCACCTTCAGGCAGTTGACCGGGGAAGTTCTCGAAGAAATGCGACAGGAAGGCATTGCGGACACGCGCATCATGCTCAAGCGCCTTGCCGACTTGCGTTACACCGGCCAGGCTTTCGAATTGTCGATTCCGGTCGAGAAAATCGACGTATCCGCCATGGAGGCCGCCTTCCACGTCGAACACGCCCGCACCTACGGCCACAGCTCGCCGGGCGATCCGGTTGACCTGGTCAACATTCGGGTCATCGCGTCTTCTGCGCCAGACAGCAAGGAGGGGCTGGTCGAGCAACTGAAGCACGCACAATCCGGCGAGTCGGCGCAAGGTCGGCGCCCCGTCTACTTCGCAGGCCGGCTGGTAGACACGCCGGTCGTTTCAAGAACTTTGCTGCACAGAAAGATGCATGGGCCTTGCATCGTCGAGGAATTCGACGCCACCTGCGTCGTGCCGCTCGGAGCCTCGGCGGAGCTCGACGTGCATGGCAACATCCTTATCGATGCGGGAGAGGCATGAAGAATCGAATCGATCCCATCACGCTGGAAGTGATCAAGAACGCCTTGTCCTCCGTAGCGGATGAGATGGCGCTGGTGTTGATGCGCAGCGCCTACTCGCCGGTGGTGCGCGATTCTATGGACTACTCGACGGCGCTGTGCGACTGCCATGGCCAGGTGATCGCGCAAGGGCTCACGTTGGCGGTCCAGCTCGGCGCGTTTCCTGACGCCATGCAGCACCTGACGGCCCAGTACGCCAACCGCATGCAGTCGGGCGACATTTTCATCATGAACGACCCCTATGGAGCTGGTGGCCAGCATCTGCCTGACATCTACGTCATCAAGCCGCTGTTCTGGGACGGGGAAATCGAGGGCTACGCCTGCACCATGGCGCACCACTGCGACGTTGGTGGCATCGCGCCGGGCAGCGTGGCCATCCACGCCACCGATATTTTCCAGGAAGGCCTGCGGCTGCCGATGCTCAAGCTCTACGAGGCCGGCAAACCGAACGACACATTGCTCCAGATTCTTGAAAAGAACACGCGCCAGCCGATTCAGGTACTCGGTGATCTGAGGGCTCAGCTCGCCGCCTGTGCGATTGCCGAGCGCGGCTTTGCGGCGGTGCTCAAGCGCTACGGCGGCACGGCGGTCCGGCCTTATCTCGAGGCCATCATGGACCAGGCCGAGCGCCTGATGCGCGAGTTCATTCGCGACATCCCCGACGGCGAGTATCGTTTCACCGACTGGATCGACGGCCTTGGCGAAACACCGGAGAAGCTCAAGATCATGGTCTGCGTCGCGGTGCGCGGCGACGAGATCGAGGTCGACTTCACGGGCACCTCGGCCCAGGTCCAAGGTGCCATCAACTGCCCGATCGCCATGGCGCGCTCCGCCACGTATTGCGCCATCCGCTGCGTCACCAGCCCGGATATTCCCAACTGTGAAGGTTACATGCGGCCGGTGCGCTTCCGTGCGCCCGAAGGAACCATCCTCAATCCAGTGCTTCCCGCCGCCTGCGGAGCCCGCGGCGTGATGGGCTACCGCGTCTTTGATGCGATCATGGGCGCTCTCGCCCAGGTGGTGCCCGATCGCGTCGTGGCAGCTGGCGAAGGCGGACCCACGCTGTTCTCGGTCGGCGGCTACCACAAGGGCCGCCCCTTCGTGCTGACCGAAGTCATGGTCGGCACCTGGGGCGCACGGGCCGGGAAGGACGGTGTCGAAGGTATCTCGAACCCGGCGGCGAATCTCTCGAACCAGCCAGTCGAGTTGATCGAGGCGGAACTGCCGCTGGAAGTCGTGCGCTACGGCATGGTGCAGGACTCCGGGGGCGCCGGCGAGCACCGCGGCGGCCTCGCCTTCGTACGCGAATTCAAGCTGCTTGCCGAAAATGCCGTTTTTACCACCCGCGCCGACCGGCGCGACCATCCGCCTTATGGCTTCAAGGGGGGCTTGCATGGTGGTGGCTCGCTCAACACCTTGATCTCGGGAAAAACCGTAAGGGTTTTGCCAACGATGCCGATGGAAGCCATCAAGTGGAAGGCGGGGGACGTGTTTCGCCACGTCAGCGCCGGCGGCGGCGGGTACGGCAATCCGCTGGCGCGCGACCCGGCCTGCGTACTGGCCGATGTCCTCGACGAGAAAGTCAGCGCGGAGGCGGCGCACAAGCTCTATGGCGTCGTTATCCAGGCCGGTGCCGTGAACGAAGTCGCGACGCGAAAGTTAAGGGCGAAGGGCATGTAATGGTCGATCTTCTGGTACGAGGCGGCATGATCCTGGACGGCAGCGGAGCGGAGCCGCGCATCGCAGACGTCGCAGTGAGCGACGGCCGCATCGTGTCGGTGGGCCAGTTGAAAAACATGGCTTCGAAAGCGGAAATCGATGCGTCGGGCCTCGCGGTCTCTCCCGGGTTCATCGACATCCACAGTCATTCTGACTACACCTTGCTCGTGGATCCGCGAGCGGTCAGCGCGATCGCGCAGGGCGTAACGCTCGAGGTCATCGGCAACTGCGGCTTCGGCTGTGCCCCGATCATGAATCCCGAGACGGCCGCGGCAAATATCTACGGTTTCAACAATCAGATCAAGCTGAGCTGGAACCGCGTCGGGGAGTATCTGGATCGGCTCGCTGCCGCAAGGCCCGCGGTCAACGTCTTGACGCTGGTGCCGAACGGGCAGCTGCGGCGTTCCGTGTTGGGTGTAGCTGACAGACCGGCGACGCAGCCGGAACGCGAGAAGATGAAGGCACTGCTTTCCGAGGGCCTCGACGACGGTGCCTTTGGTTATTCGACGGGCCTCGAGTATCCCGCCGAGCGCGGCGCCCCGGACGAGGAACTGGTAGAACTGTGCAAGGTAGCCGCGCGGGCCGGCGGACTGTACGCCAGCCACACCCGACGGCGCGATGACGGCGCGATCTCGGCCATCGACGAGGCGATCCGGGTTGGCGAGCAAGCCGGCGCCCGTATCCAGATATCGCACATCCTGCCGCGCAAGACCTCGAACGGCGAAGCAGAGCGCTCGCTCGAACTCGTGGACAGGGCACGCCAGCGCGGCCTGGACATCGCCTTTGACATGCACACGCGCCTTTACGGTACGACCTTTCTGAACACCATCATTCCCCCGTGGGCGGATGATGACGTCGTGGCACACCTGGGCTCGGCGGACAGCCGCCGACGCATGCGCAATTTCGAGAGCATTGTCGCCAGTGGCGGCTGGGACCGTGTGGTGCTGCTCGACCACCCGAAGTTTCCACAGTATTCGCGGCGCAGCATTGGGGAGGTGGCGCGGGAAGAAGGCAGGGACGCATTCGACATCGCGTTCGACGTCCTGGCCGGAGAGTTCAAGATGGCGCCGCGCGAGCGCAAACCGGCCATGGTGATTATTTACTGCTACACGCCAGACCAGCAGGCGCAGATCTTCGCGCATCCACTGTGCATGGCGGGTTCGGACGCCACCACGCTGGCGCCGGACGGACCGCTCGCCGACTCGGTGTTTCACGGCGCCTACAGCTGGGCATCCTGGTACTTCCAATTCATGGTGCATGAGCGCAGACTGCTGAGTCCGCAGGCGGCGGTGCAGCGCCTGACCCAGGTTCCGGCGCGCACGCTTGGCTTGCGTGACCGGGGTTGCATCGCTGAAGGATATTGCGCCGACATCGCCGTATTCGACGCCAGTGATTTCCGCTCCACTGCGACAACCTTCGAGCCGAATCAGCTCGCACGCGGCATGCGGCACGTGTTGGTGAATGGCGTAGCTACGCTACGCGATGGAAGTTTTACCGGACTCCGCGGTGGCCAGGTCATTCGCAGAGTCCATTGAAAGGAAGGAGGCAGAATGGGCGCACCAACGCTGCGCGACGGAAGTCTTGACCGATCCCGCAAGGATCATGTCATTTGTAGAGTTCACTAAAAGGAGACTGCAATGTACGTGCATAAGAGAATGTGGAATTGGATTCTGGCTGCGGCGCTGATAATTTCTGGCAGCGCATCGGCCCAGATAGTATTGAAGCTCGGCACCGTGGACGCGCAAGCGTCGCACTCCGGGGTTGGCGCCGATGCCTTCGCGGCAGAGGTGGCGAAACTCTCCAACGGCCAGATGAAGGTCGAGGTATTTCACGCCGGCAAACTGGGCGGCATTCCCGACCAGGTGAAGAACGTGCTGCAGGGCGCACAGGACTTGCACCTGTTGTATCCCGAGTTCCTCACCAACCTGATTGACGAGGCCAAGGTCATCTCGGCGCCCTACGTGTTTCGCGACCTGAACCACGCGCAGACCTTCCTGAAGAGCGATCTGTTCAAGCCGGGGCTCGACAAGCTGCGATCGCTCGGCGGCGTGATCCTGGACAACACTTGGAATTGGCAGCAGAAAGACCCGCGCGGGCTGATTTCGGTGCGGCCGGTCAAGACGCCGGACGACCTTACCGGCATGAAGCTTCGCATTTGGGAATCGAAGACCGCGATCGAAACCTGGCGGGGGCTGGGCGCCAATACGATTGTTGTGCCACGGCCGGAGATGTACCTGGCTTTCAAGCAGGGCATCATCGAAGGCGGCCCAGAAACGATTGGTATCGCCTACGACCAGAAAAACGCCGAGGTTGCCAAGTACTGGACGCGTACCGACGAGTACTACCAGATCGTCAATGTGATGATGAACGAAAAGAAATACGTGAGCCTCTCTCCGCAGTTGCGCGAAGTGCTGCACCAGGCCGCACGCAACGCCGCGCTGGTGTACCAGGCCGAATCCGAACGTGGCTTCACCGACAAGAAGAACAAAGCGGTGAAGGAGTTTGGCGTGACAATTTTTGAGCCCGACCTCGGTCCCTGGCGCAAGAAGGCCGAGCAAGTGCTGGTCAAGCTGGAGAATGACGGCGTGATCCCGAAAGGGCTCGCCGCCAAGGCCAAGGAGCTGAAGTAAGCCTGGACGGGTTCGCGCGGGCCTACCTGCGCATTTCAGCCACCGCAATCCAGGTGATCGCGACCATCGTTCTTATCACGATGGTCGTGATCAATGCGGCCGAGATTTTCCATCGTGTTGTGTTCATATACAGCCTGAACTGGGTTCAGGAGTTGTCGATGGTGCTAGCCATGACCCTGTATTTCATGGTGTACGCCCTGATCGCCAAGGACCGCGAATACATCCGCATGGATTTCGTGACGGGCCGGCTCTCGCCCACCGGGAAACGCGTGCACTCGGTCATGGTCCGCCTGGGGGTACTGGCATTTCACGGCCTGGTGGCGTGGTACGCGATCAGGACCACCGAATACGCCAGGATGTTCGAGACCCCTATCCTGGGCTGGGGGGAATGGGTGTACTACTTTCCGCTGGCAGTCGGCTGTACCGACATCGTCATCACCGAACTAATCTACCTGGCGTGGCAGTTGCGCGGCATCGAGGTTGCGGACGGGCGTGCGGAGATTCTTACCTAAATGGCCTCCGCCTGGATGATCGGCCTGTTCTTGGCGCTGGCGGCGGTCGGCGTGCCGATTTGCGCGGCAATGGGAGTGGGTGCCTTCGTCGGCCTGTTCCTGATCGACGCGCCGTTCGATGTCTTTCCGCGTTACATGTTGCATGACGTGCGCAGCGTACCTCTGCTCGCGATCCCATTCTTCATCCTCGCCGGCAACCTAATGAACCGGTTTGGCCTGGCTCGGCGCATCTTCGAGTTCATCGGAAGCCTGGTCGGCGCGCTCACTGCGGGACTGGCGCAGGCCAACGTGCTCTCGAGCGTCATTTTCGCCGGCATCTCGGGCTCGGCGCTGGCCGACATAGCGGGGCTGGGCACGATGCAGATCGAGGCGATGAAGCGCGCCGGCTACCGCGCCGAGTTCGCGGCCGCGGTCACCGTCGCGTCATCGCTGCTGGCACCCATCATCCCGCCGTCGATCATGTTCATCATCTACGGGGTGATGATGAACGTCTCGATCGGGCACCTCTTCGTTGCCGGCATCCTTCCGGGCCTGGCGATGGCTGCGATCCTGCTCTTCAATAACTACGTCATCGCCAAGGCGGGATGGGAGAAGATCCCGCCTGCGCGGCGCTCGACCTGGCCCGAGATCCGGCGAGCATTCTGGCGCGGGCTGCCGGCGCTGCTGACGCCGGTGGTGATCCTTCGCAGCATGATCACCGGTCTGACGACGCCGACCGAGGCGAGCGTGCTTGCGGTCCTTTACGCCCTGCTGCTCGGCATGCTGTACGGCGAGTTCAAATGGGTCTCGTTGCGCGAAGCCTTCGGCAGCACGGCGCGCACCACCACGCTCATCATGTTCCTCACCGGCGTCGGTAGCGTGATGTCCTTCGTTATCACGTCCGATCAGGCCGCCGAATATATGGCGCAGCAACTGGGAGGGGTAACCGACAGCAAGTGGGTGATCCTGTGCCTGGTCGTTCTCTCTCTCATAGTACTGGGTTGCTTCGTGGAAACGGTGCCGGCGATGCTGATCAGCATCCCGCTGTTCGGACCGCTGGTGGTGAAGTTTGGCATCGATCCGGTGCACTTCGGCGTGGTGCTGACCTACGCGCTGCTGCTGGGCATCGTCCATCCGCCCGTTGGACTGGGGCTGTTTGCAGTGTGCGCTGTGGCGCACCTCAGACTTGAGGCCGTTACGCTTGCGACGATGAAGTTTTACCCGGCTTTCCTGACAGTGTTGCTGCTGTACATGTTTGTTCCGGAGTTGTCGACCTGGTTGCCTTCGGTGGTATTCGAGAAAGCCGCCTCGCCGTAGATCGAGCCGGGCGGCGACTGTCGCGGCGGGATTCGCAAGTGTCGTAATGCGTACACTAGCGCCTGACCGTCTCTTCACAATTCGCGGCATTGTCCCGTCCGCTGTTGAACCGTGCCGTGTGACGATTCCTCTGTTGTGATGTTACGCGGCCTTCAGTCCTGCGGATTTGGTCTGTGGTGTTGCCGCCGCCGCCAAATTGACCAGCGGCGCCGATCTTGACTGACCACCGAGCCAAAACCGGCACCAATCTTTGCTTATCGCGATTCCTGGGGTGGTTCGGCACCCGTCGGACGGGCGTCGGCGACGACAGGCCGACTACTGGGCTTCGCCGAGCGAGGGTTGGTGTGATCAAGCTGTGCAATCAATTGAAAATGAAAACCGGGGAAAGCTGGATAGAGCTGGATATCCTGCGCAATCAGTTTCTCACGCGTGCTGTAGGCGTCGACGCCCGTCTGACCCAGGCTGCCGGAAAGCACTGCCCTGGCAACGTGCTGACCGTTGCTGGCACAGGGTTAGGCGCTTTTAAGTGGGTCAGTCAAAGTCGGCGCGGTGGTCAAAAATTTACATCGGCGGCAACAGACCCGGTTGTCATGCGCAGTTTCAATGTGTCCATCCGGCACAATGCGCTGATGCATGTTGACTCAATCTGCCGAACCGCCATGTACGTGACCCGTACGCACGGTGGTGTAGGAGGGTGGGGCTGTGAGGCTTCTTCCTATCCCGATTAGACACCCTCGAGTGAACCTTCCGCTTGCAGGGGACAATGGACGCTGCGATGGATAAGGGACGGGCCCTACTCGGATTCCTCAAGGCTGCCGCCACGCTCAGGCGGAAGCGAGTCAGCGTCTACGGGACTGGCGACAAGCTCGTCTGGTTCGCTGACGTTCCCAAGGATCGGCCCGAGTGCCGCTCCCCCTTCCTGACCGACAAGCCCGGCGAGTTCGCTGAGCTCTGGCTCGAGGTTCGCAAGAAGCGGATGCCGACGCGTCCGGCACTGCCAGAGGCGATTGCGGAGTGGGTCCGGGCTGACGACTTGGAGCAAGCCGACAAAGAACCGGAGCTTCGTTCCGAGATCACCGTGCTTGTCAAACAACAAGTCCCGGATCCCGATGCTCCTCCCGAAAGCCAAAGGACCCTGGTAGAGGAGCGCCCTGAGCTGCGCCGCCTGAGTGACCATCCCGAGATCGAGGACGGCTGGCTCGAGTACCTCGTCAACAAGTGGGAACCGTGGGCCAAGGAGATGCGTCCTTGGCAAGAAGTCCAGCGCGTTTACGAGGACCTCGACTTCATGCGGCGGCGGCTCGAGGAATCAGAGGAGCGCTACGAGCTTCTCCTCGCGGTCGGGCTGTTGCAGTGGCGGGACCCAGGCGGCACGTCTGTCAAGCGTCACCTCCTCACGGCTCCCGCCGAGGTCAGTCTCGACGCGGCACGAGGCGTCCTCACAGTAGTTCCGGCAGCTTCCTTCGACAGTTTCCGAGTCGAACTCGACATGTTGGAGCTGCAGCATCAGCCCCGCCTAGATGGGGCGGCGATCGAGGTTCAACTCGACGAGCTAGACATCCAGGCGTGGGACACAGGCCGCGTAGCGCAGATACTGCGCGAGATCGCGAACCGCCTTCGACCTGATGCACAAGTCGGCGAAGCGGCGTTCAACCCTGCCGAGCGCTCCGAAGAGAGTCCGCGGCTGTCGTACGCCCCGGCACTTGTCCTTCGTGAGCGCCGGCCAACCGCCTACGAAGATTTGGTTCGCAAGTTCCTGGAGATCGCCAGCGGCACCGGCTTGGAGGACACGAAGCCGTGGCGTCGCCTTCTCCTTGAGGGTGAAACACCAGGTGGTGCTTCGGATGGCCCAGGGTTCGGACCAGATGGCAATGAACCTGCCGCACTACAGCTGGAACGCTACCTCTTCCCGCTCCCAGCCAATGATGAACAGCGCCAGATCGTGCACCGTCTGCAAGTCGAGCCGTGTGTGCTGGTGAAAGGCCCGCCGGGAACAGGCAAGAGCCACACAATCGCAAACCTGATTTGCCATCTGCTGGCCTCAGGCGATCGGGTGCTGGTAACGGCGCATGCCCCCAAAGCCTTGGCCGTTCTGCGCGGGTTGCTGCCGGATGACGTCCGCGACCTCTGTGTGACAAGCCTCGGATCGTCACGCGAGGACCAGCGGCTACTCGAGGAAAGTGTCCGCGGGATCCTACGAAGGAAGAACGACTGGCACGGGGCTCAGCGGGCCCAGCAGACGATCGATGAAACGGAGCGGCGTCTCCAGCAGGTCGAAGGCGAACGCGCGACGGTGGAACGCCGTCTGCGTGAGTGCCGAGAGGCGGAGACCCACTCCCACACCTTGGCAGGCGGCTATCGCGGAACCGCTGCACAGATCGCGCGAGGGCTGCACCAAGAGCGCGAGCAGTTCAGTTGGTTCCCCGATGCAGGCTGTGCCGATGCTCCGTTCCCACTCGAGCCTGCGGAGGTTGCCTTCCTCGCCGAGGTACACGGACAACTCACCAAGGAGAAACTGGAAGAGCTACGGCTGGCGGTCGGTGACCTGCAGCTTCCCGATCCTGACCGATTCGGGAAACTCGTTGGCGACCTGCTGACCGCCGAGGATTCTGCTGGCAGAGCCACAAATGCAGCCGCAGCGGAGAAGCTCGAGCTTCTTCGCACCAGCTCACTCGAGGCTCTACATGGGTTTCACACGGGGCTTATGGCCGTGGAGGAACAAGCGGTCCGCGCAGTCCGTGTGCTCGGTGACTTGACGGAGACGATTCTGGCCGACCTGCTCGTCGGGAACGTGGAGCGATGGACCCGGCTTGCGTCGGACGCGTGCGCTCTACTGAACACGGCGGACGCACTGCGAGAACGGCTTGGGACGACCCGGGTCGAGGTGCCCAAGGACGTGCACCGAGACGGCTTGCGAACGGATGCTGCCCGCCGCCTAGTCCATTTCGAGCAAGGCGGGCACAGGGGGTTCTCGGTCCTCTCTCCACGAGTGGTCAAGGAGACCCGATACGTCGAGGAGCGCTGCTTCGTTGACGGCCAGAAGCCCAGGGAACTCGCGCACCTCGCAAGAGTGGTGGATTTCCTTCAACTCGAGGAGACGACCCGCGCATTTGAACGAGGGTGGCCCTCCACTTTACCGGAACTTGCAGATCCGAGGCACGCGGCCACGCGAGCCGCCGATCTGGCGAACGAGCTGCAGCGCGTCCTGCGGTTCTTCGAGACGCTGCTTCCAGCTTCGATTGCCTGCGTGCCCATGGGCGAGCGAGCGGGCCTTGCCTCTCAGGGCGAACGCATGGCTTGGCTGAGAGCAGTCGAAGCCGAATCGGCCTGTCGCAACGCCCGAGCGCTCAGGGAGTCCTTCCAAGAGGTCCTCGGCAAGATTCGGCGATGCCAGAGCACAGCCGTCTCTCATCCGTGCATGGAGACCCTGGCTCAAGCCGCGCAATCGCGCGACCCCGACGCCTGGCGTGTTGCCTGGGAAGAGCGGGAACGGCTTCGGACGGAGAAAGAACGCTTCGAGCGCTACAGGAATCTCGAGGAGAAGCTCGATCGGTCCTGCCACGGCCTTACGGCGTTCCTCCGCAATACCGCGGGGAATCCCGAGTGGAAAGGCAAACTCCTCGAAATTGAAAGGGCCTGGGCATGGTCGAGCGCCGGTGCGTGGCTCCGGCGCGTCTCCGACGCATCTGCCTACAAGGAACTGGTGCGGGAGTTCCATCGCCTCCAGGAAAAGGCCGAGAAGGCTACAGAAGATTTGGTGTCTATCCGGGCATGGCGTGCTTTCTTCGATCGATTGGACGACGCAACGGTCCAAAGCCTGCACGCTTGGACGAGGGCTGTCGATAGAATCGGGAAGGGAACAGGCAAACATGCATATCGCCACCGACGTGCGGCACGCCAGTACTTGATGGACTGTGTCCCGCGGATCCCAGCGTGGGTGATGCCGCTTCACAAGCTCTGGGACTCAGTTGATGCGCAGCCAGGGATGTTCGATACGGTCATCGTCGACGAAGCGTCGCAGGCGGGAATCGATTCGCTCGCTCTCCTTCTGCTAGCAAAGCGCATCATCGTGGTGGGCGACGACAAACAGAACAGCCCGGAGGCTGTCGGGGTCCTGGAAGATGACATTGCTCGCCTTGCAAGGGAGCACCTCAACCACTTCCGATTTCGCGATGAGTTCCGCCCGGACTCGAGCCTCTTCGATCACGCCGAGCGCGCGTTTGGGAGTCTCATATCGCTTCGCGAGCACTTCCGGTGTGTGCCTGAGATCATTCGCTTCAGCAACGACCTCTGCTACAGAGACGCTCCGCTCATACCTTTGCGACAGGCCCCGCCGAACAGGTTGCCTCCTATCATGTCGAGGTACATCCCGGAGGGCGCATGCGAAGGAGAGGGGCAGAGAATCCGGAATCGCGCCGAGGCCGAGGCCTTGGTCAAGGTCGTTCAGTCCCTTGTCGAAGACGATGCCTACGAAAGCAAGACGATCGGAGTAATCGCACTGCAAGGACACGCGCAAGCGGAACTGATCGAGAACCTGCTCGCGCAGAGGCTTGACCCGAAGACTATCGAGGAGCGCCGGCTGCGGTGCGGCGAGCCCGCCACCTTTCA
>JBCKPH010000062.1:0-14974 GCA_038901755.1 Burkholderiaceae bacterium | reverse complement strand
TACCACAGACCTCATGATTGTCTTCGACGATCATGGGGTATGCGACCACTGCAACACTTATTACCAACATACCTTGCCGAACTGGCATACGGACGAGCGGGGCCAGCTTGAGTTGCAAGTCCTTGTCGAAAAGATCAAGCAGGCTGGGGTTTGCAAGGACTTCGACTGCATCATTGGCATGAGCGGCGGGATCGATAGCTCCTACCTTACTTATGTCGCCAAGGAGCATTTTGGCTTGCGGCCCCTGGTTTTCCACGTGGATGCGGGATGGAACTCGCAAGAGGCGGTTAACAATATCGAGAAGCTGGTGGATGGCCTGGGGCTTGATCTTTACACCGAAGTGATCGATTGGGAAGAGATGCGCGACCTTCAACTTGCGTTCTTCAAGTCCGGCGTGTCCCACATCGATACGCCGCAAGATCACGCCTTTTTTGCGACGATGTACAAGTTTGCGGAGCAGTACAAGATCAAGTACATCCTGACCGGGGCCAATCTGTCGACTGAATGTGTTCGCAATCCACTGGAGTGGATGTACTACCAATCCGATTCCACCCAGTTGCGGGATATCCATCGCCGCTTCGGCACGCGGCCGTTTGTCAACTTTCCGGTGACATCGATTCTCTGGCACAAGGTCCTTCTACCTTATGTGAAGGGGATCAAGGTGGTGCGGCCGCTCAACTACGTTCCCTACATCAAGCAGGATGCGATCAGGCTGTTGGTGGAAAAATTTGGTTGGCAGCCTTACCCGCAGAAGCATTTCGAGTCCCGATTCACCCGATTCTACGAGGGCTATTGGTTGCCGAAGAAGTTTGGCTATGACACCCGACGGGTGCAGTTCTCCAGCCTGATCTTGACCGGGCAGATGACGCGGGAAGAGGCGCTTGGGAAACTGGTCTCACCGCCCTATGACGAAGCGACCATCGCACAGGACTTTGAATACGTGGCGACCAAGCTGGGTATTTCTGTGGCGGAGTTGCAGGGCTATATGGATGCGCCCAACAAAAGTTATAAGGATTATCGGTCGAAGGACTGGATTTACGCCCTGGGGGCAAAGGCGATGAAGGTGCTGGGCCTGGAAGTGGGCGGTAAGCGGTGATTACGCTGGTCAATTATGGCCTGGGCAACGTTCAGGCATTCGTCAATATCTACAAGCGGCTGAACATTCCGGTCACGGTGGCGGAGACGGCCGACGAACTGGCTGTGGCGGAAAAGATCATTCTGCCGGGGGTAGGAGCGTTTGACTGGGCTATGACACGGCTTGACGAATCCGGGATGAGGGGCTGTCTCGATGAACTGGTGATGGTTAAAAAGCGGCCAGTGTTGGGAGTTTGTGTGGGCATGCAGATGATGGCCCGGCGTAGCGAGGAAGGAAAGCTGCCGGGGCTGGGGTGGATCGATGCAGAGGTGAAGCGTTTTGACGAAGCCGGTTTTAGCCAAAAGACGCACCTACCGCACATGGGGTGGAACGATGTGCGCCCTGGCGATACGGACAGTCTGTTCAAGGGAATGACGGTGCCGCGGTTCTATTTCTTGCATTCTTATTACTTTGCGTTGACATACCCGGGGGCAGCACTGGCCGTGTCCGATTACAACGGCCTCTTCACCTCGGCCGTTCGATCAGGCAACGTCTTCGGAACACAGTTCCATCCGGAAAAGAGCCACGAATGGGGCATTCATCTCCTGAAGAATTTCGCTGAGCTATAAGCATGCTGCGTCCTAGAATAATTCCCTGTCTACTCGTGAAGAATGGTGGCTTGGTCAAAACGGTTCGTTTTGGCAACCCAAAATATGTGGGTGATCCTATCAACGCAGTGCGCATCTTTAACGAAAAAGAAGTTGACGAACTGATCGTTGTCGATATTGATGCGACTGCTCAGAGCCGGGAACCTAATTACACACTTATCGCCAACCTGGCGGCGGAGTGTCGCATGCCTTTGTGTTACGGCGGCGGCGTTAAAACGGTCGAGCAAGTGGAGAAAATTATTAGCCTCGGGGTGGAGAAGGTCGCACTGAGCGCTGCTGCGGTAAGGTCACCGGAACTCATATCTGAGGCGGCGGCGCGGGTTGGTAACCAGAGCATCGTGGTGGTGATGGATGTAAAGAAGTCCGGGCTATTGCGACGCTATGAGGTGTTTACGCATAACGGCACTCAGGGGACGGGATTGGACCCAGTGGCGTTTGCACGGCGGGTTGAGGCACTTGGTGCGGGGGAGGTGGTAGTGAATGCCATCGACCGGGACGGTGAGATGAAGGGCTACGACCTGGAACTGATTTCTCGCGTGCGGGAAGCTATCACGTTACCATTGACGGTGCTGGGTGGTGCTGGGGAGCTGAAGGATATCGAGGATTTGATCCGTACCTTCGGCATCATTGGGGCGGCGGCGGGTAGTCTATTCGTGTTCAAAGGCAAGTACAGGGCGGTACTAATCAACTATCCGAGCTGTGTCGAGAGAAACAAGATCTATATTAGCTAATTAGCGAAACAAAAGCGAGGTTTGATAGGATTATGAGAATAACTACAATGATAGTAAAAAAGATAATGGAGTTGTTTCCAGCTTATCCAGATATAAACGACTATGATTTGTGGGAAATATTCAACCATACCAATTATGTTTCTGGCAATGATCAATATAAGAAAGAAATTAGGTATAAAAGTAGTCAAGCAGCTTACGAGATAGAGAAAAACCCAGAGTATCAGTGGCTGGAAAAGTATTTTTTTCCTGGTGCTCAAGTTAGCGATTTGAAAGGTGCGAGACTTCTTGATCTTGGCTGTTTTACAGGCGGTCGATTAATTGCTTATATTGAAAAATATAATTTAGCGTATGGGTGCGGAATAGATATCAACCCGGTTTTTGCGCAAGCTGGAGCGGAATTTGCAGAAGCAAAACAATTAAGCGATAAGGCAGACTTTTTAACTGGGTATGGAGAGAAGCTTCCATATGAAAATAATAGTTTTGATTATGTAATTTCGACGGATGTTTTTGAACACGTAAAAGACTTGTCAATAGTTTTGAGTGAATGTCATCGTATATTAAAGCCTGGAGGTAAGTTGCTTTGTGTTTTCCCACAGTTTTATCAGCCGTTTGAGGCTCATTTGGGATTGGTGACGTCAGCCTTTCCATTACATTGGTTTTTTCCTGCAAACCGTATTTCCGAAGCCTATTTTAAAATTCTCGCAGAAAGGGGTGAAGATGCAAAGTGGTACAGCGGCGAAAACCAAAGCCTTGAGCCTTGGGAAAAGCTTCCAACTTTAAATGGCACAACCGTGTCAAAATTTCGAAAATTGATTTTGCGTGGCGATTGGCAGGTTGAATGGAAAAGACGCCCAATACTGACTGATGGAAGACGGGCGACAGAGTTGAAATTTAAAGTTCTTTCCAAGCTATTTATGCTTTTGTGTAAGTTTCCTTTACTTGAGGAATTGTTTCTTGGGAGGATATGTGTAATAGCTACAAAAAACCTTAAAGGGTGATTGGTTAACGTAAATCCTTTGGCGGGTGAAGATTATTCTATGTTTGCGTACTTTTAAAACTGTTTATTATTAAGAATTTGTCCATAATGATCGAAGCGAGAAAATAGTTTTGAAGCAGATACTCCAATCCCTGAAAACCGGTGCCACCGAAGTCGCCGAAGCGCCCTGTCCGGCGGTCCAGCGCGGGCAGTTGTTGATTCGTTCTTCGCAAACCCTGATCTCGGCCGGTACCGAGCGCATGCTGGTTGGCTTTGGCAAGGCCGGCTGGATTGAGAAAGCTCGCCAACAGCCTGAAAAGGTCAAGATGGTGCTGGAGAAGATTCAGACCGACGGGCTGATGACCACCATCGAAGCCGTGCAGTCCAAGCTCGCGCAGCCCTTGCCGCTGGGTTACTGCAACGTGGGCGTGGTGGTCGAGGTGGGCTCCGGGGTTGAGGGCTTCAAGGTGGGTGACCGTGTAGCGTCCAACGGACCGCACGCTGATGTGGTGAGAGTTTCCAAGAACCTGTGCGCCCGCATTCCGGATGGTGTGGACGACGAGTCGGCTTCGTTTGTGGTGGTTGCCAGCATCGGCTTGCAGGGCATTCGTCTGGCGCAGCCCACGCTGGGTGAGTCGTTTGTGGTCACTGGCGTGGGACTCATAGGGCTGCTGACGGTGCAGCTACTGCGCGCGCAGGGCTGCCGTGTGCTGGCCATTGACTTTGATGAAGCCAAGCTGGCGCTGGCCCGCCAATTTGGCGCCGCCACCTGCAACCCCGGCCAGGGTGAAGACCCGGTCGCCGCCGGTATGGCTTTGAGCCGCGGGCAGGGGGTGGACGGGGTCATCATCACCGCCTCCACCAAGTCCAGCGACCCGGTCACGCAGGCCGCGCGCATGAGCCGCAAGCGTGGGCGCATTGTGCTGGTGGGCGTGACCGGGCTGGAGTTGAACCGCGCTGACTTTTATGAAAAAGAACTGAGCTTTCAGGTCTCTTGCTCCTACGGCCCGGGCCGGTATGACCCGAACTACGAAGACCGGGGCCACGATTACCCGCTGGGCTATGTGCGCTGGACAGAGCAACGCAATTTTGAGGCTGTGCTGGACATGCTGGCCAGCGGCCAGCTCGACGTGAAGCCGCTCATCACCCACCGTTTTGCATTTGAAGACGCGCCGCAGGCGTATGAGACGCTGACGCGAGACAAGAGCGGTCTGGGCATACTGCTGCAATACACCTCGCCGGTAGCCGAGCGGGCCATTCGCCGCGTGACGCTGGCGCCCGCTGCCCGGTTTGACGCGCAGCGCCCAGTGCTGGGTTTCATTGGCGCGGGTAATTACGCCTCACGCATGCTGATTCCGGCGTTCAAGGCGGCAGGCGCGCAGTTTCACACCATCGTTACGGCAGGTGGCATCAATGGCGTTATCCATGGTACAAAAGCCGGCTTTGCCGAGGCGTCCACCGACATGGCGGCCATGCTGGCCAACCCCGCCATCAATTCGGTGGCCATCGTTACCCGCCACGACACACACGCACGCTTTGTGACCCAGGCGCTGCAGGCTGGCAAGCATGTGTTTGTGGAGAAGCCGCTGGCCATTCACCATGCCGAGCTGGAGGAGGTGCAAGCGGCATACGATGCCGCCCATCAATCCGGCGATGGCCCGCAGCTGATGGTGGGCTTCAACCGCCGCTTTGCACCGCAAGTTCAAAAGATCAGCGCGTTACTTCGAGGTGTGACGGGCTCCAAGTCGTTTGTGATGACGGTGAATGCGGGCGCGATACCGGCGGAGCACTGGACGCAAGACCACGACGTTGGCGGCGGGCGTATTATTGGCGAGGCCTGTCATTTCATTGACTTGCTGCGCTTTCTGGCGGGGGCGTGCATTGCTAGCCACCATGTGACGAAAATGGATTCGCTGACCGGGGACTCGGTGTCTATCAGTCTGAAGTTCGCGGACGGTTCCATTGGGGTGGTGCATTACTTGGCCAATGGCAGCAAGTCGTTTCCGAAGGAGCGGCTGGAGGTGTTTGCGGCTGGCCGAGTGCTTCAGTTGGACAATTTCAGGAGGCTCACTGGCTTTGGCTGGCCGGGCTTTTCCAAAATGAACCTGTGGCGGCAAGACAAGGGCCAGAAGGCCTGCGCGGAAGCATTTCTTCGGGCTGTGATTGCTGGATCGGCCGCTCCGATACCTTTTGAAGAAATCTCTGAGGTGACTCGCGTCAGCATCGAGTTGGCGGAGGCGTCGCGTTGACGTTTCTTGCCAAGGCGTTACTTTACTGGCGCACGGCGCGGCATCTCAAGCCCATTCAACTTTATGGTCGGTTGTGGTTCAGGCTCTACCGACCAGGAATAGATAGGGTGGAAGGTTCGCCGCGGCTTCGCGCGAGGCACGGACGCTGGCAGCCACCTGCGGATCGCGCGCCGTCGATGCTGGGGCCGTGGCACTTCCGCTTTCTGAACCACGAGCAAATGCTACCGGCTCAAGGCGGCTGGAATGATGCCACGCTGGAAAAATTGTGGCTCTACAACCTGCACTACTTCGATGACCTGAATGCGCGAGATGCCAACGTTAGGACTGCTTGGCATCTGGCGCTGTTGCAGCGGTGGATGGCCGAAAATCCGCCTGCTTTCGGCAACGGGTGGGAGCCTTACCCTACGTCTCTGCGAATAGTGAATTGGGCCAAATGGCTTCTGGCTGGCCATTCGCCGCCTTCCGGCTTCACTCAGAGCTTGGCGACCCAGGCGCGTTGGCTCGCGCGGCGGCTGGAGTGGCATCTGTTGGGCAACCACCTTTTTGCCAATGCCAAAGCGCTTGTGTTTGCCGGGCTATTGTTCGAGGGAGATGAGGCGGACGGCTGGCTGGCGAAGGGGCTGAAGATCTTGGCGCAGGAGGTGCCCGAACAGGTGCTTGCAGATGGTGGCCACTTCGAGCGCAGCACCATGTACCACGCCCTTGTTCTGGAGGACCTGCTGGACTTGGTCAACGCAGTCAACCTGTGGCCCGGGAAGGTTGACCCTGATGTGCTGTCCAACTGGCATGACGCCTCACGCCGAATGCTGGCTTGGCTGCAAGGGATGACGCACCCGGACGGGCAAATCGCGCTCTTTAACGACGCTTCTTTCGGTGTGGCGCTGGAGCCCGCAGCATTGAGCGCCTATGCGCAGCGCCTGGGCATCGTGGTACCTAGCCCTAAGCCGGTCAAGGCGCTGGCCCTACAGCACCGGAGCCACAGTGGCTATGTCCGCCTGTCTTCCGGCAAGGCGGTAGCCATGCTCGACGTGGCGCCGGCGGGGCCCGAGTATCTGATGGCGCATGCCCACGCGGATACGCTGTCATTTGAGCTGTCGGTGTGGGGCCAGCGCGTGGTGGTCAATGGTGGCACCTCAGACTATGGGCTAGGCCCTGAGCGTTTGCGTCAGCGCGGCACCTCTGCTCACAGCACGGTAGAGGTCGGTGGTCTTAGCTCGTCTGAGGTGTGGGGTGGCTTCAGGGTGGCCCGGCGGGCTTATCCCTTTGACTTGCAGGTGCAGGAAGAGCCGGGTCGTTTAACGGTGGCTTGCTGCCATGATGGGTACACTCGCTTGCCCGGCAGGCCGGTGCACCACCGCGAGTGGGCGATGGATGCAGGCAGCTTGCTGGTGACAGACGCGGTGATGGGAGGGGCACATTCAGCGGTGGCGCGCTACATCTTGCACCCAGCAGTTCAGATTGCTGCAGTTGGAGATAGCGCATGGCGACTAGCCTTGCCTAGCGGGCAATTTCTTCAAGTCCATGTGCTGGCAGGGCGCCCAGCGATTGAGCCGGCCCGTTACGCCCCCGAGTTTGGAAAAGTGCTGCAGACGCAATGCCTGGCGGTGGAGTTAATTCAGGGGCAAGCCCAGACCAAGTGGATTTGGAATTGATGTGCACATTTTGATTTTTACGGACAACTTTCCGCCGAAGGTGAACGCCCCTGACCGCCGGACCTTTCAGCATTGCCGTGAGAGGGTGAAAGCGGACCACCAGGCGCGACGCTGTGACAGAGAGCGGCTGGCGATGCAGATGCTGCAAGTGATTAGCAACGTGGTCAGGAAATGATGCAGAAGAAAAAAATCATGCTGGTATTTGGTACGCGGCCGGAAGCCATCAAGATGGCGCCGCTGTACCACGCGCTGAAAGCCTGTCCTGAAGAATTTGACACGCAAGTATGTGTCACCGCCCAACACCGGCAGATGCTGGACCAAGTGTTGAAAGTGTTCGAAATCGTCCCCGACATCGACCTGGACCTGATGAAGCCGGGACAGGATTTGTTTGATGTGACCGCCGCCGTGCTGCTGGCCATGCGCGATGTGTTGCGCGAGCACAAGCCGGATATCTTATTGGTACATGGGGACACGTCCACAACGCTCGCAACTGCCATGGCAGGTTTTTACCAAGGCGTGTTGGTGGGGCATGTGGAGGCGGGGCTTCGTACCCATGATGTGTACGCACCTTTTCCGGAAGAGTTCAACCGACAGGTGACGACCAAGGTAGCTCGTTGGCACTTTGCCCCCACGGACCACAGCCGCGAGAACCTGCTGGCCGAGCGTGTCAATGAATTGAGTGTGACTGTTACGGGCAATACGGTGATTGACGCGTTGCTTTGGGTGCTGGGTCGCATTGACGCAGACCCGCAGCGTCGTGAGACGGTTGGATCCTTCTTGAGCGAACGCTTGCCGTTCGACTGGCGCGTGGGCCGCTTTGTGCTGATTACGGGACATCGCCGGGAAAACTTTGGTGGCGGTTTTCTTCAGATTTGCCATGCTCTGAAGGAACTGGCTGCCCGCTATCCAAAAGTACACTTTGTTTACCCGGTGCATCTGAACCCAAACGTTCAGCAACCAGTCAATGAGATTCTTGCCGGGCTGCCCAATGTGCATTTGATTGCCCCGTTGGATTACGAGCCGTTCGTGTATTTGCTGAAGCACAGCCACATCGTGCTGACAGACAGTGGCGGCCTTCAGGAAGAGGCGCCGAGTTTGGGCAAGCCGGTGCTGGTGATGCGGGAGGTAACCGAGCGGCCCGAGGCAGTGCAGGCAGGTACCGTGCGCCTGGTGGGTGCGGACCGCGAGCGGATTGTTGCCAGCGTGGTCGAACTGCTGGAGAACGAGGCTATCTACAAGGCAATGGCGCGCGCGCACAACCCCTATGGCGATGGCAAGGCGTGTGAGCGAATCATTTCGGTGTTGAGGGAAATTTGAATGCAAAAGAAGACGGTGTGCGTGGTAGGTCTGGGCTACATAGGTTTGCCCACATCAGCGTTGTTGGCGAGCAATGGATACCAGGTTGCAGGGGTAGACCTGAACACCCATGTGGTGGAGACTATCAACCAGGGGCGAATCCATATTGTGGAGCCCGATCTGGATGCCTACGTTCGATCATCTGTGGCGGCTGGAAAGCTCAAGGCATACACCGAACCACAGCAGGCAGATATCTACATGATCTGTGTGCCGACGCCGTTCCATGAGGGACAAGGCATCCCTCAACCAAATATCGACTACGTCTTGGCCGCGACGCGCAGCATTGCTGGCTTGGTCAAGCTTGGTGACCTTGTGATCCTGGAGTCAACCTCGCCTGTGGGCACGACACAAAAGATGTCGGATGTTTTGGGGGATGCCGGAGTTGACGTTTCGGGGGTGCACATCGCCTACTGCCCGGAACGTGTTCTTCCGGGCAAGATCATGAGCGAGTTGGTCGAAAACGACCGTGTTGTGGGCGGGTTAACAGCGGGGGCGACTCATGCCGTGAGCGCGTTTTACCGCACGTTTGTGCGTGGTCAAGTCCTGGAGACCGAGGCGCCCATTGCCGAGATGTGCAAGCTTGCGGAGAACAGTTACCGGGATGTCAATATTGCATTTGCCAACGAACTTTCCCTGCTTTGTGCCAAGGCGGGCATTGATGTGTGGCGGCTGATTCAACTGGCCAACCGGCACCCGCGGGTCAACATTCTGCAACCGGGTGCGGGTGTGGGTGGACATTGCATTGCGGTGGATCCATGGTTTATTGTGGCGCGCGATCCGGAAAATTCCCGTCTGATACGTACTGCCCGCGAGGTGAACAACTACAAGACTGAATGGGTGATTGATCAGATCAAGATTGCTGTTGCCGACGCCGCCGTGCGTACCGGCCGCAAACCAAAAGTTGCCTGCCTGGGATTGGCCTTCAAGCCGGATATCGATGATCTGCGTGAGTCCCCGGCTTTGCAAATCGCCTTGAGATTGCAGGCACAGGGCTGCGATGTCCTGGCGGTTGAGCCAAACATCAATAGCCATGATCAGCTAAATCTTGTTGATCTGGGGGAAGCGCTGGCTACTGCTGATGTCGTGGCGGTGCTCGTCAAGCACAAGCAATTCATTGAGCCGTCGGCCAAGGAAAAATTGCTCAACACCAGCGTCTTGGACTTTTGTGGGGTGGGCGTATAGCAAACGAATAACGGAGTGGACCTGGACCTCCCGCCGTTTCCCAGAAGTTTGGTACAACATGAACATCGCGGTTTTTTCCCACTATTTCTCGCCTGAGATTGGTGCCCCTTCCTCGCGCATTCATGACATGGCGAAGCAATGGCTGGAATTGAAACATGACGTTCAGGTTGTAACCTGTTTCCCTAACCATCCGACAGGAAAGGTCTATCCCGGATACGAGCGATGCCGATATATGCTTGAAATGCTCGACGGCATCAAGGTACACCGACACTGGACCTACATCACACCGAATAAAGGCTTTACGAAGAAAGCACTGGGCCACCTCTCATATTGGGCGGCTTCCGCGTGGTTGAGCGAAGCACGCTTGAGCAAGCCCGATGTAACGATTGGCACGTCCCCTACGTTTTTTGCCGCTATGTCGGCGCACCGTACGGCGCGGCGGCATGGTGTTCCCTTCATTATGGAGGTCCGCGACCTTTGGCCGTCGGCGTTCGTGGAATTGGGAGTTCTTCGGAATCCCTATTTGATAGCGCTACTGGAAGCTTGGGAATTGCACCTTTACCGACAAGCCGATCGCGTGGTTACGGTGACGTCGGCCTTTCGCGAAAACCTGATTGAACGCGGAATCCCGGAGGGAAAGGTGATTAACATTCCCAACGGAGCCGATCAGGAATTCTGGAGGCCAACAAGCCGGCCGACCGCTCTCGCCGCCAAGCTTGGTGTAGAGGATAAGTTTGTCGTGCTCTACGTGGGTGCGCACGGGATCTCTCAGGCGCTCGGAAGGATTCTGGAATCTGCGTGTTTGCTACTTGATCAACCGCGTGTGCAATTTCTCTTCGTCGGAGAGGGCGCAGAGAAGGAAGTGCTTGTGCGCCGGGCGGCTGCCGAGGGCCTAAATAATGTTCAATTTCTTGATTCGGTGAACAAGGATGATGTACGGAAATTTTATGCGCTAGCTGATGTATGTCTTGTACCTCTGCGCGATATTCCGATTTTCAACAAATTTATTCCTTCAAAGATGTTTGAGATGATGGCTATGGAGTGTCCGATTGTCGCAAGTGTTTCCGGAGAGGCGGCGGCCATTCTGAATCAATCTGGAGGGGCCGTGGTCGTGCCGCCCGAAGACTCGCAAGCCATCGCTGGCGCCATACGAAACCTAGCAGATGATCACCTACGTCGCGCCGAACTCGGTCGGAAGGGACGGGCCTTTCTCATTGAAAGGTATTCGCGACGCGCGCTGGCTGGCAAGTACCTCGATGTCATTGAGGCAGTTTGCGATGAGAAGAAGGTCGATTCGCGATGAAGGTACTCGTGACGGGCGCGACCGGGTTTACAGGTTCCTATGTAGTGCCGCGTCTGTTGTCGGCCGGGTTGACTGTCCGCTGTTTCGCACGTGACCCTGAGAAATGCACTAGGTATGCTGGCGATGGCGTTGAAGTCGCAATTGGCGACCTCGATGATCCAGCATCTTTGGAGCGCTCTCTGCTGGGATGTGATGCTCTCGTGAATGTCGCTTCACTCGGATTCGGACACGCACCAAAGATTCTGCACGCAGTTCAGCGTGCGAAGGTAAGACGTGCAGTATTCATCAGCACCACTGCGGTTTTTACAAGTCTGGATGCTACGAGCAAAGTGGTGCGGTTGGCCGCGGAGCGGGATGTCATCGGCAGCGGGCTCAACTACACGATTCTCAGGCCGACGATGATTTACGGTTCTTCGCGAGATCGAAATATCTGCAGGCTCATAAATTTTTTGCAGCGATGGCCTGTGATTCCCGTTTTCGGCTCCGGAGAGTTTCTGCAGCAACCGGTATATGTTGGCGATTTGGTGGAGGCAATTGTGAAGGCGTTATTGACGCCTGAGAGCCAGAATAAATGCTACAACATCTCCGGTCTGAGCGCGCTAACCTACAACCAATTGATCGACACCGTTTGCCGCCTTTTAGGAAGGAAAGTCCGAAAGCTGCACTTGCCCGCAAAACTCGTTGTCGCAAACCTGAAGATTGTGGAACGATTCACGCGTCGGCTGCCGATCAAAGCCGAGCAGATCGAGCGCCTCAACGAACACAAGGCTTTTGAACATTCCGAGGCTGGTCGAGATTTTGGTTATGAGCCGCGATCCTTTGCTGATGGCGTTGCGTTGGAACTTGCGGGTCTGGGGTTGACCCGATAAGAGGGTGGATTCCCCCGCGCCAATTGGCGTTCAGCCCATAATTGCCCTTCAGGAGGGCCCACAACATGCCGATTGGTTCGGTCGGACAGCATTTCCTGTTTGCGATGGCGGTGGTTGCTTTGACCGTGTGCCTGATCGCCGGCACGCTGCTTGCGGTGTTCTATCGATTCGTTGCCGACTCCGAAGAGTCGGAACGGTTACCTGGCCTGGCGCTGGCGCTGCTGCGCGACGGTGGGGTTGCCGTGGCGCTGGCTTTTCTGGTCGGCATCGTGCTGATCCATTTGCTGGGCGACAGCGCCCCGATAGACACGCGCCATTTCTTGCCGATCGCCGCCGCAGTACTGTTGATTGGCGTTGGTGCCAGAGGGTCCGGCCTGCGCACGCGGCTGGGCAAGATGAGCGCCATCAGCTTGCTGCTGGCCGTCGCGGCACTGATGGCCGCCGGCGTGGTGATTGACGAACTGCAAATACGCTGGCTGGGCGCGGGCTCGTGGGGCGGGTGGGTCTATCCGGTCACCTTGGTATGGGTGTTGGCGTTTACGCTGACGTTCCGCCGCATGAACGGTCTGGAGGGGCTGGCCGCCAGCTCCGCAGTGATCGCGAGTGCCTTCTTTTGCGCCATTGCCTTTCGCCAGGGAAGCTGGTTCATCTACATGAGCAGTCTGGCGCTTTGCGCGGCGGCGCTCGGCTTCCTGATTTTTAATTGGCACCCGGCAAAGATTCATTTGGGAAATGTGGGCGCCACTTTTCTCGGCTTCGCTTTCGCGGTGATGGCGATCGTGGCTGCCCGTTACGACCATGCGCACACCTCGCTTGCGGTGGTGCCTCTGCTGCTGCTGCATCTGGGGTTCGACACCGGCTTCACGATTGTTCGGAAGTTATGGCAGGGTCAGTGGTCGCGCTCGACTTCCCGTAGCGGCCACCTGTATCAACTGCTGGGTGGCCTGGGCTATTCACCCCGTCAGGTCACGCTTGCCTACGCCGTCCTCGCCGTCCTCCAGGGATTTGGCGCGATCTGGATGCTTAGCATTCCGGGCGAGCAGCGTCTGTTGGTGTATCTGCCCTTCCTGTTGGCGTATCTGGTTTTGGGCATCATGATTGCCAGGCGGGCCTCCGGCGCGCCTAACACCAAGCCTGTGGTCACGTGACCGCGTCGTTCACGTCGACGGCCGGTGCGGCGAGGATGTCCTGATTGGCGCATTGCGGCGTGAATTGTTCCACCGCAGAAAGCAACAGCTCCCTGACGGCGTCGCTGTCGCCAGCGGCGCATGCGTCGCGCAGTTGATCGATGTACCCGCGCATCTGGGCCAGCGGCCGCAGCTATTCGATGGCCCCCTCACCCCTGCCCTCTCCCGCAGGCGGGAGAGGGAGTAAGCCCATCGACCCTCACCCCTGCCCTCTCCCGCAAGCGGGAGAGGGAGCAAAGGCAGGTTGGGGTGAGGGGGCGGCGGGCTGCATCGGCCTTCGCGCCAGCACGACAAGCCGCTCACCATCACGGCAGGCGGCGCGCCCGGCGCCAACATCCAGCACATCGGCAGCGCCAAAGGCAGCGCCAGCATGACGGTGTTGCTGGCGCAACTGGACCAGGTTGCTGACCGGGCAGACGCCTTCGACCCGCTGGCGTGGGACGAACACGGACTGCCGCAATGATCGTCGTCGATGCCTCGGCCATTGTGGCGATTGCCTTCGCGCAGGCCGAGCGTGAGGCGTTCGTGCAGGCCATCCAGCGACGGGTGGCTGTTTCTGCGCGGGGCGAGCAAAAGCCCGGTACTGTTCGTGGCACAATTGAACCCATCAAAATGATAGGTCCCGTGCTTGGCAACACCAACCAATCGCCAAATTGAAAAACACATTCGGCGCAGCGCTGAAGATTCGGCGAACGTGGCGATCACAAACCACGCCAGAGTTCGGATGCGCCAGCGCTATGTCAACGATCCGATGGTGTTGGAGGTGCTGCGCTTTGGCCACTTGGCGCTTCCGCCCGAGCCCGATATGAAGCACCCCGGGATGTTGTGCAGGATGCAGCGTTTTGTGGCCGGTATGCAAGTTGCGGTGGTGGTCTACGTGGAATACCCGGCACCAGACCTAACGGTTGTCACAGTGATTGACATTAAGAGGGATTGACCATGTACCACTACACGGATGGGGGGCTGCGCAATGTGTGGCTGGCCAACGGCTACCGGATCAAGAAAACCCCCTACGGAGAGGCTGTCGCTATTCGCGATGGCGACGGGTTGACCGAGGCAATTTGTATTGCCTTGGCGCAGAAGACGGGAATTCTGACTGGCGTTGAGTTTCGCTACATTCGCAGTGCAGGCATGCTCTTGTCGCAACCGGCATTGGGCAAGATCATGGGCATTGATGGGCAATCCATCGCCCGCTGGGAGAAGTCAGGCAAGGTGCCGCGCTGGGCTAACAAGCTGATTCGACTGTTCTACGCCGCGCATGCGCAAGGCAATGAGCCAATTCGCCGTGCCGTTGATCGTATTAAAACCGTGGAACGTCTAGTCAAGCAGCGCATTGTGGTCCAGGAAGACCATGGCCACTGGACACCCAGCGTTCAAGAGGACGAGGCTATCGCCGCCTGAATTGCTTCATCCCATGCGCATGCTGGTGCCGCTGCTCAGCGGGCGGCCACGGCGCGAGGGCGTTTCACTGGCAACAGATACCCGTGCGCCCCGCGTACGGGGGCGAGGGGGCCAGATGTCTCTCCCACCTGCCTTTGCTCCCTCGCCCGCTTGCGGGAGAGGGTTGGGGTGAGGGTCGGCTTGATTTGAATTTTGCAGGGGTGACTAAGCAGTTCTTCGGCGGCCAGCCGTACTACGAGCAAACCCGCCGCTTGTTGAGCTGGACGCCGCCGATTTCTCTGGATGAGGGGTTGCGGCGGGCGGCTGAGGGTTTGTGAATGCTGCT
>JBCKPH010000061.1:0-15239 GCA_038901755.1 Burkholderiaceae bacterium | reverse complement strand
CGCCATGGCGGCGCCTCCGCTGCCGATGATCGCAACGTGAAGGGCAGCACCGCGCTTGTCGAGCGCAGCCGTTGCGCCCGCTCCTCGCTGGCTTGTGATTTCGTCGAGGCTCGCCTCGATTTCGATCATTGAATTTCTCCCGCGCCCGATCGCGCGCGACCGGCATCGGCCTGGCGCTTGCGGTAGAGCGCGTAAATGGTCAATGCGATAAACCCTGCGAGCGCGGGAAACAGGATGTAGTCAAGGTAACCGGTAAGCGCCGACAAGCCAATGATGCCGAGCAGGATGAACAGAATCGGGGTGAAGCAACAAAGCGCAGTCAGGACCGTGCCAATGACGCCGGTTCGCAATAGCTTCTTCGGATCCTGCATGATCATTTCCTTAGCGCGGAGGGATAGCCGGCGTCGGCGGTCGCCTTGGTCAGTGCTTGCACGCTGGTCTTGGAGTCATCGAAAACGACAATGGCCTCGAGCTTCTCGAAACTCACCTCTGTTTTGAGCACGCCGACCACTTTGGCGATGGCCATCTTGACCGTGATCGGGCAGGCGGCGCAGGTCATGCCCGGCACCGACAGGGTGACCGTCTGGAGCGCCGCCCACGATGGACCAAAGAATGCCAGCATGGCGAGGGAAGCAAGCAGTTTTTTCATGGTGAATTCCAGGTTAGCGCGAGTGAGGATATTTGACTTTGCATGTTGTGTTCCTCATCAGTAGAAATAGGGCAGGAGGTAGGGAAAACCAATCGCCAACAGGATCAGCGTCGCGACGCTCCAGAAAGCTGTCTTGTGGACCGTTCGCGCCTGCGGAACAGCGCAAGCTTCTCCCGGCTTGCACGCTTGAACAGGGCGGAAAATGCGCCGCCCGGCAAACAGCAGGGCCAGCAGAGCAGCGCCGATGAAAATTGGGCGGTAGGGCTCAAGCACGGTCAGATTGCCAATCCAGACGCCACTGAAGCCCAGACCGATCAGAACCAGCGGACCAAGGCAGCAGGCGGATGCAAGGATGGCCGCAGTCCCACCTGTCAGCAGAGCGCCGCGCCCCTCTTGCGTCTCGGACATCTGTTTCCTTTCAAATTCGGAGTGCTTGACGTAAGCTTACTTCCGTAGTCATGTACGGAGTCAAGCGGCATCATGAAAAGTCCAACCCATCTCAGCATCGGCGCCTTTGCCACGGCCGCCGGCGTCAATGTAGAGACCATCCGCTTCTACCAACGCAAGGGCTTGTTGCAAGAGCCGGACCGGCCCTACGGCAGCATTCGGCGCTACGGCGAAGCCGATGTCTCGCGGGTTCGATTTGTGAAATCAGCGCAGCGCCTCGGCTTCAGCCTGGACGAAATCGCCGAACTGCTCAAACTTGAGGACGGAACACATTGCCGCGAGGCCAGCCTGCTGGCCGAACACAAGCTCAGCAGCATTCGCGAAAAACTTGCCGACCTGAATCGTATGCAGGCGGCCCTTGCCAAGTTGCTGATCGCCTGCCGATCGAGCAAAGGCAACATTTCATGCCCGCTGGTCGCCGCGTTGCATTGAGGGCCCGGTTGCCCCGAGTCGGCGCGGAACCCGCGTTGCGCCGGCCTTCAGGGCGATCTTGCTCAATGCTGCCCGGGTTGCTTAGCTGCTGAACCACAGATGCTCGCCATCGAGGTCGAAGGTCTGGGCGAGCACCCGGACGCCGTCCACGATGCGCTCGAACTTGTCTCCCGCGTCACGCGACAAAAAGAGCCCGTCGTCCGTGCCCATTCGGTCAAGCCGATATTTCAGGCGCAGCCAAAGTGCGGCCCAAGTGCGGCGAGCGCTCATGCGTTGTTCATTTTCGGCGCCGCGTCAGCCAGAGCGCAATGACGGCAAGGGTCAGCGCGCCGTAGTTGAGCGCGAGCATCCAGGGCAGGTTCCAGGCCCAGCCATCGAAGCCTTGGTACGTGAACGGATAAAACACGGGGACGACGTAATAGTCCTCAGAGTGCGTGAAAACGTCGAGCACGATGTGGCTCCACCAGCCGGCGAGGGGAAACCAGAATTGGCGCAGCTTCAGCCACAACAGGACCGTCACCAGGGCGGCGACCACCGCGCTGTGCATGGTGCAGTACAAATGGTGCGACAGGGTGTTGACCAGGGGCGGCAACGCGGGTTCCTGGCCGGGACTCGCCAGGGCGAAGGCCCACAAGGCGGTCCAGCTGCCATCGCCCGCAATGATCCAGCCGAGCAGCGGCAGGAACTGCACAAGATCAGGCAGCACCGCCAGACCGACCGTGGTCACGACAGTGGCCCGTGCCACGCTCATGCGTCGCCTGGCCGCGGCAGTGCCCAGACCGGCCCAGAGCGCATGGGCAAACATGTCCATATCAGCTTCCTGACGGTGATGAAGCCAGGGACAATGGCTCGGCTGAGATGGGCGCTGCCGCAGGCCCGGAAGCCATGCTTCGGCGCAGGCCGCGACGCCGGAGCAGCCAGAACACCGCCGGTACCACCAGCATCGAGAGCAGTGGCGCGGTGACCATGCCGCCGACCATCGGAGCGGCGATGCGCTGCATCACCTCCGACCCGGTACCCGAGCCGAACATGATGGGCAGCAAGCCGCCGATGATGACTGCCACCGTCATGGCCTTGGGGCGCACGCGCAGCACGGCGCCCTCGCGGATCGCGTCGAGCAGATCCGCTTCGCTGGTCTTTCCCAGGGCGATGCGCGCGTCCCAGGCCTGCTTCAGGTAGAGCAGCATGATGACGCCGAACTCGGCTGCCACACCGGCCAGCGCAACGAAGCCGATGGCCGTGGCCACCGACATGTTGAAGCCGAGCAGGTAGAGCAACCAGAACCCACCCACCAGGGCAAAGGGCAGGGTGGCCATGATCAGCAGGGCTTCATCAAACCTGCTGAAGGTGACGAACAGCAGGACGAAAATGATCAGCAAGGTGAAGGGCACCGCCACCTTGAGCCTGGCGGTGGCCCGCTCCAGGAATTCGAATTGGCCCGACCAGGAAACGGAATAGCCAGGACCGAGCTTGACCCGGGCCGCCACCGCGCGTTGCATGTCGAGCACGGCCGAGCGCAGGTCGCGGCCACGGATGTCCACATAGACCCAGCCCGACAGGCGGGCGTTCTCGCTGCGCAGCATCGGTGGCCCGTCGCTGATGCGCAGGTCCGCAACGTCGCCCAGCACCAGGCGGGTGCCGCGCTCGGTGACGAAGGGCAGGTTGCGCAGTTTGGGCAAGGTGTCACGCAGTTCACGCGGGTAGCGCACGTTGATCGGGAAGCGTTGCAGCCCTTCCACCGTTTCTCCCACGTTGTCGCCGCCAATGGCCGAAGCGATGAGGGACTGCACGTCGGCGATGTTGAGCCCGTATCGTGCGGCCGCATCGCGCTTGATGTCAATGTCGATGTAGCGACCGCCTGTCAATCGTTCGGCCAGCGCGCTGCTGACTCCTGGAAGGTCCTTCACGGCCCGCTCGATCTCCAGGGTCAGCCGGTCGATCTCGGCCAGATCGGCACCCGACACCTTGACGCCGACCGGGCTCTTGATGCCGGTGGCCAGCATGTCGATGCGGTTTCGAATGGGCGGCACCCAGATGTTGGACAGACCCGGAATCCTGACGGTGCGGTCCAGCTCCTCGACGAGTTTGTCGGGCGTCATGCCGGCGCGCCACTGTGCTCGCGGCTTGAACTGGATGGTGGTCTCGAACATTTCCAGCGGCGCCGGGTCGGTCGCGGTTTCGGCCCGTCCCGCCTTGCCGTACACCGAGAGGACTTCAGGCACGGTTTTGATCAGCCGATCCGTCTGCTGCAGCAGTTCGCTCGCCTTGCCCGGCGAGAGGCCCGGCAGGGCACTAGGCATGTAGAGCAGATCGCCTTCGTCCAGCGGCGGCATGAATTCGCCACCAATGCGCAGAATGGGCAGCGCAGTGGTGGCCAGCAGGGCCAAGGCCAGCAGCAAGGTCAGCCATGGCCAGGCCAGGACCCCGTTGAGCAGTGGGTGGTACAAGGCGATCAAGCCACGATTGAGCGGGTTGCTCTTTTCATCAGGAATCCGGCCACGGATCAGGTAACCCATCAGGACCGGAACCAGGGTCACGGCCAGTCCGGCCGCTGCCGCCATCGCATAGGTCTTGGTGTAGGCCAGCGGCGAGAACAGTCGGCCCTCCTGTGCCTCTAGCGTGAACACCGGGACGAAGGACAGGGTGATGATGAGTAGCGAGAAGAACAGCGCCGGGCCGACCTCGGTCGCCGCCTCGCCGATGACACGCCAGCGCTCGTCGTTGCTCATCTCCCGTTGGGCCCCCTCACCCCTGCCCTCTCCCCCGGCGGGGGCGAGGGAGTGAGAGTGAGCGTGGTGCCAGCGTTCCAGATGCTTGTGCGCGTTTTCGATCATCACCACCGCCGCGTCGACCATCGCACCGATGGCGATGGCGATGCCGCCGAGCGACATGATGTTGGCATTGATGCCCTGGTGCTGCATTACGATGAAGGCCGCCAGGATGCCCAGCGGCAGGGACACGACTGCCACCAGAGCCGAGCGCAGGTGAAACAGGAAGACCAGGCAGACCAGGGCCACCACGATGAATTCCTCGATCAGCTTGTCGCGCAGGTTCAGCACGGCGCGCTCGATCAGGTTGGAGCGATCGTAGGTTGGCACGATCTCGACCCCGCTGGGCAGGCTGTCCTGCAGCGAGGCGATCTTGGCCTTGACCGCGGCGATGGTTTCCAGCGCGTTCTTGCCATAACGCATGACGATCACGCCACCCGTGGCTTCGCCCTCGCCGTCGAGCTCGCCAATGCCGCGCCGCATCTCCGGACCCATCTGGATACGCGCCACGTCACCCAGGCGCACGCTGACCCCGGCGTCGTTGGCGCGCAGCGGTATCTTGCGAAAGTCATCCAGGCTGGCCAGCAGGCCCGAGGCGCGCACCATGTACTCGGCCTCGCCCAGCTCAAGCACCGAGCCGCCCGCTTCCTGATTCGAACGCTGCAGGGCCTGGATCACCCGCTCATGGGTGATGCCATAGGCCGCCAGCCGATTCGGATCCAGCACCACCTGGTACTGGCGCACCATGCCGCCCACCGTGGCAACTTCTGCGACATTGGGCACGGACTTCAATTCGAACTTGAGGAACCAGTCCTGCAGCGCGCGCAACTGGCCCAGGTCCATCTTGCCGCTGCGATCGACCAGGGCGTACTGGTAGATCCAGCCAACACCCGTGGCGTCCGGACCCAAGGCCGGCTTGGCGTTGGCAGGCAAACGTGACTGCACTTGATTGAGGTATTCAAGCACCCGGGAACGCGCCCAGTAGGGGTCGGTCCCATCTTCAAACAACACGTAGACGAAGGAGTCGCCAAAGAAGGAGTAGCCACGCACCACCTTGGCGCCGGGCACCGACAGCATGGTCGTGGTCAACGGGTAGGTGACCTGGTTCTCGACAATGCGTGGCGCCTGCCCTGGGTAGGGCGTGCGGATGATGACCTGCACGTCGGACAGGTCCGGCAAGGCGTCCAGCGGCGTTTTCAGTACCGCAATCACGCCCCAGGCGCTGACCAGCACGGTGGCGAGCAGCACCAGGAAGCGGTTGGCGATCGACCAGCGAATGATGCTGGCGATCATGGCTTGGCCTTGGCAGGAGCTGGAATTCCAGTGGCTGCCTTGATTCGCGTCATCTTGGTGATTTGCGGTGGACCGTCTTGGGTCATCAGGAATTCAAAGCTCAGGCTGTCGCCAACCCGCAGGTCTGGCGGGACGCCACCGGGCGGTGGCTTGAAGTCCATGGTCATGGTCGGCCATTTCAGCGACGCGATCGGCCCGTGGATCAGGCTGACGGTCTCCTTCCCGACTTTCTCAAGCCGCGCTTCGCCTCGGTGCGTCGTCGCCGCTGCTGCCGGCTTGTTTTCGACATTCAAACGGGCCTCGAATCCGCGCAGACTGGCCTCGGAGTCGATCAGGAACTGCGAGGACACCACCACCCGCTGGCCCGCCTTCAAGCCGCGCTTGACTTCGGTCTGACCGGCGCTCTCGGCTCCGGTTTGCACGTCGATCGAACGGAATCGCCCATTGTCCTCAGCCAGCATGACCACCGTGCGTTGCCCGGTCTGTATGACGGCCTCGCTGGGAACCAGCAGCGTCTTGCCGGCGCGCGGGTCGAGAAATTTCATCTGCACCAGCATGCCGGGCACCAATTTTCCGCTGGCATTGTTCAACTCGACCCTGGCCTTGATGGTCCGGGTCGCAGGATTGACCTCGGGCAGGATGGTCTGGACCCGGCCTTCGAATTTCAGACCGCTCAGTGCGGGACTGCTGGCGCGCACCCTGATGCCCGGACGCAGCAGCGCAATCTGGCTCTCCGGCACCTCGGCCTGGGCCCAGACGGTATCGAGGCCATTGATGCGAAACAAGGTCGCACCCGACATCACGGTCATGCCTTCGCGAACCATCAGTTCGCTGATCACGCCGTCGATTGGCGCGATGATGGCGACCCGGGCTTGAACCTGTCCGCTGCTCTCCACCCGAGCAATCTGCTGCGCGTCCATCCCGGCCAAACGCATGCGCTGGCGCGCCGCGTCGATCAGCGGCGCCAGCTCGGTGCCCTGCATGCGACGCAGAGAAAGGAATTCCTCCTGCACGGCCACCCAGTCGGGCAGGAACAACTCGGCCAGCAACTGGCCCTTGCGGACACGGTCCAGGGTGGCACGCACCGACAGGCTCTCGACGAATCCAGCGGCACGCGCCTGCAGCAAGACCTGGTCGCGCTCGTTGAAAGCGATGCTGCCCACGGTCTCCAGCTCGGGCGTCAGGCTCCCTTCAACCACGGCTTCGGTCCGAACGCCGAGGTTCTGCTGAACCCGTGGGCTGACGATGACGCGGCCTGTGTCGGCGTCCGAGTCGCTTTGTGCATAGACCGGTACCAGCATCATGTCCATGAAGGGAGACTTGGCCGGCTTGTCGAAGCGGTTGCCCGGCACCATGGGGTCGTGGTAGTAAATAATCTTGCGTCCGACCAGCGGATCTGTGTCCCCGGCCTTGAGGCCGCTTTCGATATGGCGTCGCGTTGCCGCCTCGCCCTCGGCGATGGTTTGCGGGACGCCCGCTGGAGTGGCGGGCCCAGCCGCTCCGGCCGCTCCAGACGCTCCAGCCAAGGGCAGGTTAGCCATCCCCATGCCTTGATTCATGCCCAGCATGTACAGGCCGTAACCGGCTGCGCCGGCCAGGACGATGGCGAGCAGCCCGATCGACAAAGACTTGTGTTTCATGTTCATTGCTCCATGCGGATAACGGGGTTGATTGCTGCGTTCAGATCCTGCTCATCAGGCAGCAGAAAATTGAGTTGCGCCCAAAGGCTGGCGGTTTCCATGTCGAGCCGCAGCCGATCCAGGCGAGCGTCGATTTCCATGCGCCTGGCATCCAACACGGCATTCAAGGGCCCGGCGCCGCCGCGGTAACTGGCCAGTGCCGCACGGGTTCGCTGCGCCGCCAGCGGAATGATCGATTGATCGTAAAAGACCAGGCGCTCCCGATTCGCCTGCCACTGCTGCAGCCAGGCGCGGGCCTGCGCCAGCAGTTCACGCGCCACCTCCTCGCGTTGCGCCTGCTGGCGTTCGACCATGGCGAGTTTGGCCGCGAGTTCGCGGTCTTGCCGGTTCTTTTGATCCCATTGCAGGGGAATCGACAGGTCCACGGAGAGCATGTTCAAGTAAGCCGATCCGCGCTGGCTGAACATCAACTCGACGCTCCAATCCGCGCGTTTGTTGCTGCGTGCGATGTTCGCTTCTGCCCCCGACATGGCTTGCTCGCTCTGCAGCAGCACAATCCTCGGCTCGCGCAGCAGCTCGGTCTCGAGCCGGCCTGTGTCAAGACGCAGCGTCGCCAGATTTGGCGCTGGCGCAAGTGACCGTTCAGCGTCCTGGCCGACCCAGCGCGCCAGCCTGGTGCGTGCGACCGCCGTCTGCGCCTGCACCTGGCGCATCCGGTCGTCCAATTGCGCCACGGCCGAACGGGCGGCGAAAACGTCGGCCTGCGCACCACGCCCGCCCCGGTAGGCGGCATCCGCCGCTTCGATCTGCAGGCTGGTCTCGCTGCGTTGCGCCAACAGCAGCTCGCCTATGGCCTGCTGAAAATGCCGCTCCAGCCAGGCCTGCGCCGTGTTGCGCCGCAGCTCGGTCTGCGCCAGCAGGCGAGCCGCGCCGGCCACCTCGGCCTCCCGCTCGAAGCGCGCGCTTCTGGCCCGGCGCTTGTCGCTGCGTGTGAATTCCTGCATCAGGCCGACGCGAAACATGTCTCGTGTCAGAGAGAAGCGGTCCGGCCCGCTCAGGGGCAGGTTGTCCAGACCCAGCCGCAGCACCGGATCGGGCAATTGCCCGGCCGCGACCGCCATTTCCCGCGACGCGGCCGCGCTGGCGGTCAGGCCAGTCGTTTCGAGTGAACGGCGCAGGGCGATCTGTTGCGCCTCCGGCAGCGTCAACGGTGCGTCGCTGGCGGCAGACGCGCACAAGGCTGCCAGCGAAAGAAGGAATCCAGCTATCAGACGGAAAAAGGAAACATGAAACATAAAACCTCCGAATCGACCAGGATGAAGCGCCAGCGCGGGTCCAGGCCCGGCTTGAACGATCAGCGGGTGGAGGTCAAATGCGCCAGCAGCAGTGCTGTACGGTCAGGGGCGGAGCGCTGGTGCGTCTGAGATCTGGCGCCTGCAATGCGGCGCGCTGAGCCAGCTCGGAGCTACGGGCCGGGGGTAAAAAGGCTGGCCCCAGGTCGGCCATGCCCGGCTGCAAAGCCTGATAGTTGCCGTTGTACGCTTGGCCGTCGGGGTTGCAATGCGTCTGGCACAGATGGGGCAGATCCGGGTCCATGACCGACGCCGCCATGGCCAGCGGGCAAGGTGCTGCGGCGTCGGCAACCCGGTCGGGCAATGCCGCCTCCGCGGTCATCCCGTCGCCGCCGCCGCCGCTGCCGCTGCTGGCTCGGCCGGGACACTGGTAGCTTGCCAGCGCCAACTGCGCGAACAGCAGATGCAGCAGGACCCAAAGCGCCACGACGACCCGATGCCGGGACCGGCGTCCGTTATTGGACGTGTGGCGCCAGGGCCTCATGGTTTTCCGTGCCGCCTTGTTGTCGACGCGACTGCAAACATGGTATCCAGTTGGTTTACTTGGCGGCGACCTTGTTCGCCTGTGTCACCACATAGGCCCCCTGTTGCTGTTCGGCGGCGAAGGTGATCTTGTCGCCCACCGCAAACTGCCCCAGTTTTTCCAGCAGGGCTGGGTCGCGCACCTGAAAGACCATGGTCATTCCCGGCATGTCCAGGTTCTTGATCGGGCCGTGCTTGAGGGTGATTTTCTTCGCGTCCTTGTCGAACTTGCGGATCTCGGCCTCGCTCATTTCCTTGCCCGCAGGCGTGGTGGATTGAGCCATGCCTGCGCCGGAGCCAAGCGCCAATGCGAGTGTTAGTAGAAGTTTGTTCATGTCGGGTTATCTTTCAGGAGTGGGATTGAAATACACGTGATCGGCCGTTGCGAAGAACCAGCAGGACATCGTACTTGTCGCGTTGCTCGCCCTGTTCCATGCCAGGGCTGCCAATGGGCATGCCAGGCACCGCCAGACCGATCACGTCCGGTTTTTCCGCCAGCAGGCGTTTGATGTCCGCGGCGGGAACGTGGCCCTCGATGATGTAGCCGGCGATGCGCGCCGAGTGGCAGGAACCAAAATTTGCCGGCATGCCAAGCTGGCTGCGCATGGCCGCGGTGTCTGAAACGTCGTAGGCCGTGACGCTGAATCCATGGGCCTCGAGATGCCGGACCCAAAGCTTGCAGCAACCGCAATAGGGGGACTTCCACACCTCAACGGCAAACGGCGAAGCCGCGACATGCGCTGGAGCGTGCAGCAGGGTCTTTGGCAAGTTGGCCTGGGCGGGATCCGGCTCGGTGCGCTGGCATGCCGCCAGCATGAGCAGGCTGCCAAGGGCCGACCCCAACAGCGCTCGGCGTCCGATTTCAGTTGCCTCAGGCGCCTCAGCCAGTGATTGATGGATCATCTCCAGACCTCCCCACATTGATCTTGCCGACCATTCCGGACTGAAAGTGCCCGGCAATCAGGCAGGCGAACTCGAACTCGCCCGCTCGATTGAACGTCCAGATTATCTCTCCGGTTTTTCCAGGCGCTACATGCGACATATAGGGCTCATCGTGCTCCATTTTTTGGAACTTGACCATCATCGCCGCGTGCTCTTCGAGATCTTTTCTGGCGCCGATGACAAACTCATGCATCAATTTACCCTGGTTCTTCAGTACGAACCTCACGGTTTCGTCTTGATTGACCTCGGTGCGCTCCGGCGAAAAGCGCATATCGTCCGTCATGGACGCGGTGACGCTTCGTGTGACGTCCCTGGCATCGCCGGCAATGCCCCAGGGCTTTTGCTCCTTCTTGACTTTTCCCGGCGGCTTCGCATGGAGCGCGCTGCCGTGGGCCAGCGCAAGCGAGCCGGTGCTGCTCAAAAAGGCTGCCGTCATCAGTGTTCGTCGATTCACTACGCGGTTCTCAGGTTAGTGAAGGAAAATAAGAAAATCAATACTTGCGCGCGCCGCTGCCGGGCTTGCGTACCGCCAGCTCAAGCGCCGGGCTCGGCGCCGGGCTCGGCGCCGAGCCAGGGTTGTTCAGTCCCGGCGCCTGACCGTTGTTTGACGCCATTTCGGACTTGAATCGCGCCGGCTCGGGCAAATTGCCGGTCCATTCAAAGGCCTGGGTTCCGGCTGGCTGCTGGTACCAGCCCGGGTCGCTGTAGTCGCCGGCCTTTTGCTCCTTGCGCACCTTGACCATGCTGAACATGCCGCCCATCTCGACCGGGCCGTAGGGACCGGTCCCGGTCATCATCGGCAGGGTGTTCTCGGGAATCTGCATCTCCATCTCGCCCATGTCGGCCATGCCGCGCTCACCCATCATCATGTAGTCGGGCACCAGTTTCTGGATCTTGCTGATCAGGCCGCGGTGGTCCACGCCAATCATGTTCGGCACGCTGTGGCCCATCGGGTTCATGGTGTGGTGGCTCTTGTGGCAGTGAAAGGCCCAGTCGCCTTCCTCGTCGGCCAGAAAATCGATCTGCCGCATCTGCCCCACTGCAACGTCGGTCGTTACCTCGTACCAGCGGGTTGACAGCGGGGTCGGTCCGCCGTCCGTGCCGGTGATCAGAAATTCGTGCCCGTGCAGGTGGATCGGATGGTTCGACATGCTCAGGTTGCCCATGCGAACGCGCACCTTGTCGCCCAGCCGCACATTCAGCGAATCGATGCCCGGAAAGGCGCGGCTGTTCCAGGTCCACAGGTTGAAGTCAGTCATGGTGGCGATGATCGGCGTGCTGCTGCCCGGGTCGATGTCGTAGGCGTTCAGCAGGAAGCAGAAGTCGCGCTGCACGGGGTCGATCAGCGGATGCGCTTCCTTGGGGTGGGTAACCCAAAAGCCCATCATGCCCATCGCCATCTGCACCATCTCGTCGGCGTGCGGGTGGTACATGAAGGTGCCGGGACGGCGCGCGATGAATTCATAGACGTAGGTCTTGCCCACCGGAATATGCTTCTGGTTCAAGCCGCCGACCCCGTCCATGCCGTTCGGCAGACGCTGGCCATGCCAGTGGATGGTGGTGTGTTCGGGCAGCTTGTTGGTGACGAAGATGCGCAGCCGGTCGCCTTCCACCACCTCGATCGTCGGTCCCGGGCTCTGGCCGTTGTAGCCCCACAGGGTCGCCTTCATGCCGGGCGCGATCTCGCGCACCACCGGTTCGGCCACCAGATGAAATTCCTTGACGCCGTTGTTCATGCGCCAGGGCAGGGTCCAGCCGTTCAGCGTGACGACCGGGTTGTAGGGTCGGCCGCTTTGGGGTACCAAGGGCGGGGCCGTGTCGGGCCGGGTCATGCTGACCGGCTCGGGCAGGGCCGCCATGGCCACGCGGCTCACGCTGGTGGCGGCGACCGCGCTCAGCGCTGCGCCACTAAAGAAATTACGTCGGTTCATGGTTTTATCTCGGATATTTTGTTTGCATCAATGACCAGGGGCGGCCTCGGCGCCGCTTACGCCTGACTTCAATCCGGCCAGCCCTCCGGGCGAGGTTCCGGTCAGGCTCATTTGCAGGTCAATCTCGGCCAGGAGGAAGTCGCGTTGGGCCTCGATGGCGCTGTTCACGCTCATGATCTGGCCCCGGGCGTCGGCCAGCAGGTCCCAGACGCTTGCCAGCATGCCGTTGTAGCGCAGCAGGGTTTCCTCGTGAATGAACTTGCGCAGCGGCGTGATCTCGTCGCGGTAATGGCGCGCCAAGTCGTAGGCGCTGCGGTAGCCGTGGTAGGCCTCGCGCGCCTCGCTGCGGGCGCGGATGGACACCTCGCGAATGCGCGCCAGCGACTGCTGGTACAGGGCCCGCGCCCGCGCATTGCGCGCGCCACCAAGATCAAAAATCGGCAGGGCCAGTTCCAGTTCCCAGCCGCGTCGCGTCTCCTTGGCTCCAGCCGCATTGTCAAAATGCGTGCTGCGCTCGTAGCCCAGTTCCAGCGCATTGAAATAGCCCTGCAGCCGGACCAGCCCCAGCGAATCGGCGACATAGGCGGACTCGGCCAGCGCCGCGCGCAGGTCAAGCCGCTCGCGCAGGGCCCGGGCCTCGATGTCCTGCATCTCGGACGCCTGCGCCGGGAGGTCGGGCAGGCGCTCGGCGAGAGTGAAACTCGTCTGGGTTCCCCACAGGCCCATCAGCCGAGTCAGATTCTCGCGTTCCACCGTGGCCTGATGCCGGGCCCGAGCCAACTGCGCCAGGCTGTCGGCCAGCATCAACTGCTCGCGCGCCTGCCTGAGCTTGCTCCAGTTGCCGACCCTGGTCATGCGCCTGGCCAGTTCGGCGCCGGCCTCGGCGGCCTCCTTCACGTCAGCCATGTAAGCAGCGGTTTGTTGCGCGGCGACGGCGCGGGTCCATCCCCTGCGTGTCGCCGCCGCCAAGCGGATCACCTCCTGCGCGGCGTCCAGTTTTGCCAGCTCGTGTTGCTGGCCCTGCCAACGCGCGCGCCAGGGCAGGCTCAGCAGACCGATCACGTCGAACCTCAGCATGCGCTCGATTTCCACTGTTTCGCCGGCCTTGAACCGGCCCAGGGCCAGATGCGGGTTGGCGAGTCGGCCCGCCTGCACACGATCGGCGTCGCTGATCTCCAAGGTGGCCAGAGCGACCTGCAGGCTGGGGTTGTTCAGCAGAGCGACGCGAACCGCGGCTTCGGCGCTCAGCGGCTTGGCCAGCAATTCGTCAACAAGGGTTTGAACTGCCGCGGCGTCCTTGCTCAGCTTGGCATTGACGACCCCGGTCCTGCCCTCGGAAAGCTGTTGCACCTCGGCCAGTCCGGCGTCTGCTGACAGGGTGGTGCAGCCGGAAAGCAACAGGGCTGACAGCGCCGCGGCGGTGCAACCGAGACTGCGATTTCTTCGATTGAACATGGGCATATTCACTTTCTTGCCGGAACGGCCGAGCCAGAGGGCGCAAGCGGCGCATCTTTCACTTGCATGCCTTCCCACTTGAGAACGTCGATATGGCCACGGCGGAACTGGCCGACCTCGGCATTGGCCTTGGTCCAGTTCAGGGTTTCCGTTTCAACGCCCTTGCTGAGGCCCTGAAACGCGGATTGATAAAGCGGCCCGGGCACGGACGCGCCGGGGTTGCTTGCCGCTGGAAGCATGGCCTTGTTGCCGGACTGCGCCCAGCTCAAGGCGGGCGCTGCCAGCAGCAGGGCGGCGGCGAAAAATGAATGGCGAATCAATTGGATCTCCTGAACAACGATGGAAGTGATCGAACGATCACACTCAACCAGTCCGTCTCGGTCGCAAGGACCGAGCGCGGACGAACCTAGGGCAGGAAGATCAGGAGATGGGGGTTTTGAGGGCGGGCTCGCCCTCGGCGCTGACAAAATCCGTCAGCGCGGCCGTCGTTGCGCGCCGGGACCGTAGCAGGTCCCCATTGCCGGACAGGTCGGTGACGAGCTCGACGCCGTGGCAGGACTGGCAGGCCGAGCAGGATTCACAGCCTTGCGCGACTTGCGTCGCGCAGCCCGATCCGTCCGCGCTGCAATTGCCCGTGATGAGGGCGGGCGCGGCGGCATCAGCGCAGTCTTCGAGCGAGCCGGACGGGTCGTGGTGATGTGCTGGCTGCTTCGAGGCGTCCAACGACGCTACGGCCTTTGCTTGCCCGGTCGTGGCGCCCGCCGCCTGCGCGGTCTGCGCCATTAGCTGCGTCGAGAACATGCCAATTGCCATGGCGTCGCTCATCAAGCCACGAACGGGCGTCAGGACCATCATCAAGGCGATCAGGAGAAAACGCATGGGTGTGGATGATACGAAAAACAGGACCAAGTTCCCCATCGAGGGAAAATTCGCCCCTTCGCAGTCTGTGCCTACCGACCTGCCCGCCCGTGCTCCTGCCCGTCCTGGCGCGCCAGCTCGTCGAGTTCGCCGCGTGCCTGGCGCAGGATCGACCCGCCATTGAACAGCGCCAGCGCGGCCATGCCGCCCGCCACGATCAGGTCGGGCCATACGGTGCGGGTTCCGGCGACCCCAATGGCTGCCAGCACCACAGCCAGGTTTCCGATCGCGTCGTTGCGCGAGCAAAGCCAGACGCCGCGCATGTTGGCGTCGCCGTTGCGGTAGGCGTACAGCATGAACGCTACCGCCACGTTGGCGACCAGGGCCAGCAAGCCCACCAGGCCCATGGTCAGGGGCTCGGGCGGCAGATCTTGATAGAACGACCAAAGCATCCGGCCGGCAATGAAGAGTCCGAACGCGATCATGCTCAACGCCTTGACTTGCGCCGCCCGCGAGCGCCAGCCCAGTCCCAGCGGCAGCACCACAAGAGTGATGGCGTAATTGGCGGCATCGCCAAAAAAATCGATGGCATCGGCCAGCAGCGACACCGAACCCGAATGCAGGCCGGCGGCAATTTCGACGCCGAACATGGCGAGGTTGATGACCAAGGCGGCCCACAGGATGCGCCGGTAGCGCGGCGAATCCGATCCCGCGCTGCCGGGCGGGTCGTGTGGAATATCGAAAGAGCTTGACATGATGGTGTCGGTGGCCGGACATTGTCACGCAAGCCGGGAACCGGTTTGCGCTGCAGGGGTAGGCCGCAACTGCCACCGACCGCTCGCGCCGCGCACAGCTTCGATGCATACTTGGACCTGTTGGACGGGAAATGTCCGTAGGCGGGGCCGAAGGTTCATGCCGTCTGCCGATTTAGCGTTAACCGGGAAATGCCG
>JBCKPH010000060.1:0-15251 GCA_038901755.1 Burkholderiaceae bacterium | reverse complement strand
CTACGCGTCGGCGCTTGCGCTGATGGTGAGCCCGGAGGCCGCCTGCCAGAACCTGCAACGCCTGGCCGACGATGGCGTGCTGGGCCGCTACGGCATGTACGAAGCGATCGATTTCACGCCATCGCGCCTGCCGCACGGGCAGGCCAACGCCATCGTCCAGTCCTTCATGGCGCATCACCAGGGGCTGAGCCTGCTTGCGCTGGCCCACCTTCTGCTCAACCGCCCGATGCAACAGCGCTTCGAGTCCGATCCGCTGTTCCAGGCGACCCGGTTGCTGCTGCAGGAGCGCATACCCGTCGCTGCGGCATTTCACCTGCATGCCGCAGAGCTGTCCGGCATTCGCACCACGACCATCGGCCCGGAGATGCCGATGCGCGTGCTCAAGAGCGCCGACACGCCGATGCCGCAAGTGCAGTTGCTGTCCAACGGCCGCTACCATGTGATGGTGACCAACGCCGGCGGCGGCTACAGCCGCTGGAAGGATTTCGCCGTCACCCGCTGGCGCGAGGACGGCACCCGCGACAACTGGGGTGCGTTCTGCTACCTGCGCGATGTCGCGAGCGGGGAATTCTGGTCGACCGCGCATCAGCCCACGCTCAAGCAGGCCGATGCCTACGAGGCGATTTTCTCCGAGGCGCGGGCGGAGTTTCGCCGGCTCGACCACCAGTATGAAACGCATACCGAGATCGTGGTGTCGCCGGAGGACGACATCGAGCTGCGCCGCGTACGCATCACCAACCGAGCGAGCGCGCGGCGCACCGTCGAGGTCACCAGCTACGCCGAGGTGGTGCTCGCGTCGCCGGCCGCGGACGCGCTGCACCCGGCCTTCAGCAACCTGTTCGTGCAGACCGAAATCATCCACAGCCGGCAGGCCATCCTGTGCACGCGACGGCCCCGCGCCATTGACGAACAGGTGCCCTGGATGTTCCACCTGGTGGCGGTGCACGGCGCCGAGTCCGAGGAGGTTTCCTATGAGACTGATCGCATGCGATTCATCGGCCGTGCCCGCGCCGGCGACTCGCCACTGGCGATGCACGACACCGCGGCCCTGTCGGGCAGCCAGGGCTCGGTGCTCGATCCGATCGTGGCGATCCGCTACCGGATCACACTCGATGCCGAACAGACGGTCACCATCGACGTCGTTTCCGGCATCGCCGATACGCGCGCCGCGGCGTTGCGCCTGGTCGGCAAATACCGGGACCACCGTCTTGCCGACCGGGTGTTTGATCTGGCCTGGACCCACAGCTGGGTGAACCTGCAACAGATCAATGCCTCCGAATCCGACGCGCAACTCTACGAGCGACTGGCCGGGTCGGTGATTTACGCCAATCCCTTGCTGCGCGCGGACCCCGGCATCCTGGAACGCAACCGGCGCGGCCAGTCCGGCCTGTGGGGCTACGGCATATCCGGCGATCTGCCGATCGTGCTGCTGCAGATCGGCGACCTGGCGAACATCGAACTGGTGCGCCAACTGGTGCAGGCGCATGCCTACTGGCGCCTCAAGGGACTCGCCGTGGATCTGGTGATCTGGAACGAGGATCACGCCGGCTACCGCCAGCTGCTGCAGGAGAAAATCATGGGACTGATCGCCGCCGGCATCACCGCCAACCTCACCGACCGGCCCGGCGGCATCTTCGTGCGCTCGGCGGAACAGATATCGACCGAGGACCGCACCCTGTTCCAGGCGGTCGCCCGGGTCATCATCACCGACACGCGCGGCGCGCTGGTCGACCAGATCAACCGCCGCGGCCCGAAGGGCAAGCGCGAAGCGGCCCTGCCTCGGCTGGGTCCGACCCGCCAGGTTTCAGCCCGCCCGCCCGCCACGCCGCCGAGCCACACCGGCGCGACAGGCGCCAGCGTTTTGCCGCGGCCCGACCTGCTGTTCTTCAACGGCCTGGGCGGCTTCGCCACGGATGGACGCGAGTACGTCATCAGCACCGCGCCCGGGCAAACGACGCCCGCCCCCTGGGCCAACGTGATCGCCAACGAACACTTCGGCACGGTCATCTCGGAATCCGGCGCAGCCTACACCTGGAGCGAAAACGCCCACGAGTTCCGCTACACCCCCTGGGGCAACGATCCAGTCGGCGATTCAGGCGGCGAAGCGATCTACCTGCGTGACGAAGACAGCGGTTATTTCTGGTCCCCGACACCGCTGCCCTGCGGCGGAGCCACGGGCTATGTCACGCGCCATGGATTCGGCTACAGCGTCTTCGAGCATGAGGAGGACGGCATCCGCTCCGAACTCACCGTCCATGTGGACCGGCAGGCAGCGGTCAAGTTCTCGGTGCTGCTCATCCACAACCAATCGGGCCGGCCGCGCCGGCTGTCCGCCACCGGCTACGTGGAGTGGGTGCTGGGCGACCTGCGGCACACATCGGCGATGCATGTCATCACCGAGATCGACCCGGCCAGCGGGGCGCTTCGCGCGCACAATCCCTACAGCGTCGAGTTCGCCGACCGGGTCGCCTTCTTCGACGCGGACGACGCGACGCGAGGCGACAACGTGACCGTCAGCGGGGACCGCGCTGAGTTTCTCGGACGCAATGGCACGCTGAGGAGCCCGCTGGCGATGACTCGCGCCAAGCTGTCCAACAAGGTGGGCGGGGGGCTGGACCCCTGTGGCGCGATCCAGGTGCCGTTCGAGCTGGCCGACGGGCAGCAGCGCCAGATCATCTTCCGGCTCGGCGCCGCGGGCCGGCACGGCAGCGACGAAGCCGGCGAGCTGGTGCAGCGCCTGCGTGGGCCGCAGGCCGCGCACCAGTCGCTGGCAGCCGTGCGCGAATACTGGAGCAACGTGCTGGGCGCGGTTCAGGTGGAGACACCCGACGCGGCACTCAACCTGCTCGCCAACGGCTGGCTGCTGTACCAGACCCTGGCCTGCCGCGTCTGGGCCAGAAGCGGGTATTACCAATCGGGCGGCGCCTATGGTTTTCGCGATCAGCTGCAGGACACCATGGCCCTGGTGCATGCGCAGCCGCTGGTGCTGCGCGAGCATTTGCTGCGCTGCGCCGCACGCCAGTTCATCGAGGGCGATGTGCAGCATTGGTGGCATCCGCCCTTCGGCCGTGGGGTGCGCACCCATTGCTCGGACGACTTCCTGTGGTTGCCCCAGGCGACCTGCCGTTATGTGCTGCATACCGGGGACCGCGCCGTGCTGGACGAATCCATCCCTTTCCTGGAAGGACGGCCGGTCAACCCGGGGGACGACTCCTACTACGATCTGCCGGCCCGCTCCGAGCGCAGCGCCACGCTGTACCAGCACTGCGTTCGCGCTATTCTCAACGGCCTGCGCTTTGGCGCGCACGGCTTGCCGCTGATGGGTTCCGGGGACTGGAACGACGGGATGAATCTGGTCGGCATACAGGGCAAGGGCGAAAGCGTGTGGCTGGGCTTTTTCCTGCACGACACGCTGCGCCGGTTCAGCGTGCTTGCGCGCGCCCACGCCGATGCCGCCTTCGCCGAGCACTGCGACAGCGAAGCCGACCAGCTGCGCCTCAACCTTGACCAACATGGTTGGGACGGCGGCTGGTACCGCCGCGCCTACTTCGATGACGGATCGCCGCTCGGATCGGCGCTCAATCCCGAGTGCCAGATTGATTCGATCGCGCAAAGCTGGTCGGTGCTGTCCGGCGCCGGTGATCCGGTGCGCGCGCGCACGGCGATGCAGGCGCTGGACCAGCGCCTGGTGCGCCGCGATCAAGGGCTGGTGCAACTGCTGGATCCGCCGTTCGACCAATCGGCGCTGAACCCCGGCTACATCAAGGGCTATGCGCCAGGCGTCAGGGAAAACGGCGGGCAATACACACATGGCGCCATCTGGGCGGCGATGGCCTTCGCCACCTTGGGCGACCACTTGCGCGCCTGGGAACTGTTCAACCTGATCAATCCCGTGAACCACGGCAACTCCGCCGAGACGATCAGCAGGTACAAGGTGGAACCTTACGTCGTGGCGGCCGACGTGTATGCCATCTCCCCGCACACCGGCCGCGGCGGCTGGACCTGGTATACCGGATCGGCCGGCTGGATGTACCGGCTGATCCTCGAATCGCTGCTGGGGTTGCGCGTCGAAGCAAACACCATGCGCGTCGTGCCGTGTTTGCCGCCCGACTGGACGGGTTTCAAGCTGCGTTACCGCTACCGCGACACCATCTATTCGATTGCCGTGCTGCAGGGCGACCAAGCCAGTCTGACGCTCGACGGTGTCGTGCAACCCGATGGGACGATCACCCTGGTCGACGACCGCCAGCAACATGCGGTCGAAGCGCGAATACGCGGGGCGAGCGCATAGCTGGATGGCGTGGACCCTCTGCGACCGTACCCGTCTCGTCGGCGTCGTTGCAGATGCTGGCGATAGCACGAGGCATCGCGCTCGGATTTGCAGCAGGCCGCCGGCCCTCACCCCAGCCCTCTCCCGCAAGCGGGAGAGGGGGCATGTGGCTCCCTCTCCACCGTATTCGGGGGAGAGGGTTGGGGTGAGGGGGTGCACGCGCGTCCTGCCAAACGTTCTCGCTGAGCAAGCGTTTCGAGAGTTCTGTGTTGATGGAGCAGGGGTCGAGCGGATCGAAATGAGTTCGATCCCGGACCCATTTCAGATCGCTCCGTTGGTCAACTCCTCCGGATCGGAGCGGTCGCCGGAGGTGAGGAAATCCAGGGCCTTGGCGACCCGTCGGCAGACCCCGCCAGCGCGACCACATTCGCTCCTGTAACGGACGCGCGGCTGCGTACAGATCTCGCGATACGCTGCTTCACGCCAGTTGGCCAGGTGCACTCGCCGAGGTGCGCTCCCGGGTCCATGCCATGAAGCTCCCGGCGTCCATCGGTTTGGCGACGAAGTAGCCCTGCGCCAACTGGCAGCCAAGGTGCACCAGCAGATCCCAGTCCTGCCGGGTCTCGACCCCTTCGGCCACCGAAGTGATATGCAGCTTGTGGGCCATGTCGAGGCTGGATTCAAGGATGACCCGGGCCGAAGGCTGCAGGACCGCATTCGCCACGAATGACTGATCGATCTTCAGCTCGGAGAAGGCAATCCGCATGAGCTGCTGCATCGACGAATAACCGGTGCCGTAGTCGTCGATCGACAGGCCAAAACCCCTCATGCGCAACCGCGAGAGGTTTTCCAGCACCCTGCCGACGTTGCTCATGGTGGCGGATTCGGTGACTTCCAGGATCATGTGCCGCAGCTCGCAGTTTTCGGCCCGAACCAGTTCGGTCACGCGCTCGGCCAGCTTCACGTCGGCCAGTGAATTGATCGACAGATTGACCGAGACCGTGACATCGTCCCCGAGTTGCGCAAAGTTGACTTAAATCGCAAAATCGGGCACGCTACACGCCTTCGCGCGCACCAGGAGACAACAACCATGATTCCAGCCGCATTCGACTACCATGCGCCCCGCTCTATTGGCGAGGCGATTTCCCTGCTGTCCAGCCTTGGCGACGATGCCAAGCTGCTGGCCGGCGGCCACAGCCTGCTGCCGATGATGAAGCTGCGCTTTGCGGCGCCAAGCCATCTGATCGACCTGGGCAAGATCCCCACGCTGCGCGGCATCACCCAGGTGGGCAACGAAATCCACATCGGCGCGATGACCACCGAGCACGACCTGCTCCACTCCAAGCTGCTGGCCGACAAGGTGCCGCTGCTGGTCGAGGGCGCGGGCTGGATCGCCGACCCGCAAATTCGCTACAAGGGCACGATCGGCGGCGACATCTCGCACGGCGACCCCGGCAACGACCACCCAGCCTTGATGCTGGCGCTGGATGCCTCCTTCGTCTTGACCGGCCCGAAGGGCGAGCGCGTCGTCAAGGCCGACGGTTACTTCCTCGGCATGTATTCAACGCTGCTGGAGCCCGGCGAAATCCTCACGCAAATCCGCGTGCCTGTTCCCGCCGCCGGCAGCGGCTGGTCGTACCAGAAACTCAAGCGCAAGACCGGCGACTTCGCCACCGCCGCCACCGCCGTCCAGCTGCAAATGAATGGCGCCAACGTTGCCAAAGTCGCCATTGCGCTGACCAATGTCGGCTCGACCGCCCTCAAGGCCAAGGCCGCCGAAGACTATCTGATCGGCAAGCCGATCAACAGCGCCAACATCGCCGAGGCGGCACGCCTGGCCATGAGCATCTGCGACCCTGCCGCCGACCAGCGCGGCGACGTCGCCTACAAGACCGCCATGTGCGGCGAGATGACGCAGCGTGCGCTGCTGGCTGCGCATGCGCGGGCCAAGTCCTAAATCAAAAGAACTCAGGAGTCAAAAAATGGCGAATACGCACAAAGTGTCATTCAAGCTCAACGGCAAAAGTGTCGAGGCGGTCGTTGAGCCGCGCGAGCTGCTGATCCATACGCTGCGCGAGAGGCTGGCGCACACCGGCCCGCATATCGGTTGTGAAACCTCGCATTGCGGTGCGTGCACGGTCGATATCGACGGCATGTCCGTCAAATCCTGCACCGTACTGACGGTGCAATGCGACGGCGCCGACATGCTGACGGTTGAAGGGCTCGAGCAGGGCGGCGTACTGCATGCCCTGCAACAGGCATTTCACGAAGAGCATGGCCTGCAATGCGGCTACTGCACGCCCGGCATGATCACGCGCGGCTACCGTCTGCTCAAAGAGAACCCGAACCCGAGCGAGCAAGAAATCCGCTACGGCATCGCCGGCAATCTGTGCCGCTGCACCGGCTACCAGAACATCGTCAAGGCGGTGCAGTCCGCCGCCAAGAAGCTGGCCGCCGTGCCGGCCTGACTGGCCTCGCATCCGTCCGCACACGCATACAACCGCTGCACCGAACACACAGGAGAATTCAAATGGGCAATATGGCTGAACTCAAGGAACGCGAAGACAAACTGCAGGGCATGGGCGCCTCGCTGCTGCGCAAGGAGGATGCGAAATTCATCCGTGGCCAGGGCAACTACATCGACGACGTCAAGCTGCCGGGCATGCTGTTCGGCGCCATCGTGCGCAGCCCGTATGCGCATGCGAACATCAAGGGCATCAACAAGGCCAAGGCCCTGGCCTGCCCGGGCGTCATCGCGGTGCTGACCGCCGACGACCTGAAGCCCGTCAAGCTGGACTGGATGCCCACCGTGGGCGGCGACGTGCAGGCCGTCCTGGCCGACAAGAAGGTCTGCTTCCAGATGCAGGAAGTGGCCTTCGTGCTGGCCACCGACCGCTACGCTGCCGCTGACGGCGCCGCCCTGGTCGAGGTGGACTACGAAGAACTGCCGGCCCTCGTCGACCCCAAGAAGGCCATGCTGCCCGATGCACCCATCATTCGCCCCGACATCGCCGACCGGACCGAACTCAGCCACGGCCCGCGCACCCACCCCAACCACATCTTCACCTGGGAAGCCGGTGACAAGGCCGCCGCCGATACCGCGTTCAAGAACGCCGAAGTCGTCGTGCGCGAAGAGATCCTCAACCCACGCGTCCATCCCTGCCCGCTGGAGACCTGCGGCTGCGTCGCATCGTTCAACAAGGCCACCGGGCACCTGACGGTCTATGTGTCGAGCCAGATCCCGCACCTGTTCCGCACGGTGCTGGCCATGCTCTCGGGCATTGCCGAGAGCAAGATCCGCGTCGTCGCCGGCGACATCGGCGGCGGCTTCGGCAACAAGGTGCCGATCTATCCGGGCTACGTCGTTGCCATCGTCGCGTCCATCGTCACCAGCGTGCCGGTCAAGTGGATCGAGACGCGCATCGAGAACATCTCCACCACCGGTTTTGCGCGCGACTACCACGGCGTGGGCGAACTGGCGGCCGACAAGAACGGCGTCATCAAGGGCTTGCGCTTCACCGCGCTGGCCGACCACGGCGCGTTCAACTCGCATGTGTCGGCGACCAAGCTGCCGGCCGGCCTGTTCTCGATCTGCACCGGTTCGTATGCCATCCCCAACGCCTATTGCCGGGTCGATGCGGTCTTTACCAACAAGGCGCCGGGCGGCGTGGCCTATCGCTGCTCGCTACGCGTGACGGAAGCCGTCTACCTGATCGAACGCATGATCGACATCCTGGCGCAAAAGCTCGACATCGACAAGGCCGAAATCCGCCGCCGCAATTTCGTCAAGCCCGAGCAGTTCCCCTACACCACCTCGCTGGGCTGGACGCTGGACAGCGGCAATTACGAGACCGCGCTGGACAAAGTGCTCAAGGCTTGTGACTACGAAGGCCTGCGCAAGGAGCAGGCCGCCAAGCGCGCCGATCCGAAATCCCCCACCCTGATGGGCATCGGTGTCTGCACCTTCACCGAGGTCGTCGGTGCCGGGCCGACCAAGATATGCGACATCCTGGGCATCGGGCTGTTTGACAGCTGCGAGATCCGCGTCCACCCAACCGGCGGTGTCATTGCCCGCCTGGGCACCAAATCGCAGGGCCAGGGCCACGAGACCACGTATGCCCAGATCATCGCCACCGAGTTGGGCCTGCCCGCCAGCGACATCGTCGTCGAAGAGGGCGACACCGACAATTCACCGTACGGTGCCGGCACCTGGGGCTCGCGCTCCACGCCGGTGTCCGGCGCAGCGACCGCGCAGGCGGCACGCAAGATCAAGGACAAGGCCAAGAAAATCGCCGCGCATCTGCTCGAAGTCGCCGAGGGTGATCTGGAGTGGGAAATCGACCGCTTCACGGTGAAAGGCAATCCCAGCCAGCACAAGACCATGAAGGAAATCTGCATGGTCTCGCACACCGGCAACCTGCCCGCTGGCATGGAACAAGGCCTCAACGCCGTGTCCTACTACGACCCGCCCAACATGACCTTCCCCTTCGGTTCATACCTGTGCGTGGTCGATATCGACAAGTTCACCGGCGAGACCAAGGTGCGCCGTTTCTACGCGCTGGACGACTGCGGCGTGCGTATCAACCCGATGATCATCGAAGGCCAGATCCACGGCGGGCTGACCGAAGCCTACGCCGTGGCCTTCGGCCAGCAGATCCCGTTTGACGACCGCGGCAACCACCTGGGCAACAGCCTGATGGACTACTTCCTGCCCACCGCGATGGAAACCCCACATTGGGAGACCGACCATACCGTCACCCCCTGCCCGCACCACCCGATCGGCGCCAAGGGTGTGGCCGAGTCGCCGCACGTCGGCGGCATCCCGTGCTTCACCAATGCCGTGGTCGATGCCTTTGCGCATCTGGGCGTCACCCACATGGACATGCCGCACAGCGCGTCCCGCGTCTGGCAAACAATCAATGCGCTGGGTGTCAATAAACGCTGAAGCGCAGGAACTAAAGTGCTTCCGGAAAACCACAGGTACTAATGTTAGTTCAGCTTGAAAAGACTTTTCCCATGCCCGCGTCGGCAGAAACGACATGGCTTCTGCTGCAGGACATCGTGGGCGTGGCCAGTTGCATGCCCGGCGCCAGCATCACCGAGCGCGTGGATGCCCAGCACTACAAGGGCACGGTTGCGGTCAAGTTCGGCCCGGCCAGCATGGCCTTTCGCGGCGAGGTGGAAGTCAAAGCCATTGATGCTGCAAGCCGCACGCTGCGCCTGATCGGCAAGGGCACTGACTTCACCGGCAGCTCCGGCGCATCGATGGATTTGACGGCGCGGATCGAGGCGGTGGACGCCTCCTCATGCAACCTGGTTGGCACCAGCGAGGTGTCGATGAGCGGCAAAGCGGCCGCCTTTGGCGGACGCATGATGGGTTCGGTGGCCGACCAGGTGCTCAAGCAGTTTGCCGACAACTTTGCGGCCAAGGTGCAAACCATGCAGGTCAAGCCACCGGGATCGGGCGGCGCAGGTGCCAGTGCTGGCGCCGTAGCGGCGGCCGGTGCTGAAGGTGCGGCCCCAGCACCGTCACAGTTGAACGCCCTCGCCCTGGCCTGGGCCGTCCTCAAGGATTGGCTGAAATCTCTGTTCTCGCCGAAGAAGGCATGACGTCAGAGCGCGCGCAGGAGTTGGCTGCCTGGCAGCAGGACTTGGCGCAGGCCGGCTACATCGCCGAACCCGGCCTGGTCGCTGCGCTGATGCTGATGCAGGATCTCCAGCGCCCCCTGCTGCTGGAGGGCGACGCGGGCGTGGGCAAGACCGAAGTGGCCAAGGTGCTGGCCACCATGCGCAAAACGCGCCTGATCCGGCTGCAATGCTACGAAGGCCTGGACGCCCATTCGGCCATGTACGAGTGGAACTACCAGCGCCAGTTGCTCGCCATCAAGCTGCTCGAGCACGACGATCGCGGTATCGAGCAAAAAGAGCAAGATATTTTTTCGGACCGCTACCTGCTCAAGCGCCCGCTGCTCGAAGCCATCAGCTGCGAACAACCGCCGGTGCTGCTGATCGACGAGGTGGACCGCGCTGACGAAGCCTTCGAGGCCTACCTGCTCGAACTGCTGTCGGACTTCCAGCTCTCCATCCCCGAACTCGGCACGGTGTACGCCGTCAGCCGCCCGCTGGTGGTGATCACCTCCAATGGCACGCGCGAGCTGTCGGACGCCTTGCGCCGGCGCTGCCTGTACCAGTACATCGACTACCCCGACTACGACAAAGAACTCACCATCGTGCGCACCAAGGCGCCCGAGGTGCCGGCCACGCTGGCGCAGCAGATCGTGGCCTTCGTCCAGAGCGTGCGCCGCATGGAACTGCAAAAGAAGCCCGGCATCGCCGAGACGCTGGACTGGGCCGCCGCGCTCCTGCGGCTGGGCATTACGGTCATCGGCAAGGACGGCGCCGAGAACATCATGCAGACCCTCAGCGCCCTGATCAAGACGCGTGACGACCGCGTTGCCTTCTCGCGCGAAGTCGTCGCGCGGCTGGCTGCCGCATGTTGAGCACCGACGGAGACACGCTGGAAGCACGGCTGAGCACGCGCCTGGCGGGCTTTCCCGGCTTTTTGCGCGCCAACGGCTTTGCCGTGGGCGGCGGCGACGCCGTCGAAGTGCTGCGCACCGCCCAGCGCGTGGGCGTGATGGACCCCCACATCCTGCGCTGGAGCCTGCAAGCCCTGCTGTGCGGCCGCGTCGAAGAATGGCAGCGCTTCGACAAACTGTTCGACGCCTGGTTCCTGCCCGCCAACAAGTGGCAGCGCCCCGAGAAGCGCGACTCCGACAAAGGTTTCCTGAGCGGCCATCAGCCGCAGGGCCCCGCCAGCGACCGTGAGGCAGCAGAAGACACCGAAGACATCCGCCCGCGCCAGACCGCCAGCCGCCAGGAATCTTTAAGCTCGACCGACTTTCGCGCGCTGACCGAACGCGAGCACGCGCTCGACATCGAAGCACTGATGCGCCAGTTTGCCCGTCAGCTCAAGCACATCCGGCTGCGCCGCGAGGCCCGCGCGCGCCATGGACGGCGCCTGGACCTGCCCGCCACCATACGGCACAGCGTGGCCAGCGGCGGCACGCCCTTCCACCTGAAGTGGAAAGACCGCCGCAAAGTGCGCCCGCGCCTGGTGCTGCTGATCGACGTCAGCCGCTCCATGCTGCTGTACAGCTTTTTCTACCTGCGGCTGGCGCGCGCGCTCAGCGCCGAGTTGTCCGACGTGTACAGCTTCATCTTCCATACCCGGGTGACCGCCGTGTCGCAGTCGCTGCACGACCCCGACCCCTGGCGCGCGCAGGAGCGGCTGCACCTGGTGGCGCAGGGCTGGGCCGGCGGCACCCGCATCGGCGAAAGCCTGGCGCAGTTCAACCGCGAACACGCCCCCCGCATCGTTCATTCCCGCACCGCTGTCATTATTTTTAGCGATGGCTATGATACGGGTGAGCCGCAGGCACTGTCCGCCGCACTGGCGCAGCTTGGGCGCCGCGCGCGGCGAATCGTCTGGCTCAACCCGCTGAGCAATCAGCCAGGCTACGAGCCGATCAGCCAGGGCATGCAGGCCGCTATGCCGCATCTGGACCTGCTGGCACCGGGCGGCGACCTGGACAGCATCAAGGCAGTGTTGCCCAAGCTGATCGAGACGCTGCGATGAGGCTCATCACTCGGGCCAGCGCTTGCCGCGGGTCACGCCAGCAACTGGAAGGAGTTTAGACATGGGATGCCAATTCAAAGCCAACGGCCTATACAGCCGCAGCACCGTGGGTGCTGTTCTGCTGGCAGCCGGCGCTGGCTCGCGCCTGGGCGGCAGACCGAAGTCGCTGCTCGAGCTCGGCGGTGTGCCGCTGATCATGCGCCAGTTGATCGCCCTCTCGGGTGCCGGTGTGGACGAGGTCGTCGTCGTCCTCGGTCACCATGCGCAAGCCATCGAGGCCGCCATCGGGCAGTTCCCCATCACGCTGGTGCACAACCCCGCGCCCGACGACGGCCAGGCCTCATCCGTGCGCATCGGCCTGCAAGCGCTCTCCCCCAGGATGGACGCGATCATGGTGGCGCTGGCCGACCAGCCCCTGATCAACGAGCAAGACATCACCGCGCTGATCGGCGCCTACAAGAAGCGCGGCGACAAAGCCATGGTGGTGCCGCGGGTGACGTCGCCCGACGGCAGCACGGCGCCCGGCAACCCGGTGATCTTCGACGCCGCGTTGCGCGAGGAGTGGCTGGCAGGCAGCGCCGAGTTCACCTGCCGCAAGTGGCGCGAGGCCCACCCCGAGCGCGTGCAATGGTTCGACACCGACAACCGGCGCTATTCGCTAGACATCGACACCCCCGAAGACCTGGCGCGCTTCGCCGCCAGCACCGGCCACACGCTGACCTGGCCGCAGGCGTTCGCCGGCAACGCCATCGCATGATCAAGCTTGGCGACACCGCCCCCTTGCGCCTGACACTCGGGCGCGCGTGCGCCTGGGGGCTGCTGGTGGCGGGCTGGGTCGGCATCGGCAGCTTTGCGCTGCAATTCGCGCCCTCAACGGGTGCTGCGTTTGCGCTGGTCGCCCTGTGGCTGCTGGCGCTGGGCGTAGCGGCCGCGCTTGGCACGGGCGGCGGCATCCGCCACGGCACACGCGCGTTGGCGTTGGGCGTGGGCGCCACGCTCACCGGCTTTGGCTTGCTGTGGAGCGTGCGTGGCGGCGGCTTGAGCGCCGTGCTGCTGGCCCTGCTGGGCTGGGCCGCGCTCACCGCCCTGGCCTCGGGCGTGGTGCGCAGCCTGCGCATGGCGCGCTCTGCCATGCCTGCGCCACCGATCGCCGCCGCCAGCCTGGGCGCGCTGTGCGCTGGCCTGGTGCTGGGCGACCCGGGCGACCTGCCGGCACTGGCCACGCGCCTTGCCATCTTTGTCAGCGTGATAGCCGTCGTGCTCGTGCTGCTGCAGGTCCAAATCGCCGAGCGCTCCAGCGTGCCGGGTTGTCGCGCTGGTTTGTTCGATTGTTCCTTGCCGGCCTGGCCGGCCGGGGCCTGGCGCGACACGCTGCAATGGCCCACGCTGCTGGCGGGTCTCGCCATGCTGCCGATGATGGCCGCGCTGCCGCTGATGGCCGCGTGGTGCCGCGCCCAATCCATACCACCGCAAACATTGGTGCTGCTGCATCTGGCGGCCATGTTCGGCCCGGCGCTGCTGCTGCGCCAACACACCGCGCGCTGGTCCCTGCGCACGCTGTCCATCGTGTGCACCCTGCTGCTGGCAGCCGGCGCAGCCTTTGCGGTGTGGGCCGCAGCGCCGCTGGACATGCTGGGCCTGGCGGTGACGCACGGCGCGGCCTGGGGCGTGGCCTGGAGCGGTCAGTTGTGGGCCCCTGCGCGGCGCGGCCAGCAAGGCACTTCGCCATTGCGCGCGGCTGCCGGATACGCGGTGCTGACGCTGGCCTTTGGGCTGATCGTCGAGCACTCCGGCGCAAGCGGCGTGGCCTTGGTGCACGCAGCATTGGGCCTGGCCGCGGCACTGGCCTGGCTGTTCAGATCGGCGGCCAGTCGCTGGTTTTCGGACACACCGGCTCATAGGCCTGCGCCAACTGTCCTGCCCTCGAGCGGACCTGGTGACGGCAGGTGATGCGCGCTCAATCGGCAAGCGCGTCAGCACTGGATCTGATTGCGGCAGTATTGCGCCAATTCAAGCACAGAGGCTCGTCCGCTGATTTGGCTTCTGGCCCGTGGCCCGACCTCCAGGCCTAGCTTGAACTCGTACTTGCGAAAGAACTCATCGAACAACTCGCCACCGAGCGTACCCCAGGCCATCAACTGGTCGGTGCGGGCGTCATGCTCCAGTAAGACGGCGCACAGAGGCTGCGGCGCCGGGCCGCTCAACACCTGCGCGCCCCTGGCCGGATCGTACTGGCTGTGCTCAGCGCAGCAGTGAATCAACTCATCACGCACACCCCGGGCTGCCCTGATCTTGCGAAAGCTGATGAAGCTGACTTCGCGGGTTGGATACACCAGCTGATGGGCGCAGATCGCCGAAAAGGCCACCACGCTGCGAAGCGGCCCAACGCCCCCAGGCCAGGCATAGTTTTCCTTGTTACGCGTCGTCAATTCAATCGGCAGCGCGGGCCGGCCCAACTGCAAAAGAAAGGTCGGCGTCGATTCGAATGGATAGTGAAAAATGTAGTTGGTCTTGGCCTTGAGGGCCGCGGTTTTGAGAGGATCGCCATACTCATCGGTCAACAGCACGCGCCCATAGGTGCGGGCCTTGGCGTCGGCGCCGAACGCCGGCAGCAGGGCCGCGGCGGAAACACAGGCTGCCCCTGCACTGCAGGATTCGATGAAGCTGCGGCGGTCCATCGTCGTCCGGTCTGGTAGCGAGCGCCCCGTTCAGCCCGTGACCGCGCAGCCGCGGCCACCCGCCAGGAGCTTGACGCAGCGCGGAAACGGGTACCTGGTTCCATCGCGTGCCGCGCGCAGCATCTCCTCAATGTCCTCGGCCGAGCGCGCGCCGAAAAAGTAATCGAACACCTCGCCGTTGACGACGACCGCGGCCTGCGGCGAACCGGTGCGACCGGAACTCGCGGCATCGAGCTTGTCCTTCAGCGGCTTGACGCTTTCCGGCAGGAAAAATCGCGGCGGCACCGATGATTTGATGGTCTTCGGAACATAGGAAAAGGTGATGGACTCAAAGATTTCGGTCTTTTCAAGCTTGGGCAATTGCTGGGCGCGCCAGGCGACACAGGGAGGGCAATCGTTGCCCCCCATCCAGACGAATTGCACCGTGGCCGGCCTCGGCAAGGTTCGCGCGCTCGCCAGCAGCACGAAACCCATGGCGGCCAGGGCCAACAGGCAATCGCGCAAAAATCGGGTCCGTCGCATCGCATACCTCCTTGGGCGGTCCGGTCACAAGCCGGTTCGCGCAACGCTCATATTCTCACACAGCCGCTGCGCTTGCGTAGCGGCCACGTCGAAGTTGCCTCAGCGTCTGGCGGGAGGCAGATCGGTGCAACTGCCGTGAGCC
>JBCKPH010000059.1:0-15603 GCA_038901755.1 Burkholderiaceae bacterium | reverse complement strand
TGAGCTTGATCGAGAATAAACACTGCAATCGAATCAGCCTCATCCACCACGATCGCGAAATGAGGGATACAACCAAATGTTTGGCAGGCACCACTCAGCTTTGTTAAATTTTCATTCGGAATCGTGATGTACGTGCCTTCCTTCCCGGTGTTACGAGACCGGGATTTGACAGAAATCCCCATCAACACATTCGTATGCGGATTGCGCGCAATGATGTCCAACCCGACGTGATCCACGAGGGCACATTCGAATCCGTGCTTGGAAAGCCAATAAAGGACGAGGCTTTCAGCAAAAGTGCCAGTGATTTTCGAATGCCGGGAACTCTTGACGATCTTCAACGAAAACCTAACGTAGAGCTAACCGGCGCTGCGCGGCTTTATCGCGCAGCGTCCAGCGACCGAAGGGAGCGAGGTTGAGCGCCATGTTGGGCGTCATTTTTCGGTGAGTGCGAGATTTGCCCCAAGGCCGGCAAAGGTTGCGGCGAAGCCACGACGAAGCCAAGTTTGGACTTGCGGTGATTCGATGACCGCTTCGCGGAACGCATGCGCGAGAAAACCATAGACCACGAACACGATGAACGTCATAACCATGAAAGTAGCGCTCAGCAAAAGAAGCTGGAAGAGTGGTTCAGTCGTGCCGGGCTGAACAAATTGCGGAAGGAAAGCCAGGAAGAAGATAGTCAGCTTCGGATTGAGGATATTGAGCAGGAACGCCTTTACGACAAGACCGGCGGCCGTGCTGCTGGAGGGACTCTCGTCAATGGCGAAGGCGGACTTGTCACGCCAAGTGGCATAGGCGACGTAGAACAAGTAGGCAACGCCAGCGTACTTTAGGGCCTGGAAAGCGAGTGCGCTGGTATGCATGACGGCGGCCAAACCAAGAACCGTAGCCATAAGATGAGGGACGATGCCTGCCGTGCACCCAAGTGCCGCGAACACGCTTGCCTTCCGGCCTTGGACGAGACCAGTGGATACGGTATAGATGACCCCCGTGCCTGGAATGAGCACCACAATGAGCGATGTGACGAGGAATTCAACGCTGAGCATTTGATGGATCTCCTGCGTAGTGTGGGTAGAGTGATTGTGACGCCCAACGTTTGAATTCACCGGCCTGCGCGGCTTTTCGCGCAGGTCCGGTGGAATGATGGGTTGGGCCGCATTGCTATGGGGTATCTGGGCGAAGGTTCCAGACGCTTTGAAATGCGATCTGAATTAAATTAGAGCTAGTCTCATCTTTTACCGCTAGTGTCAAATGAAAAATAGCATTCGCCTTTACTGCATCGACAGTAACTAGACTAATCGGTTGTTCATCAACGTCGGCGAGCACGCTCTCCGCGAGCGCAATGTTCCAGATGTCCGATGGAACGTGAGGCCTTATGCGCTCTAGTACTGAAATCTGCTCGTCCTGCGAAGCATTGGCGTGCTGGTTCCAAAGGGCGGCTAACCTCCGCTGGTCCACGCCACTTTTGACGATAGCGTCCTCCCAATCGGAAGCAAGTGCCTTTGAAAGCGCCTCACAGAACAACGAAAAGAAATTCGAGCCCACCGGATCGCGGTACGGCGTCTTGGTAATTCGGCGCCAAGCCCTCAGGAGAACTCGGTGGGTAAGAACCCAAGGGGTTTGAAGCAATAGCTTGGCGTAGGACCTTCGGACCGCCTTCTTCCTTTGCTTCTCAAGGACTCTCTGACAGTCGGAAAACCAGCTAGCGGTTGCTGACGCAACAGTTGTACTCAGGGGCGCGAATGTTCTTGGCGGAGGGGCACTCGTAGAGGCGGCTAGGCCCCGAAGGTAGTCAGTGACAGTCGTGAGCAGAAGCCGGAACTCGTAGGCACGCAGACACTGTTTGTCCTGTCGCAACGATGCGAGCACGATAAGCAAATTGTCTAGATGCTTGAGAAGGGACTCAGCCTCCCGTGCACATGCGTGCCGTTCTTCTGCGCTCAGTGCCTGATGCCCTTCAATGTGAAGTCCAAGTTTCATTCGAAACCGAAGGAGATCTCTCAGATTCTCGGTGTTGCCGTAGAAGACGTGCGAAAAGAGCGAGTCGAGCTTGTTTTCTAGCAAGGCCTCACGGAGGCAATTATCTACATTGGTGACACTCCCGGTTTTAAGCAGAAGCGTGAAGGTGTCGCGCAAAAACTGAGCCACAAAGAATGAAGATGCAAAACTTGTTGTTCTGCGAGCGTCTCGCGAGAGGTAGCGAGCCACTAGCCAGACGGCAAGGACAAGCAAGAGAACATCGAGCACAAGGCCGGATACCTCTACGAAGAGACCCTCTCGATACTCTTTCGTATGTGCATATACCCACAACTCTGAGATTAGGCTTTCTGCAATCATCGTTCGTTTCGTGCGGCCCAACGTAATGTTGAGCGGCGCGCTTTAGCGCGTCCGCTCGAACTAAAGTTAGGGCCCGATACACTGTCCGTTGTTTGCTTACGCTTGGCGTTGAAAAAACGAGCCATCGCCGATGTGTATCACTGCGGGATTCGCCTTGCCCTTCTTTGCAACTCCCGAACCTATTTGCACACATAGTCCGTATTTCAATGTTCCGTTTAGATTGGTAGCTTGTCCTATAGAGCACTGTCACTACTCTCCTTGACAGACGGAAGCTTGTAGGAGCCGTATCGAAACACCAAGGTCGTTATTGCGAGTAACAGAATCGCTCCCGAGATAAAAAGAATCCCGCGATCTGGCTCGTGAATAACAACTAGCATCCTTATCAAAGCGGTGACCCCGACATAGAGAAGAAAACGAACCGGCATGTGGCTGGTCTTGAAGTAGATACCAACCATTGCCCCGAACTCGAGGTAGATGAAGAGAAGGAGAATGTCCTCGATCGAAGCGTGACCTTTCGTGACCATTCCGAAAAACGCAAACACCGCTGACCATACAATCGAACCCCCTATGGCAAATAACGCAAGATAATGGAACCCATCAACCAACGCATTGCCGGTGGCGTTCAAGAAGGTCTTGATCTTCTGGTTCAGCGTGTCAATTCTCTGAAGTTGTTCCACGTATTTCTCCTTACTATTCCGTGACTCCCTACCTGAAGGTCGCTGGTTCTCTCGAAAGACCGGATTATTTTGGATTGTTGTCTCGGGCTCTAACGCAATGTCCACCGCAAGCCATTGCGGGATACAACGGCCGCTGAGGCATACATTGGCGCAAAAAACCTTTCGCAGACCGCTTGCTTACTAGAAATTCTAGGCATATACTGGATGAACGTACAGTTATAAATCCTGCCATGAAACCCCGCACACCAGTATTGCAGTCAACCCGATTGATGGACCAGGTGCGGGAGCGGATCCGATATCTGCACTATAGCCTCAACACCGAGAAACTGTATGTGTACTGGGTGCGGTTCTTCATACGTTGGCACGGGCTTCGCCATCCGCGCGACATGGGCCCCTCCGAGGTCGAGGCATTTTTGTCCATGCTGGCCACGGAACGCCGGGTGGCCGCCTCCACCCACAACCAGGCCCTGAGCGCGCTGCTTTTTCTGTACCGCGAGGTGTTGGCCATCAAACTGCCGTGGCTAGACAACATCAACCGGCCGTCCACGCCCAAGCGCATTCCGTCGGTGTTGACGAAAGACGAAGTCGCCGCGCTGTTGGCGGCGCTGCCGCCGGCAGACCTTACTGCACTGGTTGCGCGGTTGCTGTACGGCACCGGCATGCGCCTGATGGAAGGCCTGTGCCTGCGCGTCAAAGACCTCGACTTTGAGCGCAACGTCATCATCGTGCGCCAGGCCAAGGGCAACAAAGACCGCGTCGTCATGTTGCCGCGCACCCTGGTTCCCGCCCTGCGCGCGCAGGTGCGCGCTGCACGCGCGCAATGGGAACACGACCGTCACGCACAACGCGGCGGGGTCGAGGTGCCACATGCATTGGAAACCAAGTACCCGGGTGTGGGCCAGCGCTGGGGTTGGTTCTGGGTGTTTCCCTCGCCCACCCTGTCGGTGGACCCGCGCACCGGCGAGGAGCGCCGCCATCACCTCTATGAAGAGCGCCTGCAACGCGCCCTGAAGAAAGCGGTGGCGCCAGCGGGCATCCACAAGCCGGTCTCGGTGCATACGCTGCGCCACAGCTTCGCCACGCACCTGCTGCAGGCCGGCACCGACATCCGCACGGTGCAGGAGCTGCTGGGCCACAGCGATGTCAGCACCACCATGATCTACACCCACGTTCTCAAGGTGGCGGCCGGCGGCACGACGAGTCCGCTGGATGCGCTGGCCCCCAGCCTGCCACCCACGCCGCAGTGCCGCGAGCCGACGCCGGCATACGCCTGATCCGCCCTAATCCGCCAGCGGCACCGCCGCCTGCTGGCGCGGCTGGCGGAACTCCCACAGCAGGTGCAGGAACAGCGCGACCACCACCACGGAGCCGCCGATCAGGGTGCGCGTGCCGGGCATTTCGCCGTGCGCCAGCCAGACCCAGACCGGGCCCAGCACCGGCTCGCTGGTTCCGATCAGCGCGGCCGCCGCCGCCGGCAACAGGCGCGCGCCACTGACGAAGAAGATCATGCCCAGGCCGAGGTTCAGCGCGCCGAACACGAACAACAGTGCCGCGTCGGCGGCGCTCACCTGAAAACTGCCCGCCATCAGCGCCGCCAGGCTGGCCGCCATCAGCGTGCTCAGGCAGGCCGCCGGCAGCATGCGCACATGGGCATAGCGCCGCGTGATGACGGTTGCCCCGGCAAACGCCAGCGCGATCAGCAGCGCCAGGCCATCGCCGATCGGTGACACATTCCCGGTGACGGACTCCGACACCATGACGGCGACGCCGGCGATCACCAGGCCGATGGCGAGCCAGGTGCCGGAGGAGACGGCCTCGCGAAACAGCAGGTACGCGATCAACGCCGCGAACAGCGGCGCGCCGGCCTGCATCAGCATGATGTTGGCTACCGTGGTGTGGGCCAGCGCGACGATGAAGGCGGTGGATGCGGTGGCGAAACAGGCGCCGACACAGACGCCGGCCCAGCCCATCGACGCAAACATTTGATGTGTGCCGCGCGGGCCTTCGCGCAGCAGCATGAAGCCAAGCAGGAACAACGCGGCGAAGCTGGAGCGCCAGCAGATGATGGCCCAACTGTCGGTGACGCTCAGGTAACGCGCGATGGCGCCGCCAAAGCTCCAAGTCAGCGCCGAGCCAAAGACCAGCAACGCGCCGCGGCGATCCTGCTTCATGGAACCTAGGAAGCCAGGCGCTGGATCAGCTCGATCTTGTAGCCGTCCGGGTCGGTGACGAAGGCGATGATGGTGCTGCCGCCCTTCACCGGCCCGGCTTCGCGCGTCACGTTGCCGCCCGCAGCCTTGATGCGCACGCACGCGGCGTACACGTCCTCCATGCCGAGCGCGATGTGGCCGAAGGCGCTGCCCATCTCATACTTGTCGACGCCCCAGTTGTAGGTCAGCTCAATCTCGGCATGTTCCGGGTTGTTGCCAAAACCGACGAACGCCAGCGTGTACTTGTTGTCCGGGTTCTCGCTGGTGCGCAGCAGTTGCATGCCCAGCACCTTGGTATAGAAATCGATGGAGCGTTGCAGGTCGCCGACGCGGATCATGGTGTGCAGGAGTCTCATGCTCTTGATTGTGCCGCAACGGGTGGAGTCGGCCCCGGCCCTATAACATCGCGGTAAACGGAGACAGTGATGCAAACGCAGGCAAGGGTCGTCATCATCGGCGGCGGCGTGGTCGGATGCTCGATCCTGTTCCACCTGGCCAAGTTCGGCTGGAAGGACGTGCTGCTGCTCGAGCGCAGCGAGCTCACCTCGGGCTCGTCCTGGCACGCGGCCGGGCAGATCCACACCATCTCGTCCGACCCCAACATCTCGCGCCTGCAGGGCTACACCATCAAGCTGTACAAGGAGATCGAGGCCACTTCGGGCCATTCGGTCGGCCTGCATTCGACCGGCGGCTTTTATCTGGCGTCGAACCCGACCTGGCACGACTACTTGAAGCGCGAGCGCTCGAAAGCGCGCTACATGGGGCTGGATCAGGAATTCATCAGCGTCGAGGAAGCGGCGCGGCGCCATCCGCTGATCGACCCGAAGCGCTACATTGCCGCGCTGTGGGACCCGCTCGATGGCGACGTCGATCCGTCGGGCGTGACCTACGCCTACGCCAAGTCGGCCAAGGTGCATGGTGCGAACTTCCACACCCACACGCCGGTGCTGGAGACGAACCAGCGCAGGGATGGCAGTTGGGACGTGATCACACCTAAGGGCAACATCCACGCCGAGATGGTGGTGAACGCGGGCGGCCTGTGGGCGCGCGAAGTGGGCCATCTCGCCGGCATCCACCTGCCGGTGCAGCCGATGGAGCACCACTACCTGATCACCGACGACATCCCCGAGATCGTCGCGCGCGGCGACGAACGCCTGCCCGCCGGCATCGACTTCGAAGGGAACATGTACTTCCGGCAGGAGCGCAAGGGCCTGCTGCTGGGCACCTACGAGCCGCGTGCCACGCCTTGGTCGATCAACGGCACGCCGCAGAACTTCGGCCACGAACTGCTGGAAGCCAAGATGGACCATATCGCCGAGCGGCTGGAACTGGGCTTCGAGCGGATTCCGGCGTTGGGGCGCGCCGGAATCAAGAACATCATCAACGGGCCGTTCACGTTCGGGCCCGACGGCAACCCGCTGATCGGCCCGGTGCCGGGCCTGCGCAACTACTGGGTCGCCGTCGGCGTAATGGCGGGCTTTTGCCAAGCCGGCGGTGTCGGCATGTGCATGGCCGAATGGATGATCGACGGCGAACCTTCGATCGACGTCTGGGCGATGGACGTGGCGCGCTTTGGCAACTTCGCCACGCCGGACTGGGGCACGGTCAAGTCGTCGGAAAACTACGAGCGGCGCTTTGTGATGACCTTCCCGAACGAGACCCTGCCGAAGGGCCGGCGCCAGAAGACCACCGCGCTGTACGACCGGTTCACGGCGCGCGGCGCGGTCTGGGGCCAGGGCTTCGGGCTTGAACATGTGCTGTGGTTCGCCGATGGGCCGGAGGATGCGCACGAGCAGCCGACCTTCCTGCGCTCGCGCGCGCACGAGTACGTGGCGCGCGAAGTGAAAGCGGTGCGCGAGGCAGTTGGTGCGCTCGAAATCGCCAACTACGCCAAGCATGAGTTCAAGGGGCCGCTCGCGCGCGCCTGCCTCGACCATGTGCTGGCCGGTCGCATCCCGAAACCGGGACGCCTGGCGCTCACCCCGATGCTGACGCCGAAGGGCAAGCTGTACGGCGACCTCACCGTGGCCTGCCTCGGGGAGGAACATTTCATGCTGTTTGGATCGGGCGCGATGCAGGAGGCGCACCGGCGCTGGTTCGAGCAGCATCTACCGGCGAGCGGCGTCAGCTACCGCAATGTCACCGATGAGCTGCATGGAGTCGCTGTCTCTGGCCCGAAGTCGCGCGAGCTGCTGCAACGCATCACACGCGACGATGTGTCTGCCGAGGCTTTCAAGTTCCTTGCCATTCGCCGCAACTTTGTCGGCGGGGTGCCGGCCATCGTGGCAAGGGTCTCGTTCAGCGGCGAGCTGGGTTACGAGATCTACGTCGCCCCGCCGTACCAGTTGCGGCTGGCCGAGGCGATCGACGAGGCCGGCACGGACCTGGGCCTGCGCTGGTACGGCGCGCGCGCGCTTATGAGCCTGCGGCTGGAGAAGGCCTGGGGCGTCTGGACACTCGACTACCGGCCCGATTTCACAGCCGCCGAGAGCGGGCTCGACGCCTCCATCCACTGGGGGAAGGATGTGGATTTCATCGGCAAGGCCGCAGCGCTGGCCGAACGCGAGCGCGGACCGCAGAAGAAGCTGGTCACGATGGTGGTGGCCAGCAGCGACATCGATGTCTCCAACGACGAGGCCCTGATGTTGGGCGAGGCGGCGGTGGGCTATGTCTCCTCCGGCGGCTATGCGCACTGTGTCGGCAAGTCGGTAGCCTTTGGCTATCTGCCCCCCGAACTGGCCAAGGCCGGAACCTGGGTCGATGTCGAGATTAACGGCACGCGCTACCCGGCCGAAATCCAGGGCGCGCCGTTGTACGACCCGCAGGGCTTGCGCATGCGAAGCTGAACGGAAAACCAAAGAAACAAACCATGAGCGACACTGACGCCACGAACAGCGACAGCAAGGCGAAGACCGACGTCAAGCGCCCGCGCCGCGCCGGTGGCCGCGAGCGGCGCGACCCGAACGCCAAGCAGTTTGGGCCGGCCTACATCAAGCGCGCGATACCGCCCTACGACATCATGGGCGAGGAAGGCTTGCTGCGGATCGAGCACGCGGCGGATCGCATCATGGCCGAGACCGGCATCGACATCCGCGACGACGACGAGGCACTGGCGCTGTTTCGCAAGGCCGGCGCGCGCATCGACGGCATTCGGGTGCGCTTCGAGCCCGGGCACCTGCGCCAGATTCTGAAAACCGCGCCAGCCGAATTCATCCAGCATGCTCGTAACCCGGCGCATTCGGTGCGCATCGGTGGCGACAGCGTGGTGTTCGCGCCGGCCTACGGTTCGCCATTCGTGATGGACCTGGACAAGGGGCGGCGCTACGGCACCATCGAGGACTTCCGCAACTTCGTCAAGCTCACCTACTCCTGCCCCTGGCTGCACCACTCGGGCGGCACGGTCTGCGAGCCGACCGATGTGCCGGTGAACAAGCGGCACCTGGAGATGGTGTACGCGCACATGCGCTGGTCGGACAAGCCCTACATGGGCAGCATCACCGCCGAGGAGCGCGCCGAGGACTCGATTGAGATGAGCCGCATCCTGTTCGGCCGCGACTTCGTGGACCAGAACTGCGTGATCCTGGGCAACGTCAACGTCAACTCGCCGCTGCTCTGGGATGGCACCATGACCAAGGCCTTGCGCGCCTACGCTCGGGCGAATCAGGCGGCGGTGATCGTGCCCTTCATCCTGGGTGGCGCGATGGGGCCCGTGACCAACGCCGGCGCCATCGCCCAGTCGCTGGCCGAAACCATGGTGGGCTGCGCGTTGACGCAGCTCGAGCGCCCCGGCGCGCCGGTCATCTTCGGCAACTTCCTGTCCTCCATGTCGCTGCGTTCGGGCTCGCCGACCTTCGGCACGCCCGAGCCGGCCATCGGCTCGATGGTGGTGGGTCAGTTGGCACGGCGCCTTAACCTTCCGCTGCGCTGCGCCGGTTCCTTTACCACCTCCAAGCTGCCCGACGGCCAGGCCATGATGGAGAGCGTGATGTCGATGCTGTCGGCGATTCACTGTGGCGCCAACTTCATCCTACATTCGGCCGGTTTCCTGGACGGCCTGCTGTCGATGAGCTACGAGAAGTTCATGATGGACGCCGACTTCTGCGGCGCGCTGCATTCTTACCTGGCCGGTGTGCCGGTGGACGAGAATCAGCTTGCCGTGGAGGCCTTCGCCGAGGTCGGGCCGGGCAGCCACTTTCTGGGCAGCGCGCACACCATGGCCAACTACACCACGGCCTTCTTCGACTCGCGCATCTCGGACAACACGCCGTTCGAAACCTGGTCCGAGGCCGGCGCTCAGGACAGCGCGAAGCGCGCCAATCTGCAGTGGAAAAAATCGCTGGCCGAATACCAGGCGCCGCTGATCGACCAGGCCATCGACGAAGCGCTGCTGGACTTCGTCGCGCGCAAAAAGGCGTCCATGACGGACCAGTGGTATTAGCCTCCGTCTGATTAGCGACAAAGCACAGCATGTCGGCAGTCGCCCCCTCACCCCAACCCTCTCCCCCTTGCGGTAGAGCGGGCGCCCGGCCGACTTAAAATCACAGCGCCAGCCTTCACCGGCTGGCAGCGTTCTCAGGGCGGGGTGAGATTCCCCACCGGCGGTATCTGCGAGCAGTCGCAGCAGCCCGCGAGCGCTCGGCGCCTGTGCCAACAGGCGCCGAGGTCAGCAGATCTGGTGCGATGCCAGGGCCGACGGTGACAGTCCGGATGAAAGAGAAACGCGATCTTGTCGGCCGTGCCCGCACGGCCGCTTACTCGCGCGCCCTGATTCTGGTCGTCCACTGTTGCCGAGGAAACCCATGAATCAGACTTCCACTTCCACCCCACCGGAAACCGGCCGCGCTGCGGTTCCGAACACCATGCGCATAGCCGTGATCTCGTCGTCATGGCACCAGGACATCGTGCATCGTGCGCGTGACGCACTGCTGGATGAGTTCGAACGGCGCGGCCTGCCGCGGCGCCAGGTCGACCTGTTCGACGTGCCTGGCGCCTTCGAGATTCCGCTGCACGCGGCGAAGCTGGCGCAGACCGGCCGCTACGACGCCATCGTCGCCTGCGGCCTGGTCGTCAACGGCGGCATTTACCGGCATGAGTTCGTCGCATCCGCCGTCATTGATGGATTGATGCAGGTTCAGCTTGAAACCGGGGTGCCGGTGCTTTCCGCCGTGCTGACGCCCAGGAACTTCCACGAGCATGAAGACCACCATCACTTCTTCAGCGAGCATTTCGTGAAGAAGGGCATCGAGGTGGCGCGGGCCTGCCTGCAGACCGTGGCCAGCTTGCGCGCGCTTGACCTCGCGAAAGTTGCCTGAAACCGGTGCCGGCAGTTACACTGAATTGACCCCTCATTGCGGGCACACCCCGTACCGCGCCGGCAGGTGCGGCACCTCGCGCAGGATCGATTGGCAATGAACAACTCAGTGGCATCCAGCCCGATTGCCGGTCGAACCGGCGAGATTGCCGTTGTGCTCGCGCTGTTCCTGCTGCTGGTCCTGGGCTGCGCGGCCTGGGCACAGCAGGGCGGGATGATGGCGATCTGGCCGGCCAACGGGGTACTGTTGGGCTACCTACTGGCCAGGCCAGAGATCCCTGCCTCAAGACTTCTGATCGCAGGCCTGGCGGCGAATCTGCTGGCCCGCATGGTCGCCGGCGAAACGCCTGCCACCGCAACGGTGCTGGCGAGCATTAACCTGCTGGAGATCTGGCTGGCGTTGCTTCTGGCCCGACGCCGGCCGGGCCTGCGTACCCAGCCAGACATGAGGCATGCCGGGGACGTGGTGCATTACCTGGTGCAGGTCTGTCTGGCGGCCAGCGCCGTCGCAGCGGTTCTCGCGGCAGGTTTCCTCTCTTGGGTATCGTCCGACAGTTTCCTCATTACATTCGTCTCCCTGTGGCTGGCTGGCTTCCTCGGGCTGGCGACCTGCGGAGTGCTCATCATGGAGATGCTGCACCCGAAGTTTGTCAATTCGCCGCGGCGCGGCAAGCGGCTGGCCAGGTTGTTGATGGCGGTGGCGGTTTGCGCCGTCATCGCCTGGGCCATTTTTTCGCAGACGCGTTACCCGCTGCTGTATGTGTTCGCGCCGCTGACCATGGGTGTGGCCTACCTGAGCGGCCCGCGCGGCGCGGTGGCCGGCATCCTGTCGGTGGCAGCCGTTGCGAGCTGGTTCACCGTCCATGGCAGCGGACCGCTCGCGCTGATTCCGCACAGCAGCCTGCCGGAACGGATGCTGGCCCTGCAGGTGTTTCTGCTGGCGGGAGCGTTCACCCTCCTGCCGTTTACCGCGGCACTCGCGGCGATGTACCGGCAACGCGCAGAAAGCCATGAGGCGCTGTCCAAGATGCTGGCCATCATGGCGACCGCGCCAGTTGGCATTGCCTTCACCCGCAATCGAAAGTTCGAACTTGTCAACACGACCTTGGAGGCCATGTTCGGATACCGGGCCAACGAGTTGACTGGCCTGTCGCCGCGCATGATCTACGAATCGGACGCGTTCTACGAGGCTTTGGGGCCAAGGGTTGCCGCGGCGTTCCAGAGCGGGCTTCCGTTCTCGGAAGAAATCAATCTTGTCCGCAAGGATGGCAGCCGCTTCTGGGGCAGATTGCAAGGCGCACCGGTGCGCGCCGGCGATCCTTCGGCGGGCACAATCTGGATCATTGAGGACGTGACCGATGCACGCGCCATGCGCGAGCGCCTGTCCTGGGCCTCGACGCACGATCCGTTGACCAGGCTGGTGAATCGCCAGGAGTTTGAAGCGCGCGTCAGCGACTGGTTGCAGCACCGCAGCGAAGACTCCAGGGCGTCGAGCCTGTTCATCGACCTCGATCGCTTCAAGGCCGTCAACGACGTGGCCGGGCACGCCGCGGGCGATCGGATGCTGCAGGAAATTTCCGGTGTCCTGAACGGTGCGGTACGGCACGGCGATACGGTGGCAAGGCTGGGCGGAGACGAATTCGCCATCCTGCTGCCTTCCTGTGATTCCGAAACGGCAGAACGGATCGCGCACAAACTGTGCCGGGCGGTTGAGGCGCACAGCCTCAAGTGGGAGGGCCATCAGCTTGAGGTTGGCGCCAGCGTTGGGCTGATCGAGATTGATGCAAGGTACCAGGATGTCGCTGCGGTTCTGGCCGCCGCCGACCGCGCCTGCTACGAGGCCAAGCGCGCTGGTCGCAACACGGTTCGGCGCGGCTGAGCGCCCAGCAACTGACCTCGCAGCGCACTGCGCAGCAGATTCAGGCTCGCAGCTTCGCGTTCTGCGGGTCCAGCGGCGACTCGACCAGGATGGTGGCGCGCTTGCGCTGGCCCAGCAGCTCGATCTCAAGCTGCGTGCCGACCGCGGAGTGCGCGGCGGCGATGTAGCCCAGCGCCAGGCTCTTGCCCAGCACATGGCCGTAGTAGCCGGCGGTGGCGCGGCCGCACATCTTGCCGTTGACGTAGAGCGGCTCGTTGCCGAGCGGGTCGGCATCGACCACGTCGTGCACTTCAATGGTGACGAAGCGGTTCGGCACACCGGCGGCCATCTGTTTCTCCAGCGCGGCCCTGCCGATGAAGTCGCCCTTGTTCATGCGAACGAAGCGGTCCAGGCTGGCCTCAAGCGGCGAGTACTCGATGCTGAGATCGGTGCCCCACATGCGGTACGACTTCTCGATGCGCATCGACTCCATCGCGCGCATGCCGGCCATGGCGATGCCGAATTCGGCCCCGGCGGCGAAGATCTGCTCGAACAGGCTGTTCGCGTATTCGATCGGGAAATGCAGCTCCCAGCCCAGCTCGCCGATGAAGTTGACGCGCAAGGCGTAGACGTCCGTCGCGTGGCCAACCTCGATCACCTGGCTCGTCAGCCAGGGAAAGTTGACGTTGTCCAGCGGCGCGTCGGTGAGCTTGGACAACAGGTCGCGGGCGCGCGGCCCGGCCACGACAAAGCAGCCGCGGCTGGTGGTGATGTTGCTCAAATGCACTGAGCCGTCGGCGGGCAGCATCTTCTCCAGGTAGTCAGCGTCGAAACGCTCGCCGGCGCCGGCGCTGACCACATAGAAGCGGCTCTCACCGAGCTTGGTGATGGTGAACTCCGAGCGCACGCCGCCGCGCTTGGTCAACGCGTGGCATAGGGCGATGCGACCGGTCTTGGTCGGCACCTTGTTGGCCACCAGATGGTCCAGCCAGGCCTCGGCGCCCGCGCCCGTGATCTCATGTTTGGTGAACGGCGTCAGGTCGATCATGCCGACCCGCTCGCGCAGGTTGCGGCACTCGTTGCCGACATGCTCGAAGTAGTTGCTGCGCCGAAAGCTCCATTGGTCCTTGCGCTCGACACCCGGCGGTGCGAACCAGTTGGCGCGCTCCCAGCCGTAGCGCTGGCCGAACACTGCGCCTATGTTCTTCAATTTTTCGTAGATCGGGCTGGTCTTGGCCGGACGGCCATCATGGCGCTCCTCGTCCGGGTAGTGCACCGTGAACACCTCGCGATACGCCTCCTCGTTTTTCGCCACGACGAAACGCTTGCTGGTGTACGGGCCATAACGGCGCGGATCCACTGCCAGCATGTCCACCGTCGGTTCGCCTTCGACGATCCACTCGGCCAGTTGCCAGCCGGCGCCACCGGCAGCCGTCACTCCGAAGGAATGGCCCTCGTTCAGCCAGACGTTCTTCACGCCCCATGCCGGGCCGACCAGCGGGCTGCCGTCGGGCGTGTAGGCGATCGGCCCGTTGACTATTGTTTTGATGCCGCAATGCTCCAGCGCCGGCACGCGCCTCATCGCGGCCTCCACATGCGGCAGCAGGCGGTCCAGGTCGCCGTCGAACAGGCTCTTGCCGAACCAATCCGGCACACCATCGGCAAAGCGTGCCGGGGCGCCACGCTCGTAGGGGCCCAGGATCCAGCCCATCCGCTCCTCGCGCAGGTAATAGGACTTGTCGGACTCGCGCAGCACGGCCAGCTCAGGCCCGCCAGCCGAGCGGTAGGCTTCCAGCTCGGGCGACTTGTCGTAAACGATGTACTGGTGCTCCACCGGAATCGCCGGCACGCTCAGGCCGAACATCCTGCCGGTCTCGCGCGCGTAGTTGCCGGTGGCGCAAACCACGTGCTCGCAGACGATGTCACCCTTGTCGGTTTTCACTTTCCACTCGCCGGACGGCTGGCGCTCGACGCCCGTGACACAGGTCTGTTCGTGAATGTCGCCACCGCCCATGCGCGCGCCCTTGCGCAGCGCCATGGTCAGGTCCACCGGGGCGATATGGCCGTCGTCCGGGTGGTACAGCGCGCCGATGATCTTCGGCGTGTCAACGCCGTCGCCCAGGTTGATCAGTGGCCAGAGCGCCTTGACTTCATCCGGCGTGATGACGCGAAACGGCACGCCGATGGTGTTGGCCACGCCGCAATATTTGTGGTACTCGTCCATGCGGTCGCGCTGCGTCGCCAGGCGCAAGTTTCCTGTCACATGAAAGCTCACGTCCTGGCCGGTCTCCGCCGGCAGGCGCTTGTACAGGTCCACCGAATACTTGTGCAACTGGCCAACCGTGTAGCTCATGTTGAACAGCGGCAGCAGCCCGGCGGCATGCCAGGTGGACCCGGCAGTCAGTTCGCTGCGCTCGACCAGCAGCACGTCAGACCAACCCTTCTTCACCAGGTGGTACAGCGTGCTGACACCGACCACGCCGCCCCCGATGACGACAACCCGTGCATGCGTTTTCATGTGTTTTTCAATTCCTGGAGAGTACGGCCAGGCGCGGCCGCTTCATCGACCGGCCAAGTTTATGCAGCAGCCACTGCAGCGTCGCTCCAATTGCGACGGTCGCTTGCGGATTAGCGTCAGGCGTGTTTCCGGCCAACGACGTAGGAAACGCCGTCCGCGCCGCACAGCTCGGTATGTTCGCATCCGCTTGCCATGCTGAAGATGTCGCCGGCATGGTAGGTCGTGGCCTGCCCGGCGATAGCCACCGTGATCTCGCCCTGGGTGACCATGGCCCGCACCTCATAGGGGTGAGCGTGCGCGTCGTTCTGCTTGCATGCCGGCATCGAATTGCTGGTGACTTCGTCAAAGCCTTCGGCCTTGAGTTGCCGGGTGAATGTTTCCTGGTCCATGATCGATTCCTGTTGTGGGGTTGTGCGGATTTTCCGGCAAATGTGCGCGGACCGGGCAAGATGCTGACGAACCCGTTCGGTGGTTACTCGCGGGCAAAGCCCTGGTCGGGCCGCCACCAGCGCTTCACTGGAACGACCGCAGCTAAGGCGGCGGCTCCCCTGCCGGCTCACTACGCGAGGCGAATGCACCGGCCCGGTGCTTTTTCGTCGGATGCGGGTGCGGCCGAAGCACGGTCAACAAGAATGCTGTGCTTCATGAGTTGGCTCGAGCGACAATCAAATCTACTGCACTTTGGAGTTGAG
>JBCKPH010000058.1:0-15746 GCA_038901755.1 Burkholderiaceae bacterium | reverse complement strand
GATCCACCAGCGCGACGAACGCGCCGGTGTCGAGCAACAAGTTACGCGCCACGGCGCAAGCGGGCGGTCAAATGTTCGCGGTGACGCTGGCCCAGATCGGGCACGCCGCTTTGCACCGTGCCGAGCAGGTCGCGCACGCGTTCGATCGGACGGGTCACGGCAGGCTCGGCATCGAGAAATTGGTCCAGGGCAAGGCGCACCACGTCCGAGCGCTTGCGCTTCAAGCGCTTGGCCGAGCGCTCCAGTTTGCCGGCCAGCGCTGCGGGTAGCCGCAGCGTCAATTGGGATTCCATCGGTGCTCTCCGGGTGTTTACAGGTGCGAGTGCATTGTATTGCAATGCCTTGCAATGGGTTGCGCATGGTGAAGCCGAGGCAACTCAATGCGCCGACGCCGAATTCTCCTCGCCGCCTGCGCCGGTGTGCCCGCCCTTCGTGGGCCGCGCAGCAGCGTATTTGGCAATCAAGGGGCAACGGTATACGATGACGGAGGAGGTGCTTGCCGATCGACATCGTTGGTTGCAAGAAACCTATCCGTCGTTCATCGATGCGCCTCCGACGATCGATTTGTCATGTTCACAAGGAGATTCAAATGCCAAAGTATCTGCTTCAGGTCAACTATGTCGGTGACGGTGTCAAGGGACTGCTGAAGGAGGGCGGCACGAGCCGCCGCGCTGCGGCCGAGCAAGCCATCAAATCCCTCGGTGGCAGTCTTGAATCCTTTTACTTTGCCTTTGGCGACACCGATGCCTTTGTCATTGGCGAGGCGCCGGACCACGCCAGCATGGCGGCATTGGCGTTGACGGTCACTGCCAGTGGCGCGTGCAAGGTCAAGACGACCGTGCTGATGACTCCGGAAGAGGTCGACGCGGCGGCGAAGAAGACGCCCGTTTATCGGCCCCCTGGGCAGTAACGAATAGCCAACTGCGACGCCGGCAGGAACCCGGCGCGCGGCGCCATCGCCGCGCGTACGGGTCATCCCGCCGATGTCACTCGCCGGATCGCGGGTGGGTCCTGATCGTAGTATGATTTATTGTCATACCAAGGAAATAGTCAATGGGCAGCATCAAGGTTGCGATTACCCTCGACAGCAGAATATTGAACCAGGTCGACCGCCTGGTTTCAGAAAGCGTTTTTCCCAATCGTAGCCGGGCGATTCAACTGGCTGTGTCCGAGAAACTCGTGCGCATGGAGCGTAGCCGGCTGGCAACGGAATGCGCGAAGCTTGATCCGAAATTTGAGAAGGGCCTTGCCGAAGAGGGATTCGGCGAGGAGCTCAAAACGTGGCCCGAATACTGAGGGGCGAAATTCGCTGGGCCGACCTCAATCCGGTGCGTGGCCACGAGCAGGTTGGATTGCGTCCGGTTCTGATACTCAGCCACGACGTGTTCAACGAGCGCTCGGGCACAGTCATAGCAATGGCATTGACCAGCCAGCCCCAGCGCGCCAGCTTCCCGCTAACCCATGAGCTTCTATCGTCAAAGCTAAAGAAGCAGTCATGGGTGAAGATCAGCCAGATACGAACACTATCCGTCGAGCGTATCGGGACACGGCTGGGGCGTGCCACACCCGAAGATCTTGCACAGGTCGTCGAAGGGTTGAATGAAATAGTTGGCTCCTGACCGAGGGCCAATGATTTGGACTTTCGCAAAGCGAGCGCCAACAGCAGCCACGCAGTCACATGATTTCTCGTCATGTCGCATATGAGCCAGAGGCATGTCGCCAGCCGACAACCCAGGGTCGCTAATCTGCCTGCGACGCCCCTGAGGGAACCGTACGATTCCCCGGGTACTTTCGCCCTGCTCGGACCACGACCGTGGGCCGGCCTGGCCAGACCCCGAGGACGATCCCGATGGCTGAAGAATTCGATGACCTGGACCTCAGCACGCTGAATGATGAGGAGCTGACCGAGCAGGTGCATGACGACCTGTACAACGGCCTGCGCGAGGAGGTGTGCGAAGCCACCAACATCCTGCTGTCGCGCGGCTGGTCGGCTTCGCGCGTGCTCGACGACGCGCTGGTCGAGGGCATGCGCATCGTCGGCATCGATTTTCGCGACGGCATCCTGTTCGTGCCCGAGGTGCTGCTGGCGGCCAACGCCATGAAGGGCGGCATGGGGATCCTGCGGCCGCTGCTGGCCGAGACTGGCGTCGAGGCCATCGGCAAGATGGTGATCGGCACCGTCAAGGGCGACATCCACGACATCGGCAAGAACCTGGTCGGGATGATGATGGAAGGCGCCGGCTTCGAGGTGATCGACCTGGGCATCAACAACCCGGTGGACAAATACATAGCGGCGCTGGAGCAGCACAAGCCCGACATCCTGGGGCTGTCGGCGCTGCTAACCACCACCATGCCGTACATGAAGGTCGTGATCGACACGCTGAAAGAGAAAGGCATTCGCGACGACTACATCGTGCTGGTCGGCGGCGCGCCGCTGAATGCGGAATTTGGCAAGGCGGTCGGCGCCGACGCCTATTGCCGCGATGCCGGCATCGCGGTGGAGACGGCGAAGACGCTGATTCACGCCCGACGCGCGCAACGTGCCGCAGCGGCGGCCTGAGTCTGGGGCCGCACCTATGGCCGCGGGCGCAGGAGTTTTGGTCATCGCCTGTGGCGCGCTGGCGCGCGAGATCGTCGCGCTGCGCGAGGCCAACGGCTGGACCCATCTGGACGTCACCTGCCTGCCGGCGGAACTGCACAACCGGCCGCACCTGATCCCGGCTGCGGTGCGCGAGAAGATCCGTGCCAACCGCGAGCGCTATCAGTCCATGTTCATTGCCTATGCCGACTGCGGCACCGGCGGCTTGCTCGACGTCGTCCTGGAAGAGGAGGGCGTGGAACGGATCCCCGGCGCGCACTGCTACGAATTCTTTGCCGGAAGCAAAGCCTTTGCCGCCATGGCCGAGGCCGAGCCGGGGACGTTTTACCTGACCGATTTCCTGTTGCGCCACTTTGACCGCTTGATTATTCGCGGGCTGGGTATCGACCGCCATCCGGAGCTGCTGCCGCAGTACTTCGGCAACTACCGGCGTTTGATCTATCTGGCGCAGGTCGAAGCCGAGGGACAGGTCGAATTGGCGCGCCAGGCCGCCGAGCGCTTGGGGCTGGCTTTCGAGTACCGCGTGACCGGATACGGCGACCTGCAAAGTAGCCTGCAGCGCGCCGGCGAGGAGAAGATTCTGTGGCGAAGCTGATCGTGATTTCCTGGCGCGACATACCGGCCCAGGTGATCGTCAAGCGTGGCCGCGACGCTGCCAAGGTGCAGTTGTCGCAGCGTTTCCAGGAGGCGGTGGACCGCGCCGCCATGCGCGCCGGGAAATCGAGTTCTGTTGATTACCTGAATGACTGGAAGCGCGACCCACCGCGTGCCTGCGGCGACGACATCGAGGCGCAAGCGGCGGCCGAAGCTGCCCGCATCGAGGCGCGCTACAGCGACGCCGACCTGCTGCGGCTGATTCGCGCCAAGGGGCTGGAAGAAAAGAGCCCGGAAAGTCCCGCGCCTGCGCCGCAGGTCGAACCAGACACGCTATCGGGCCACCCGCCGGCGCAAAGCTGATGGTCAACGTTCGTCACTGGTCGGTGCGCCATGCGCGCGGACTCGAAGTCTTCTACAACGGCTTCGAGCGCCTGCTGCTGGCGCTGCATCCCTTGTGGAGCTGGATTGGCCACGAGCGGCTGGAGAAGCCCTTCGCACTGACGGAGAAACTCATCAAAGGTTTTCTGTTCGACTGCCAGATGTGCGGCCACTGCGTGCTCAGCTCCACCGGCATGTCGTGTCCGATGAACTGCCCGAAGAACCTGCGCAACGGCCCCTGCGGCGGCGTGCGAGCCAACGGCAACTGCGAGGTCAAGCCCGACATGCGTTGCGTCTGGGTCGAAGCCTTCGAGGGTAGCGAGCGGATGCGAGAAGGGCGCCAGGCGATCCGCATCGTGCAGGTTGCGGTGGACTGGCGCCTGCAGGGACGCTCCTCCTGGCTCAAGGTGGTGCGCGACAAGACCGGCGCGAAAAGTGGGGGCGTGGCGCCATGAAGTTCGAAGACGAGCCGGTTCCAGGCTATCCGCTGCCGATCCTGCCCGGGCACACCTCGCCGGGGCGGCTCGAGCGCGTCCTGCGCAGCGGCGCCTTCGCCGTCACGGCTGAACTCGACCCGCCGGACTCGGCCGACCCGGAGGACGTGTACCGCCGCGCCAAAGTGTTCGATGGGCATGTCGACGCGATCAACGCCACCGACGGCAGCGGCGCCAACTGCCACATGTCGAGCATGGCGGTCTGCGCCCTGCTGACGCGCGTCGGCTATGCGCCGGTGATGCAGATCTCCTGCCGCGACCGGAACCGCATCGCGATCCAGGGCGACATCCTGGGCGGCGCGGCGATGGGAGTCGCCAACATGCTGTGCCTGACGGGCGACGGGGTGCAGGCCGGTGACCATCCGCAGGCCAAGCCGGTGTTTGACCTCGACTGTGTGACCCTGCTGGAGATCGGGCGCATGCTACGGGACGAGCATCGGTTCCAGACCGGCCGCAAGATCACTTGCTCGCCGCGCGTGTTCTTTGGCGCGGCGGCCAACCCGTTCAGCCTGCCGCACGAGTGGCGCGCCGAGAGGCTGGCCAAGAAGGTTGAGGCCGGCGCCCAGTTCGTGCAGACCCAGTACTGTTATGACGTGCCGCGGCTGCGGACTTTCATGCAGCGGGTCGAGGACCTGGGCCTGCTCGACAAGGTGTTCATCCTGGTCGGCGTCGGTCCGCTGCGCTCGGCCAAGGCCGCCGAATGGATGCGCAGCCATGTGCCCGGCGTCCACATTCCGGACGGAGTGGTCCAGCGCATGGCCGGCGCCGAGAAACAGGCGGCCGTGGGACGCCAGATCTGCATCGACCTGATCCATGAGATTCGCGAAATCAAGGGCGTGTCGGGCATCCATGTGATGGCCTACCGCCAGGAAGAGTCCGTGGCCGAGATCATCGAGGCCTCGGGCGTGCTCAACGGCCGCGTGCCCTGGTACCCGGGGCGCGACCCGCAAAATCAAGCAATGCAGGAAGCAGCGTGACCGATACCGTCATCAGTTCAGCCACCCGGGAAGTCGTGATCGGCTTTGACCGGCCCTTCGTCATCATCGGTGAGCGCATCAACCCGACCGGCCGCAAGATCCTGGCCGCGGAAATGCTGGCCGGCGACTACAGCCGCGTCATCGCCGACGCGCTGGCCCAGGTCGAGGCCGGCGCGCACATGCTTGACGTGAACGCGGGCATCCCGCTGGCCGACGAGCCGGCGCTGCTGGCCAGGGCGATCCAGTTGGTGCAGTCGGTGACTGACGTGCCGCTGTCGATCGACTCGTCGATCGTCGCCGCACTCGAGGCCGGACTGGCCGTGTACAAGGGCAAGCCGCTGGTGAACTCTGTCACCGGCGAGGAAGACCGGCTGGAGACGGTGCTGCCGCTGGTAAAGAAGTACGGCGCGGCGGTGGTGGCGATTTCGAACGATGAGACCGGCATCTCGCAGGACCCGAACGTGCGTTTTGCGGTGGCCAAAAAAATAGTCGAGCGCGCCGCCGACTACGGCATTCCGGCCTGCGACATCGTGGTCGATCCGCTGGTGATGCCGATCGGCGCCATCAACCAGGCTGGCGTGCAGGTGATGGCGCTGGTGCACAGGCTGCGCACCGAACTCAAGGTCAACACCACCTGCGGCGCCTCCAACGTGAGCTTCGGCCTGCCCGAGCGCAATGGCATCAACGCCGGGTTCCTGACCATGGCGATCGCCTCCGGCATGACCTCGGCCATCACCAATCCGCTGCACGAAGAGGTGGTGCGCGCCATCATGTCGGCCGACGTGATGATGGGACACGACCCCGATTGCGCGCGCTGGATCCGAAAATTCCGCGTTGCTCCTGCGATGGGCGCCGACGGCGAAATGGAACGCGGCCGGCGCGAAATCGGCCGGCGCCGGCGCGCATGAAAATGACCACCACACTCACTTCGTTCGCTGCCCCCCGGAGGGGGCGCAGGCGGCTTGGGGCGGCCCGGCGCCGCCTGATCTCGCCATGAGCACCAAGGACGCCTTGATTGTTTTTACTCCGTCGGGGCGGCGCGGCCGTTTCCCGATCGGAACGGCGCTGCTGCAGGCGGCTCGCTCGCTCGGTGTGGACATCGATTCGGTTTGCGGCGGGCGCGGGCTTTGCGGTCGCTGCCAGGTGCTGCTGTCAGAGGGCGAGTTCGCCAAGCATGGCATCAAGTCGCGGCCGGAGCATTTGACGCCGTTCGGCGCGGTCGAGCAGGAATACAACAAGACCATGCCGTTGGAGCCAGGCCGGCGCCTGTCCTGTTCGACTCTGCTGCTGGGCGACGTGGTGATCGACGTGCCATCGGACAGCCAGGTGCATCGCCAGGTGGTGCGCAAGGCGGCCGAGGCGCACGACATCGAGCTCGACCCGGTGATCCGGCTGCATTTTGTCGAGGTGCAGGAACCCGACATGCAGGACCCTTCGGGCGACCTGCGCCGGCTCGAAGATGCGCTTGAATTCGAGTGGCGCCTGACGAATCTGGCGTGCGACGTCAAGGTGCTGCAGCAGTTGCAGACCGCGCTGCGCCAGGGTCACTGGAAGGTGACGGTGGCGGTCCATGGCGCGAATCAGATCATTGCGGTCTGGCCGGGTTTGCGCGAACATGCCTACGGCATCGCCATTGACGTCGGCTCCACCACCATTGCCGCGCACCTGTGCAACCTGGCCACCGGCGAGGTGGTGGCCGCGGCCGGTGTCATGAACCCGCAGATTCGTTTCGGCGAAGACCTGATGAGCCGCGTCTCCTACCTGATGATGAACCCGGGTGGCGAGAAGGAAATGACCGACGCGGTGCGTGCCGCCATCAACGGGCTGGCTGGCGACGTCGCGGCGCAGGTGGGCATTCCAAAGACCGACATTCTGGAAGCCACCTTTGTCGGCAACCCGATCATGCATCACCTGCTGCTGGGCATCAACCCGGTCGAGTTGGGCGGCGCGCCGTTCGCGCTGGCGACCGATCGCGCCATCACGCTGTGGGCGGTGGAGATCGACTTCGCGATCCACCGCAACGCCCGCATCTATGTGCTGCCCTGCATCGCCGGCCATGTCGGCGCCGACGCCGCAGGCGTGATCCTGGCCGAGCGCCCGGACCTGAGCGAGGAGATGACGCTGCTGGTCGATGTCGGCACCAACGCCGAAATCGTGCTCGGCAACAACCGGCGCCTGCTGGCCTGCTCCAGCCCGACCGGACCGGCCTTCGAAGGCGCCCAGATCAGTTGCGGCCAGCGCGCGGCGCCGGGCGCGATCGAGCGGGTTCGGATCGACCCGGTCACGCTCGAGCCGCGCATCAAGGTCATCGGCTGCGATCTCTGGTCGAACGATCCAGGGTTTGCTGCAGCCGTCAAGGACACCGGCGTCACCGGTGTCTGCGGCTCGGGCATCATCGAGGTGATTGCCGAGCTGTACCTGGCCGGCGTGATCCGGCACGACGGCGTGATCAATGGCGAGCTGGCTGCGCGCAGCCCGCGCATCCAGACCGATGGCCGCACTTTCTGCTACGAGCTGCAGCGCGCGCAGAACGGCTCGGCCAGCCTGCGCATCTTGCAAAACGACGTGCGCGCCATCCAGCTTGGCAAGGCCGCGCTGTACGCCGGGGTGCGACTGCTGATGGAGCGCATGGGTGTCGAGCGGGTGGATCGGATCCGGCTGGCCGGCGCCTTTGGTAGCCACATCGACGTGAAATATGCGATGGTGCTGGGCATGATTCCGGACTGCGCGCTCGATCATGTCAGCTCGGCCGGCAACGCGGCTGGCACCGGGGCCAGGATTGCACTTCTGAGCCAGCACGCGCGCGGCGTGATCGAGGCTTTGGTGCGCCGCGTCGAGAAGATTGAAACTGCGGTGGAGCCACGCTTCCAGGAGTTTTTTGTCGAAGCGATGGCAATTCCGCACCTGAACGCGCCCTATGATCGGCTGCGCGAAGTGGTCACTCTGCCCGAGCGACCGCCGGTGGCGGACCAACCGGCGGCGCGCGCCCGCCGGGCCGCTCGGCGCGTCGCGGCGAATGACGGATGACCGTTATACGTTGCTTGGCACCGTCACGAATGGTGACAAAAGGCACACAGCCGTGGGGACGCGAGGATTAAAGTGGCCGACCAGGCCATTGAGAAACTCAAGACCACCATCCGAGAGCTGACCCGTCGCACACGAGGTCACCGTTTGAGCGACATCGTGCAAGAGTTGAAGACTGCCCTGACCGGGGGAGTAGCCTACTTCGGAATTGCCGAAGTGTTGAGCCCTCTGCGCGAAATCGACAAATGGGTGCGATGGCGGTTACGATGCTACGCATGGAAACAATGGGGCAGCGTGCGCGAAGCTTGGAACACAAGCAAGAGTGCGCATGGCCCATGGCGGTTGAGTCAAACGGCAGCGCTGAATCTGGCACTACCTGCAAAGTTGTTCCGTCAGATGGGGCTGCCCGAACTGGCACCAAAGCCGAGGAGGGCAGCATGAGATCAACGAAGATTCAAGGAACCGCCGGATACGTGACCCGTATGTCCGGTGGTGTGGGAGGGAGGGGCCGTGAGGCTTCTTCCTATCCCGATTAAATTTCACGCAATGCACCGGCACCAACCGCCGTCAAATTATCTCAAACGTGCTATATTTCTCGCATGAAGTGGGAGATCAAATATCACGATGAGAAGTTGCAGGCTGATGTCCTGGGATTGCCGCCGGGTATTTTGGCCAGGTACTTTCATTGCACCGATCGCATGGTGGAGTTTGGTCCTGATTTAGGTATGCCTCACACACGGGCAATGAGTTTGGGTCTTTTCGAATTGCGGTTGAAATCCCGTGAAGGCATTGGGCGGGTGTTTTACTGCACCATGATGGGCCGAAAAATCGTCATGCTCCATCAGTTTGTGAAGAAGACCGACAAGACGCCTCCCAAAGAATTGGCACTTGCGCGCAAGCGAATGAAGGAGTGGAAAAATGTTGACGCATAAACAACTTCGCACCAAGGCACTGGCTAATGCTGAGGTAAAGGCGGAATACGAAAAACTGGCCGATGAGTTTTCTCTTTTGGACGAGTTCCTGAAGGCGCGGGCTGCCCAGGGTTTGACTCAAGCGCAGGTGGCCGAGAAGATTGGCACAACCCAATCCGCAGTCGCACGCATGGAATCTGGTAGCGGCCGCCATTCGCCATCGCTTGCGACACTGACCAAGTATGCGGATGCGTTGGGCTGCAAGTTGGAGGTCAGGCTAGTTCGCAGGTCGCGGCCGGCGAGAAATTTAACTGATCGTCCAAGCCCGACAACGCGCAAAAGCGTTGCGTCTTGACTTCGACGTGTGTGCCGTGCATGGCACGAATCCAGTCGGGTGAAAGTCCTGACACCAGGTATTCGCAGAGCCGAAGGTTAGCCAAAGGGCAAGTGCGTCGTCGCGAGGCGGGGTGCGGTAGGCAAGCCCAAGGCGAAATCGCGGGACGATGAACAAAAACCGGATATGAGGCTGATGCAACCGGGGCCAGTGGGCACGTGACCACCAAGCCCTCCATCTGCAAATGGGCTGCATTTTGTAAATCCGGCGTCTATGCGAGGAAGGATTCGTGTCTTACCACGGGAGATCTGCCCTGTGTCGCCAGCGCGAAAGCGGCAACGACTGAAGGCTGGGAAACCGACCTTGAGCGCGTGGCAGAAGTCAGCAGAGGGCGTAGTGGACCAGCCAAGGCGCTGAGCCACAAAGGGTTTTCCAAAGGCCCGAACGGTACCCCGAGAGGGGATTGAAAGAGAGGGGAAATCACTTGCCAAGGAACGATGCGACTGCACCCGGCGAGTCCTGTGGGCGAGAGCCTGTGGGCTGGGGTGAACGCGTGGTTGGCGCGCCCGAAATGATGCCCCGGTTGTCATGCGCAGTTTCAATGTGTCCATCCGGCACAATGTTCTGATGCGTGCTGACTCAATCTGCCGAACCGCCGTGTACGTGACCCGTACGCACGGTGGTGTGGGAGGGAGGGGCCGTGAGGCTTCTTCCTATCCCGATTAGGTTCATCCGCATGCCATTTCCTATCGCTGGCAACGCTTTTGCCGTTCAGCATCATCGTGGCAACACGTGCCACACCAGCTAAGGCATCGGCGAGGCTATTAGCGTTCATGACCAATGACAAGTATTGAGGCGAACATCATTCCCAGCCTGGTCGACGGCAAACCGTTGACCGGTGGCGGCGCTGTGTTCGAGAACATCAACCCGGCCAGCGGCGCGCTGATCGGGCGGCTGCATGACGCCGACGAATCGGATGTCGATGCGGCGGTGCAGGCGGCGCAGCGCGGCTTCGAGACCTGGTCGGCCATGACCGGCGCCGAACGGGGACGCGTGCTGCATCGCGCGGCCGCTTTGCTGCGGGAGCGCAATGACGAACTGGCAAGGCTGGAGGTGCGGGATTGCGGCAAGCCGCTGCAGGAGGCGCTGGTCGTCGATGTGCAAAGCGGCGCCGACTGCATCGAGTATTTCGCCGGCGCTGCCGCCACGCTGGCGGGCGCGCAGTACCCGTTGAAGAACGCCTTTGCCTACACCCGGCGCGAGCCGCTCGGTGTCTGCGTCGGCATCGGCGCCTGGAACTATCCCCTGCAGATTGCCTGCTGGAAATCGGCGCCGGCGCTGGCCGCCGGCAACGCGATGATTTTCAAGCCGTCGGAACTGACGCCGACGACCGCCCTCAAGCTGGCCGAGATCTATCTGGAAGCGGGTCTGCCGCCCGGCGTGTTCAATGTGCTGCAGGGGCGTGGCAGCACGGGCGCGCTGCTGGCAGCGCACCCCGGGGTCGCGAAGGTTTCACTGACCGGTTCGGTGCCGACCGGCAAGAAGGTGATGCAGACGGCTGCCGGCACGATGAAACGCGTCACCATGGAACTCGGCGGCAAGTCGCCGCTGCTGGTGTTCGACGATGCCGATCTTGAGCAGGCGGTGGCCGCCGCCATGCTGGGCAACTTCTACACGCAGGGGGAGGTATGCACCAACTGCACCCGGGTCTTTGTGCAACGTGCACTGGCGCCGCGCTTTCTGGCTCGCCTGAAGGAACGCACCGCATTGCTGCGCGTCGGCGACCCGATGGACCCGGAAACTGAAGTGGGCGCGCTGATTTCGCGCGACCACGCCGACAAGGTGATGGGCTACATCGCCAGCGGCGTCGCCGAGGGCGCGACCCTGGCCATGGGCGGGCAGCGCGTCGAAGTGGCCGGACTGCCGGGCGGGCAGTTCGTTGCGCCGACCATATTCACCGATTGCCGCGACGAGATGCGCATCGTGCGCGAGGAGATCTTCGGGCCGGTGCTGGCCCTGCTGGTTTTCGACGACGAGGCTGAAGCGGTGAAGCGCGCCAACGCGACGCGCTTTGGCCTGTCCGCCGGCGTCTTCACCCGCGATCTGGCGCGCGGGCATCGCGTCGCTGCCGCACTCAAGGCCGGCCTTTGCTGGATCAACAACTACAACGTGACGCCAATCGAAATGCCCTTTGGCGGCGCCGGTGAATCGGGCATCGGCCATGAAAACAGCATGGTGGCGCTGGACCATTACACCCAGTTGAAGACGGTCTATGTCGAGCTCGGTCAGGTGGCGTGCAGTTACCGCTGATTTTCTTGCATGTCCGAGGGTTTTGATTTCATCATCGTTGGAGCCGGGCGACTCGAAGCCGCTGGGCGAGGGGCCCCGGGCGCAGCCCGGGGATCGACCCGGCGTAGAGGATGCGAGCCGGCATGAGAGATCACTATGACTACATCATCATCGGAGCCGGCTCCGCCGGTTGCGTGCTGGCGAACCGGCTGACCGAAGACGCTGATGTGCGCGTGCTGTTGCTGGAGGCCGGAGCGCAGGACCACAGCATCTTCATCCACATGCCTTCGGCGCTGGCCTACCCGTTGGCCAATCCGCGTTACGCCTGGCAGTATCAGACCGAGCCCGAGCCGTTCATGGACGGGCGGCGCATGCATTGCCCGCGCGGCCGTGTCATCGGTGGTTCTTCCTCGATCAATGGCATGGTGTATGTGCGCGGCCATGCGCTCGACTACGAGGGCTGGGCCAGCCGTCCGGGCTTGCAGGACTGGTCCTACGCGCACTGCCTGCCGTATTTCCGCAAGGCCGAAACCCGCGCCAAAGGCGGCGACCGGTATCGCGGCGACTCCGGCCCGCTGCATGTGAGCACCGGGCAAGCCCGCAACCCGCTGTATCAGGCCTTCATCGAAGCCGGCAAGCAGGCGGGTTATCCGGGCACCGAAGACATGAATGGTTACCAGCAGGAAGGCCTGGGCGCCATGGACATGACGGTGCACAGGGGCCGGCGCAGCAGCACGGCGACGGCCTACCTGCGGCCCGCGCTGAAGCGCCCGAATCTGACGCTGCAAACGCGCACGCTCGCGACCAGGCTGCTGTTCGACAGGAGCGGCGGGGCGCCGCGCGCCGCCGGTGTGCAGGTGGAGCAGGGCGGCCGCAGCATGGAGTTGCGCGCGGCGCGTGAGGTGATCCTGTGTGGCGGCGCGATCAACTCGCCGCAACTGCTGCTGCTCTCGGGCATCGGCAACCCGGACGAGTTGCGCGCGCTGGAAATCGACCTGGTGGCACCGTTGCGTGGTGTCGGCGAGAACCTGCAGGACCATCTGGAAACCTATGTGCAGTACGCCTGCAGGGAACCGATCACCCTCTATTCGGCGCTGAACCCGCTGGTGAAGCTGCGCATTGGCATCGAGTGGCTGTTGTTTGGCACCGGGTTGGGCGCCACCAACCATTTCGAAGCGGGTGGTTTCATCCGCAGCGAGGCCGGTGTGAAGCAACCCGACCTGCAATACCACTTCCTGCCAATGGCGGTGCGCTACGACGGCAAGTCGCCGGCCAGCGGCCACGGGTTTCAGGCCCATGTCGGTCCGATGCGCCCGACCAGCCGCGGCCATGTCAAGCTCAGCAGCGCCAACCCGAGGCAGGCGCCGCGCATCCTGTTCAACTACATGAGTACCGAACAGGACCGCTGGGAGATGCGTGCCGGGATACGCCTGACACGCGAAATCATCGCGCAGCAGGCGTTTGAGCGTTTTCGCGGCGAGGAATTGGCGCCAGGGGCCGCGGCACAGAGTGACGCCGAAATCGACGCCCATGTCCGGGCCCAGGCCGAAACCGCCTACCACCCCTGCGGCACCTGCCGCATGGGCAGCGACGAGATGGCCGTCACCGACGGCGCGGCGCGCGTGCACGGCGTGTCGAACCTGCGCGTCGTCGATGCGTCGATCATGCCCGACATGGTGAGTGGCAACCTGAACGCGCCGACCATCATGCTGGCCGAGAAACTGGCCGACGTGATCCGCCAGCGCGCACCGCTGCCGCAGTCGGACGCTCCGTTCTTCGTGCACCCGAACTACCAGACGCAGCAACGCTGATGTCCGACGAGCAGCACGCCCCTATCGAGGTCGACCTGCCGCATTGGCCGGCCGAGGCCGCGCAGCAGTTGCAGGCACTGATACGACGCCATGCGCACAGCGGCGCCTATGCGGTGTTCGACGCCGACAACACCTCGTACCAGCACGACCTGATCGGCGCCTTCCTGCCGTTCCTCGAAACGAAGGGCGTGCTGACGCGCGAAAACATGGAACCGTCGCTCAAGCTGATTCCATTCCTGGATCAAGGCGATGAGCCGGAGAGCCTGCACAGTTACTACCTGAGGCTGGGCGAGATCGACGACCAGGTCGGTTACCCCTGGGCCTCGCAGATCTTCGCGGGTTTCACGCTGCGCGAACTCAAACTCCATCTCGATGAACTCTGGGCCAGCACCGAACCGATCGCGACCACCTGTTGGCAGGATGGCAAGGCCACGCCGATGCTGGTGTCGCGGCCGCGGGTGCTGCGCGGTCAGCAGGAGCTGTACCAGGCGTTGCGCGAGAACGGCATCGAGGTTTACGTCGTCAGCGCGGCGAGCGAGGAACTGGTGCGGATGGTGCTGTCCGACCCGCGTTACGGCTACCACGTCAAGCCGGAGAACATCATCGGTGTCTCGCTGCTGCTGCGGCGTCGCGATACCGGCGAAGTCACCACGGCGAGGAAGCTGATCGCCCAGGGCCGGTATCGCCCCGAGGACCTGCTGGATCACGAAATGACGTCCGCGCTGTGGGCGCCGACGCCCTGGCACGAGGGCAAGCAGGCCGCCATTCACACCCATATCCATCAATGGAAAAAACCTGTTCTGGTGGCCGGCGACACGCCAGCCAGCGACGGTCCGATGCTGTTCCGCGGCCCGGACGTTGAGCGCGGCGCGCTGCGCATTTTTGTTGCGCGCAAGGACAGTCACGTTGAGGAGATGAAGCTGCTGCAGCTGCAGCACGCGGCGGATCAGCGCGAGCACAGGATTCCCGTGACGGCTGAGAGCAACTGGATCGTGGTGCGGCCGGAGGAACTCTTGTAGAACCTCAACGTCCGTCGAATCTCCTGATTAGTGACATACCTCAGTCAAGCCTCGTCACCCCATGCCGACCCTCACCCCAACCCTCTCCCGCAAGCGGGAGAGGGAGCTGCGTTGCTCCCTCTCCACCGTCACCGGCGGGAGAGCTCAAAAATCCGCTCGAAGCTTGCAGGGTCTGGAGCTGCATTGCTCCCTCTCCACCGTCATCGGCGGGAGAGGGTTGGGGTGAGGGGGCAGACGACGGACAAACTGAGCTTCGTCACTAATCAGGTCAAATCATGTCCACCACCATGCCTTCCCATCCCAACCGCCTTTCCGAAATGCTGTCGCGCCGCCCCTGGCTGCTGGCCGACGGTGCGATGGGCAGCAACCTGTTCGATGCCGGGCTGCTGTCGGGGGACGCGCCGGAACTGTGGAACGACAGCCATCCGGAACGGATTGCCGAGCTGCATCGGCAGTTCATCGAGGCCGGCGCCGACATCATCCTGACCAACAGTTTCGGCGGCACCGCGCACAGGCTCAAGCTGCATCAGGCGCAGGATCGGGTGCACCAACTGAACGAAGCTGCCGCGCGCATCGCAAGAGGGGTTGCCGACGCCAGCGGGCGCGAGGTACTGGTGGCCGGCAGCATGGGACCGACTGGTGAAATCATGCTGCCGATAGGCGCGCTGTCGCATGAAGAGGCCAGTGCCGCCTTTGCCGCGCAGGCCGCCGGTCTGGCGGCGGGCGGTGTGGACCTGCTCTGGATCGAAACCATGTCGTCGCGCGAAGAGGCCGAAGCCGCCATCGCAGGAGCAGCGACGGTCGGTCTGCCGATCGTCTGCACGCTCAGTTTCGACACCAACGGCCGCACCATGATGGGCCTGTCACCGGTCGACTTCGCGGCCTTCGCACAGACCCTCGTGCCGCCGCTGGCGGCCTGCGGCGCGAACTGCGGACTCGGCGCATCCGAGGTGGTGGCCTGCATCCGCAACCTGGCAACTGCCGCGGGCGCCGATCTGGTGCTGGTGGCCAAGGGCAACTGCGGAATCCCGCAGTACGTGGACGGCGCAATTCTCTACAGCGGCACGCCGGAGCTGATGGCGATTTACGCGCGGATGGCGCTGGATGCCGGCGCCCGCATCATCGGTGGCTGCTGCGGCACCACGCCGCGCCATTTGCGCGCGATGCGCGAGGCGTTGCTGGCGCATCGACAAGGCCCCTGTCCGGAGCTCGACGAAGTGGTGGCTGCGCTGGGTGAAGTCTCGAGCGGTGCGCGGGCCCAATGGGGTGGCGAACAGGGGCGACTTGCCGGCGCGTTGCCCGGGGCGAATCTG
>JBCKPH010000057.1:0-16028 GCA_038901755.1 Burkholderiaceae bacterium | reverse complement strand
GAGCACTACCATTCTGGACCAGCTCATGCATCGCTCAACGCTGCTGGAGTTCGAGGGACGCAGCTACCGATTGAAGGAGGCCGCGGCGCGCATGGCGCGCGACACATCAAACGACCGATAATTTACCCATCCTGCCTGGAGGAATTTGACTGGCCAAAGGTGGGGGAATTTGAAGTGGCCATCGGGGGGATGCTGGCTGTGGCGCCGGGATTGCAACAGCGATAACCTCGAACGTGAATTGGACCGCGCCACCTAAAGTTAGGCCTTTGGCAACTTGCTGTGAAGCTCACCAAGGCCATTGCGAACCAAGGTGAATGAATTGCGTAGACAGCCAGCCGACCATCCAAGAGCCCACAATGTGTTTTCAAGGATTTCATTGGCATGGTCTCCACGGGCATGTCGCGCCATAGTAACGGTGTTACTCCCATCATCGTTCACGTGCTCGACGTGAGACCAATAGCGACTATTACCAATGACGTTCGGGTGCGCTACTTCGCAAAGGAATTCGTATGTCGGGAGTAATTCGGTGGCGTTAGGAGTCTTAGCAAGCCTCTGAATAGTTGTTAGGATATTTGTCTGCTTCACATGAGGCTCTGGCTCGCCGAGTCGCGTGCCCCATATCATTTTTACGACCCGTTCTTCGAATTCTGCCGAAACGACACCTGTACTCGGAGGGAATTGAATTTCTGAGAAAAACTTTTGAATCGTATTCGCGTTGGTAACGTAGGTTGCCGAAAGCTCCAGTAGTGAGCGCACAAGGATCGCGGGCGTTACAACTTCCCCTACGTTGAGACTTCGAATAGCCGCCTTTAGTATCTCGTTACCACGCCAGAACGTCATGACGGCATACGCTTCTACGTTCCGCGCCTGATCTACCCAATAGATTTGGTTGATCTTTCTGTGATCCTTCACTCCCTTAATCTGGCGCTTAAGTGATGCAACGTCGGACATTCGCCAGCCGTAGTTATTCGGCATAGTACCGTCTAACTCAAAGCAGCCCGCCACCCAATCGGGTGTCAATCGTGTGAGCCCGTTATTTGAGCGCCGACAGAAGTCGGCAATTTCTTTTGAAAGCCTTGGAAAGGGCTCGATGGTCGCCATCGGATAAGGCCTAACGTCCGCAATGACGCGCACTGATTGGCGCGCGTAGCGGCGCTGAATAGGTGTCGCTGTCGATTGCGCGGTTGGACGAAGCCGCTACGCGGAGCAACCCCCAGCAACCTCCCCACGACTTATTCTGCATGCTCACGCCCTCAATTCTGATGCGTGATTTTGCAACACATCGTGAGGATATTCCAGCATGGACATCACCGCCACTGTCACCCCGACCGCGCACTTTGACCGGCAATACCAACTGCATTTGAAACACCTCCAACTCAAAGGCCTGCAACCCAAGACCATCGATGCCTACGCCCGCGCCATCCGGCGCATCGGCGCCTACTTTGCCCACGACATCGACGCCCTGTCCGAGCACCAGTGTTGTCGCCGACGCCAAATTGACCCAGGGCGCCGGAAATCATTGACCCACCTGGACGGACGGCAAACCGATGCCCACAGCAGCGTTTGAGACATTGACGGTGGGTCAATCAAAGTCGGCGGGGTGGGGCAATTTCACGCCGGCACCAACACCGCGAGACACAAGTCCAGCATTCACCCCGACCGAACGCGGGGACATCAGGCACACTGCGCTGTTGAAACCGCAAAAATACATTGATGCGGTTTACGAAACGTGACCACTGGACTTGAGCATTGATGCCTGAAGCACCCGAAAAGAAAGCCCGCCGCGAGATCGACGCGAAACTCATCGCGTCTGGCTGGCTGGTGCAGGACCGCGAAGAACTCGACCTCACTGCCGGTCGTGGCGTGGCAGTTCGCGAGTTCCCGATGAAGTCCGGCTACGGCTTCGCGGACTATCTCCTTTACCTTGATCGGAAGGCGCTTGGCGCCGTTGAAGCCAAGGCCGAAGGCACACTCACTGGCGTGGAGGCACAGTCGGCGAAATACGCCGCGGGCCTGCCAGACAAACTTCCCGCGCACCGGCGCCCGCTGCCGTTCCTCTTCGAGTCGAATGGCTCCGTCACCTTCTTCACCAACGGTCTCGACCCCAAGCCCCGCAGCCGAAAGGTCTTCAGCTTCCCGCGCCCGGAAGCCCTCGCCGAGTGCGTATCCCAGCTGTACCAGCTTCGCGCCCGACTCCAGCACTTGCGCCCACTCGACGAGGCGGGTTTGTGGAAGGTTCAACTACGGGCCATCACCAATCTCGAAGCGTCGCTCGCCAAGGCCGACCCCCGCGCCCTGATCCAGATGGCGACCGGCTCGGGCAAGACCTTCACCGCCGTCAACACCGCCTACCGCCTCCTTAAGTTCGGGGGTGCCAAGCGCATCCTCTTCCTCGTGGACCGTGGCAATCTCGGCAGGCAGGCCGAAGACGAGTTCGCCAACTTCACGCCGCCTGACGACACGCGAAAGTTTCCCACGCTCTACACCGTCCAGCGACTGAAGACCAATTCCATCAATCCCGCCGCCAAGGTCGTCATTACGACCATCCAGCGACTCTACTCGATGCTCAAAGGCGAAGCCAAGTTCGACGCCGAAAACGAAGAAGGTTCCGGCTTTGACTCGGCCAAGCCGTGGAAGGGCGAACCGCCCGACGTGGTTTACAACGCCGGCATCCCGCCCGAATTCTTCGACTTCGTTATCGTCGATGAATGCCATCGCTCGATCTACGAACTTTGGGCGCAGGTGATTCTCTACTTCGACGCGTTCCTCATCGGCCTCACTGCCACACCCGCCGGAAAAACGATTGGCTTTTTCCATCAAAACCTCGTCATGCAATACGGCCACGACGAGGCCGTCACCGACGGCGTCAACGTGGACTTTGACGTTTACCGCATCCGTACTCGCATCACCGAGGGCGGCGCGACCATAGTTGCCGACCCCACCGGCGTCTATGTGGACAAGCGCCACAAGCTCACCCGCGCCGAGCGCCTGGAAAAGCTCAACCAAGACCTCACCTACACGGCCAACGAACTCGACCGCGACGTAGTCTCCGAGAGCCAGATTCGCACCGTAATCCGTCAGTTTCGCGACAAGGTGCTGCCCGACGCCTTCCCTGACCGCAAGGAGGTCCCCAAGACCCTCATCTTCGCCAAGGACGACTCCCACGCCGATGACATTGTCCGCATGGTGCGCGACGAATTCGCGGAGCAGAACGAGTTCTGCGAAAAAATCACCTACCGTACCGGCTTCACTCGTGTTGTGAGGAAGGTGAGGAACGACGACAGCACCGAGTCCGAGGTCACCGAATGGGTGAAGACCTCCAGCCTCTCGCCCGATGAAATCTTGTCCAACTTCCGCAACAGTTTCTTCCCACGCATCGCCGTAACCGTGGACATGATTTCCACCGGCACCGACGTGAAGCCCATCGAGTGCGTCTTCTTCCTCCGCAATGTGAAGTCCGCCGGATTCTTCGAGCAGATGAAAGGGCGTGGCGTCCGCGTCATCTCGCCGGACAAGCTCAAGGTCGTCACTCCCAGCGCCAAGGCCAAGGAACGCTTCATCATCGTGGATGCGGTCGGCGTCTGCGAGCAGGACAAGACCGATTCCCACACCCTCAACCGTAAGCCCTCCGCAACGCTCCCCGAGTTGCTCGAATACGTCGCGCAGGGTGGCACCGACGCCGACGCGCTCACCACGCTGGCCGGGCGGCTCGCTCGACTGCAGCGCGAGTTCTCTCTCGCACAGCTCACTGAACTGCGCGAACTCGCCGGAGGCAAATCCTTTCCCGACCTCGCGGGCGACCTCATGCGCGCCGTGGACCTCGACGCGCAGATTGCCGCCGCCAAGCAACTCCCCGGTGTCACCGGCGAGCCGACGCCCGAGCAAATCCAGACCGCCACCGAACAACTCGCGCAGCGCGCCGTCACGCCGTTCCACAAGGCTGCTTTCCGCCGTCGCATCCTGGAAATCCGCGCCCAGAACGAGCAGACCATCGACCGCCACAGCATTGACGATGTCCTTTACGCCGGGTTCGACGCCGCAGCCGTGGACAAGGCGCAGGCCAAGGTGAAGGACTTCCGCGCTTGGATTGCCGCCCACAAGGACGAACTCACCGCCCTGCAAGTCCTCTACTCCGGTACCAAACCGCTGAGACTGTCCCTGAAAGACCTCCGCCAGTTGAAAGACGCCCTCTCCACGCCACCGCTCGCCTCCTCGCCCACCCAGCTCTGGCGCGCCTTCCAAGCCGTGGAGAGCGACAAGGTACAGGGCCTCGGCGGCGCACAACTCGCCGACCTCGTCACGCTCGTGCGCCACGCCCTCATCCCCAGTTTCACCCTCGTGCCCTACGCCGAGGAGGTGCGGACGCGCTACGAAGCCTGGCTCGCGGAACGGGACGCCGCCCAGAACTTTACCGCCGAGCAACGCGAATGGCTCGACCGCATGGCCGAGCACATCGCCACCAGCCTCGCCATCGAAGAGGATGACTTCGAGAACGGCTGGTTCGGCCAGCACGGTAGCCTTGGCAAAGCCCACGGCCTCTTCCGCGACAAACTCAAGCCGCTCCTCGTCGAGTTGAATGAGAGGTTGGCAGCATGAGTGAGGCGAACGGACAACCGCTGCCGAACGGATGGGCGGTCGCTCCGATCGAAGACCTCTTCTGGCCGCTGGAGGACGGGCGGACCTTGCACCAAGGCTGGAGCCCTTTGTGCGAGAAGACACCCGCGCCCACCGACGCCGATTGGGGCGTGCTCAAGACGACCGCCATTCAAGCGGGAGCATTTCTGCCGCAGTTCAATAAACACCTTTCAAAACATCTGAGCCCGCGTCCTCAAACTGAAGTCAAAGAGGGTGACTTGCTCATCACCTGCGCTGGACCGCGGGTTCGGTGTGGCGTTGCGTGCTTGGTTCGCGCCACCCGTCCGCGCCTCATGATGTCCGGCAAGATGTATCGCTTCCGCGTTTCGCCAGACCACTTCGACTCGCGTTACTTAGAGGGATTTCTTCTCACGCCCGCTGCGCAATCTGCCATCGACAAGATGAAGACCGGCGGCAGCGACAGCGGCCTCAATCTCACGCACGACCGCTTCCGGCCCCTGCCTGTGCCGGTTGCCCCGCTCAACGAGCAGCGCCGCATCATGGACACGGTCGAAGAAGTCACCTCCGACCTCGACGCGGGGGTGGCGGCGTTGGAGCGGGTGCAGGCGAAGCTGAAAAATTACCGGACCACCGTGCTGAAGGCGGCGGTCGAAGGCGCGTTGACCGCCGAGTGGCGCGAACAACATCCCGCCACCGAGCCCGCCTCCGCCCTCCTCACCCGCATCCTCGCCGAACGCCGCCGCCGCTGGGAAGAAGCCCAACTCCGCAAATTCAAGGAAGCCGGCAAACCCCCACCTAAGGACTGGAAAGCGAAATACCAAGAACCCGTCGCACCAGACACGACGAACCTGCCCGCACTGCCGGAGGGATGGTGTTGGGCTTCACCGGCACGAATTGGTGATGTTCAACTTGGACGCCAGCGGGCGCCGCAGCACCACACCGGGAAACACATGCGTCCGTATCTGCGGGTAGCCAATGTTTACGAGGGCCGCATAGATTTGCGGAGTATCTATGAGATGAACTTCACTCCTGCCGAGTTCGAGACCTTCAAACTCCGAGCAGGGGACATTTTGTTGAATGAGGGCCAGAGCTTGGAGTTGGTGGGACGAGCCGCCATTTATCGTGATGAACTTCCGGGCGCGTGCTTCACGAATACACTTGTGCGGTTCCGACCAGAGGCAGGTCTTCTGCCAGAGTTTGCGCTGATTTATTTCATGGCGTGTTTGAGAAGTCATCGCTTTCGGAAACTTGCCCGATGGACGACAAACATCGCTCACCTTGGTGCTGATCGCTTTGCGGCAATGGAAATCCCTTTGCCTCCGCTCGCCGAACAAGAAGCCATCGTCGAAGCCGCCGAAGAACAACTTACCGTCATCGAGCACCTCGAAGCCGACCTCGCAGCGAAGCTGAAGAGCGCGCAGGGGTTGCGGCAATCCATCCTCCGCCACGCCTTCACCGGCCAGCTCGTCCCGCAAGACCCGAACGACGAACCGGCCGCCGAACTGCTCAAACGCATCGCCGCCGATCGCGGGGAACTGGCCCGCAAGGCACAGGCAGCGAAGCAGACGAATCCCAAACCCAAGACGCCGCGCAAACGCGCCGCCAAGCGCTAGACACGAGACTTTTCATGGACGCATCCCAAATTGGCAAACGAGCATGGAGCTACGCTGGAGTATTGCAGCAGGCGGGCCTGAGCTGCGTCGAATACGTCGAGCAACTCACCATGCTGCTCTTCCTCAAAATGGCGGACCAGCTCACCGAGGAGCCGCACAACAAGCCGCCCATCGTCCCGCCGAACCTCGGCTGGAAGGCCCTGCTGCCCCTCGACGGTGCCGCGCTGGAAAAGCAATACAGCGACTCGCTCGAAAAGCTGGCTCTCATGCCTGGCATGTTGGGCGTGATCTTCAAAGGCGCCCGTTGCGACATCCACAACCCGGCGCTGCTCAAACAGCTCATCGTCAACCTCATCGACAAAGAGGACTGGCTGAGCCTGCCCGTGGACGTGAAGGGCACGATCTATGAGGAGCTACTTCAACGTTCCGCCTCGGAATCCACCAAGGGCGCGGGCCAGTACTTCACTACCCGCGCCGTGATTCAGGCGATGGTCGAGGTGATGCAACCCACACCGCAGGACCAAATCTGCGACCCCGCCGCCGGCACCGGCGGCTTCCTGTTCACCGCCTACAACTACGTGCTCGACAAGTTCGTAAAGGAGTTGAACGCGGACGAAAAGCGGGCGCTACGCGAGGAACTCGTCGAGGGAATGGAGTTGTCGCCCAAGGTGGCCCGCATGTGCGCGATGAACCTCTACCTCCACGGCATCGGCGGCGACAAGGTGGTCGTCCACTCGGGCCACGACAGCCTTGCCGCGCCGTGGAGCAAGGGATACACGATGATTCTGGCCAATCCGCCGTTCGGCAGGAGCCAGAGCCTTCTATTCGTGAATGAGGCAGGCGACACGGAGAGGGACGACCAAGTCATCGTCCGCGAGGATTTCTGGACCTCCACCAGCAACAAGCAGCTCAACTTCGTGCAGCACATGTTCTCGCTGCTGAAAATCAACGGACGCGCCGCCGTGGTGCTGCCCGACAACGTGCTCTTCGAGGGCGGAGCCGGTGAAAAGGTGCGCCGCAATCTCCTTCAGAAATGCAACGTCCACACCCTGCTGCGCCTGCCCACCGGCATCTGGTATGCGAACGGCGTGAAAGCCAACGTGCTCTTCTTCGACAAGAAGGAAGGCCGCCCCGCACCGTGGACTGAAAAGCTCTGGGTCTATGACCTACGGACCAACAAGCACTTCACCCAAAAGCAATCGCCCATCACACGGCGGGACTTCGATGAGTTTGTCGAGTGCTACAAGCCCGGCGCAGTCCACAAGCGCAAGCCCACCTGGAGCGAGGAGACCCCCGATGGCCGCTGGCGCTGCTACGACTACGAAGAAATCCTCAAGCGCGACAAACTTAGCCTTGACGTTTTCTGGGTCAAGGATAAGAGTCTGACCGACACGGATTCACTTCCAGCACCCGACATACTCGCAGCGGAAATTGCCGATGAATTGGAGTCGGCACTGGATCAATTCACCAAGATTGCCGCCCGGCTGAGGGCGACGTAGAACTTTGAGGGGTCACGCCAATAGCGTGCTGCGTCAATACCTGATCCTGTCCGAAATCGAACGGTTTCGGACACCATTCCCCAGAGTGTTCAAAATGTAGCTTGACGGCCTTTTGGACATATCCTAGTATTCGGTCATCAATTCCGTACATACCAGGAGCCACACCATGTCTCGCGTCTTTGCTTACTGCCGCGTATCCACAACTGACCAAACCACGGAGAACCAGGTCCTGGAGATTGCTGCGGCCGGATTCAATGTGACGCCGCGGCACACCATCGCGGAAACCGTCTCGGGGTCGGTGGCCGCAGCTATGCGTCAGGGCTTTGAGAAGCTGCTGAACAAGCTGGACCATGGTGACGTCCTGGTGGTGACCAAGCTGGACAGGCTGGGGCGCAACGCGATGGACGTGCGGGGCACCGTTGAGGCCTTGGCTGGCATGGGGGTCAGGGTGCACTGCTTGGCCCTTGGCGGCGTTGATCTGACCAGCGCGGCGGGCAAGATGACCATGGGGGTGATCAACGCCGTGGCCGAGTTTGAGCGGGACCTGTTGATCGAACGGACCCAGGCCGGCCTGGCCCGTGCAAAATCTGAGGGCAAGACGCTGGGCAGGCCGCTGAGCCTGGGCGTCGAGCAGGTGCAGTCGGTCAGGGCCCGGCTCGCGTCTGGCGAGGCCGTAGCGGCCTTGGCGCGTGCGTTCACCACCAGCAGGCAGACCATCATGCGGGTACGTGACGCTGCTGTTGCGGCGTAAGGTTGGCCGTACGCCACTGCATTCAGCTTTCCATCAGTCGTGGCACCCGTTTGAACGGCGGCGTGGCCCCTACGTCAAAACGACCGATCCGGGTATCAGGCTGCGGTCAAGAAGACCTGCCCGCTGTCGCGATCAAGCCAAATCTTCGTTGTCTTTGCGCAGTTGGGCGATGGCCATCAGTTGCAGCACGCGCGCCGCGCGGGTGGTGGTGTCCATCGTCTGCACTGGGCCCCCGCCGGCGCCCGTGGTCTCGACGCGTTCAGCGTAGACCTCCTTGCGTCTCCCCCGGAGGATCGTGACCAGCAACTGATCACTGTGCTTCTTGATCGTGACCGGCCTGCGCTGACCGGCCGCGTCTAGTTGATAACGCCAACGCAGGTGGCGCCTATCAGGGTCACCGGTCGGCAGGTCCTGGTTGGTCTCGTACTCGCTCTCGCTCACCGGATCGCCCGTGGCAACCTCATAGTGCTCAACGTAACACGTCACCTTGCCCTTGTGGATCAGCGGCTCGTCATAGCCCTGTACGGCCCGCCTGAAGGCCTCTGCCTCGGCCTCATCGACCCCGTGGGTCAGTGCGTCCTTGACGGCAGCGTCGAACTCCTTGTCAGACTGCCGGTTGCGAAACGCAGTTGATCGGTCGACCTGAGCAATGTCGCACGCAGGACCAAGCACCGGCACCCGGCGCAGTGCCTCCAGGAAGATCGCTTTCCAGTTGGGTAGGTTGTGTGGCTTTGACATGCCGGCAATGTACTGGAAGGACGCCACTTCAAGGGCACGGGCTTGGTCAGGACTGTCCGCTGCCCCTGTCGATCCCGGTTCCGTATCAACTCCCAGAGGTCTTGCGGGCGCTTCTTCTCCATGCGCTCTTCGTGCGTCTTCGTGCGCGCGCGTAGGGCGCGTTGCCTGATAGTGCGGCGACTCCAAATGAGCACGATTCGCACCTGGCCCTAGCTCATATTTCAGCACTGGGTGGGATGGGCTTGGTGCGCTCGGTTGCGCCTGGGAACCGAGCGCACACCAGGCGCACCAGACGCGGTGCCTTTACCAGCAGGGGGTGGTGCCCCCGGCTGACGGTATGACGGTTCTGACGGTTTTTCCTATATCTCTGTAGAAAGAGAGAGAAGGAGTTTTGATAGAGAGATATAAGTGTAAAAACCGTCAGAACCGTCATACCGTCAGGAATTGCCTATTTTTTAAGCAACTTGGGGAGCAGGCCGTATCGATTCCCGTCCTCCAACCTCTGGTGTTCGATGCCCGCCGACTTCAGTTTCCTGGAAAAAGCGATCTGGGTGGTTTTGTCGGCCTCCATATATCCCTCCTCCACGCACCAACCTTGAAAGTCCTGGTGCAGTACCGATGCCAGGCGCCCGTTTTTTGGGCTGCACTTCGTCTGCGTGTCGAGCCACTGCCTGAACGGGTCCTGGCTTTTGAAATAGTCGCTGGTCATGCGCGCGACCTCATCCGGCGGTTCCAACCCCTGCAGGTGGTATTGCCGGGCACCGTCGATGAGCATGGCCAGGATGCCCTCCAGTTCGGCGTTGAGCTTTGCCGGCAGGTCTTTGTCCCCGTCCGGCAGCGTTTTGTCGGGCTCCGAGTGCCCCGGCCGGTTCCAGCTCATGCTGAACGGGATCAGGTGCAGACGCCCCCGCAGGGCATCGTCCAGGTGATCGAGGGTCGGCACGTTGTTCGTCATCAACCACAGTTTGTGAGAAATCTCGAACTCGACACCGTTCTCGTGTAGGCCACGGGCCGACATGTTCCCACCACCCGTGTGCTTCTTCACCATCGTTACATCCAACCGCTGACCGTCTTTGCTTTCGCTGCTGACGGCCATCCGCGCGCCGGCCAGGCGCCGGGCGGCGGGGGTAGCTCGCTCGGAGTCCGCGTCGTACCGTGAGGCCATCAAGGCCTCCACGGGCATCGTCGTGCAGTACGGCCCCAGGACCCGCTGCATCAGGTCGAGCAGGACGTTCTTGCCGTTGGACCCGGCGCCGATGGCCATGAACATCTTGTGCTCGACGGTCGATCCTGTCAGCGAGTAGCCCAGCGCGCGCACCAGGTACGCTGCCAGTTGAGGCCGCGGCCGTGCCCGGCCCCTCGCCGGCTCGGACGTGATCTCCGTAATGAACTGAGCAAACCGGGGGGCCTTCGCCTCTGGGTTGAACCTCACCGGCGAGCGTTTGGTCACATACTCGTCGCGACCCGCCTGGCGCAATTGCCCGGTGCGTAGGTCGACCACACCGTTGTCGACCCCCAGCAGCCAATGGTCGGTGTCCAGCGATGTCGCTGCGACCGTGAACCTGGCATCACAGCTTGCCAGGCCGAGCATGGCGTCGATGCGCCTCTTTTCGCGGCAACTCCTCGCCCACTTCTGAGTATTCTCCGCGTCCTTCTCAACCAGCGCTCGCCCCTTCAAATCCAAGGTGGGGTCGGCACCCAGCTTGCGCGCTTCGTCCACCCCCTTGAGGTAGTGCTCCGCCACTTGCAGCGCCTGGGCTTGGGCTACGGTTTTGTGTTGTTTGACCTCCCAGCGCTCTCCCGTCCACCACATCCATGCCTTGCGTTCAGGTATGTAGCGCAGGTTACCTTCGACGATCTTGGCCAGCAGAGCCGTGTTGCCTGCATCGGTGCGGTCAATGCGCGTCGCGGCGGTGACGCTCCGCTTTAAGGCCAGGGCGCTCTTTGGGTTGACCCAGCCTCGCTCATCCGCCCAAGCAAAGATTGACTTGTAGGTGATCTTGTTGGGGTTGATACCATCCCACTTGGCTTGCGCCTTAGCGAACTTGTACTTCGCGCTCAGTTTGCTGAACTCGTGCCACAACGCCAGCGCCGCATCGCTGTAGCCGGCCTGGGCCAGGCTTTTGAGGGCATGCCCCATCTTGTCGATCCAGAACTTATAGTCGTCGGCATCGCCCTTGGTGAACACGGTCATGGCCGAGCGAACGTCCGCGATGGTTTCGCTGGTGACGTGGTCCAGTACGTCTGCACGCTCAAACTTAGCCCCCAACGCGTCTGCATCAGTCCCGCGCTTGCTATCAGTCGTTTTGTCGAGCGAGCATTTCGCGGGCAATCCCTTGTGATCAGGCTTACCAATCGGCTGCCAATCGGTGCCGCAGACCAGCCAGGCATCCAGCGTTGCCTCACCGTCAATGCGGACAAACTGATACGGGACATCGCGCACTTTGCCGTAGAAGTAGTTCCGCGTAACCTCCCAGCTTTCAGATGCCAGGATGCCACCCAGGCCCCCGTTCAGGCTGTCAACATACTCTGGGTACTCGTCGGGCTTGATCGGAGCGCTCAAGGCCGCTATGACCCGCCAGCGAGGCTTCTCGGGGCGGTGCCGACGGGTTGTGTAGACCAGCGCCATGATTCCTGCCTTCTTGAGCCGCGCCTCGGCTTCCTCCACCGACACAACGCCGCCATCGTAGTCCCCGACAATTGCAGTCATCTCGGTAGGCCGCGACCCACTCTTCCGCGAGTCTCCTGGAAACATGGCGAATGCGAACAGGGGTAACGACTCGATATCTGGGTGCTCTTCAGGGTCCGAAAGCATCTCGCACAGGCGAGACCATGTGAGTGCATTGCGCTTGCCCTGAGTCACCTTTATCGAAGCGAAGCGAATCACCGATAGTTTGAATTCCGGGCGCTGACCGGCTGGAACTTCAAGCGCCGACATGTTGCTTATTTTTTGTGCAACTGCGATAATGTCGGTGTTGATTGCTTCTGTGTGTGTTTCGTTCGAAGCCTCGCCTGCCAGCGGGGCTTCGTCGTTTGGGGGATCAGGTGGTGGGGTGGCGATTTCAGGTACGCCACATCCTCGCGTTTTGGCCCATAGCTCGCGGCGGTATGCCAGTACATCGGCACCACAGTACGCGTGCGGGCCGGTGGCAGTGAAGGTGCTCGGTGGCTGCGGGCACCCTGGTTTAGGCTTCCAGTTGGTCATACCAACACCTCCCGTTCGGTTCGGCAAGCGTCCGAATGGAAACGTGCGGCGCTGATGCGCTTCACACAATCGATGGCGTCACCAAAACAAAAGCGCTGTGCCCTGGCAAGAAGGCGCCGTGCCGCAGATTTGTTCAATTGCCCAATTTGGTTGAGATGTGCTTGGACGACCTCGAACTGCAAGCGATTTGTCGACAAAGCTTCGCTGCAAAGCGACTCCACCGTATGTGCCAAAAGTTCTACGGGCACACCCCAAATTGGCGCCAGCAAACCGCACGTCGCGGCTGACATGAATTTCTCGTCAATGCTGGAGGCGGGGTGATGGAGACCTTTTACCCGCTCGCCAGCAATGCCCGCAAAAGCGACAATCGCGCACCAAAAAGCGTAGTCCGGGTCTTCCTCCGCGGTTGTACGAAGCCCCGATGCCCTGCCTGGAAGCTCATGGTGAGACTGGCCCAGCCAAACCACACGACCATTAGCGGTGTACTTGCGTAACCGCGCGCCAGAAATCCTGGCGCCGTACGTGTAGGCCACAATGACATGGCCCGCTTCATGCGCTGCGGCCTGCGGTCGCGTTGCCGGGTCAGCGCCGTGCTCACCCAACACACGCTCAGCATCAGCGGCAGCCATCTGTCTGCCGATCGTATTGACCCCTTGCAGGTTGTCAAATGGGCCAATCACGTTCATGACATTGCCCCGGTAAGGAGGGCCAAGGTCACGGCCGCAAATAGTGGGTCAGCTGCTACTGGTAGCCACGCCCAATAACAAATGAACAACGACTTGAACCTTGCTCCTGTGGCTTGGACAGGTGTCGTGTGGTTTGATTCTTGTTCTGCGACTTCGCCGGCTGCAATCGGCCGATCGCCTTTGCCTGGTGTCACTTCGCACCTCCCCTCCGTCCGGGACGGTTGCGGCGCCATGACGTACCGCCGACCTCGAATTCAACTAGAGTCTCGCGCAGTCGATCAAGAGAGTAAATGACTCGTTTACCGATCTTGTAGAATGGAAACTTGCGTGCTGTGCGTCGATCCTTGCGCAGCGTGTGGACACTGACATTGATCGCGTGCGCTGCATCGAATTCGTCTACTCCAAGCGCAGCACGGAGGTCATTTCTCCGCAAATCGAGTGCATCCTTTGCCTTGCCGCGGGCCTTCTTCGCCTTGTCGGCTTGATGCCCATCCTTGATATCGTTCGGTCGCTGCGCGGCCCTGCCGTAGTCATATTGGTTCATGGGCATACTCGTAAAAAAAGTTGCCCGATGATCGAGGCATGAAACGAATTTGTAATTCGCTGTTCAAGCCTCGAATAGCTAAGTAACGTGTTCTACCGTTTTGCCGTATCTCGAAACTCTGACCAAATTTTCGACACGGTATTTGGGGTGAGACCCACACCCGAGTCCCCCAATATCTTATGACCAATACGTAGCACCTGGGTCTGCATACCCGGCGTGTCGATATCAATTCCGTATTCCAACAACGATGCAACCAACAGACGCAAAAAATCGGATTGATGGCCACCCTTGCGGTGCTCCCCAATGGCGCGCAACCTCAAGCTGGGGTGCGTTCCCCAAAGTCTTGGGCTGCTTCCTCTGAGAGACTTTCTGACAAGTTCGTATTGGGATGCGGCGCAGACCGCGAGCATGAAATGTGCTGCCGAAATGGTCGCCCGATCAGAGTCGTGTCCCGGGGGGGCATGCTGGAGCCAATCCCAAAGCTGGCGAATTGTGGAGTCGTTCTTGTCCTGCAGGGCGTGGAACGTACGTCTTCCTTCATCAGTTGACGCGACGAAATATTGGTGATCGGCACCCGGCAAGGCAAGAACCAAATTGCACACTGCGCGCATGAACGCGTCATCCCAAATGCGCAGTGTTTTGGAAATCGCCTTCCTTGCCATGCGAGCACTATCCTGTGACTCTGATAAATGCGTCAGCAAACAACGTGGGGCCTGCAATCCACCTTCGTTCAAGCATCGACTGGTTTTCTCACGCGCACCGCGGACGCCCGCTTCCGCGACAGTGTTGTCGCCTGGCCGTCAATGAAGTCCGCAACGTGCTGCCATGCCTTTCGCAACTGCGCCTCGCTCTTGCCCACGTAGTGGTCGCCTGTCACATCGCCGTTGCCAGCGTGGTTGAGCATCCGCTTCAGCGCATAGCCGCTGACCAGTTCCTCGGCCACGCTGGCGAACGTGTGGCGCAGTTTGTGGGGCGTGATGCCATCGACGCAGGCGTCCGCGTTGATCGCATCCAGTGCCTTGCGCGGGTCGAGTACGTCGAACACCTTGGCGCCCCGTTTCTTGCCGGCGCAATGCACGGCCACGATCTCCAGCGCCTGCTTGGAAAGCAGGATGGTGTGGTCCGAGCGGTTCTTCGTGTCCTGCAGGTGGACACGTCCGCCAGCCTGGTCCACATCGCCCACCGTCATGCCAGGCGCGTAGGCCGAGCCGAACACCTCACCCGGTCTGCAGCCGGTCAACAGTATGAACCTGCAACCGTCAGCAGCCGAACTGCCAGCCCTACCCGTAGCTGAGCGCCACCAGGCTCCCAGGCGCTCTGGTGGGATCGGTGTTGGCTTGCCAACCGTCGGCGGCAGCACGATGCGCTCACGCCCGGCCGTGGTCCGTGCCAGGGGTGAGCCCTCCACCTGGACCCCATGCCAGTTCAGCACCGCGCGCAGGACCTGCAGGGCATAGACGGCCTGGCGTTGGCTTCGATCAACGTGGCCGTGGTACAGGTCCCGGATTTGCTGTGCGGTGATCTTGTAGATCGACTTGTCAGACAGTGCGTACAGCAACCCATCTGCGAAGGGCTCACCGCTCTTGCGGCTACCACCTGCCGCGACCATGGCCAGGTAGTCGGCCTGGGTCCTCGGCTTCAAGGCGAGGCCATCCTTGCCACGGCGCTTGCCCTTGACGTACGCCCGTAGCGCATCGCCCAGGGTCACGGTTTGCTGGGCCTCGACACGGCGCGCGGTCTTGGCCGCTTTCACTCGATCAATGCCGGTCTGCAACTCGCTGGAAACCGTGATCTGAAGTTTGCGCGCAGCGTCGGCGGATATGGCAGCCTTGCCCACGGCCCGACCCAAAGTACGGCGCTTGTTCTTGCCGTCGATGTAGCGCTCCATGATGTAGGACTTGACACCGGTGGAGGACACCCGCAGACCTAACCCGGAGGTCTTCGGGCACCAGTGCAACTGCTCGCCAGTAGCCGGCAACGCCACCTTGGCGGCAACGGAATCGGTGAGCGGCTTGGACAGAAAGGCCATGATCCTGGTCTCCTCGATGAACTCCTTCGCCAATCCGCGAAGTGGCTGGCGAAGGAGTAAATTGTACCAAATCAGGACCTACAGGTAGCAACAAGTATCAGTAAGTGCTTGATAAATAACGATTTATACAATTCCTCAGAGTGTATAAAATTGGACTTTTAATCCGTTGGTCGGGCGTTCGAGCCGCCCACGTCCTACCAACTAAACACCGCGTTGGTTATGGAGAGCCTGCTATCTAAACAGTAGCAGGCTTTTTCTTTTTGGTCGGCGTTTGGCATCATGTAGCCACCATGTAGCCATCAGTACATGGTTTTGTACCGTGTAGCCAAGAAAAGACCCAGCGGGTTAGGCTGGGTCTGGCCGGGAG
>JBCKPH010000056.1:0-16038 GCA_038901755.1 Burkholderiaceae bacterium | reverse complement strand
GGCCGACCAGGGCTCTTTGGCGCTGCTGCGGTGTGGTGGGGTCGGCGCCGCGCCGGAAGACGGGCACGATGTAGAGAACGCCCGGGCTCTTCTTGTCGTCTTGCACCAGCGTGATGCTGCCGGTGAGCGTCGCCTCGCCGCTGCTGACGGCGCGTTCGACCGCCTCGCGCCGCACCGCTTCCTGGCCGATGTCGTAGCCCCAGGCGGCGCGATTGGTGGCCATCGGCTCGATGTGCTTGATGATGTACAGGTCGGGCGCATGGCCGCTGCTGCGCACGGCGAAGTTGGGATCGTGCGCCTGCATCTCGGCAGTGAAGGCTTCGACATCGCCACGCAACACGCGCTCGATGAAGCCGAAGCCGCGCACGCCGGGAAACTCGCCCGGCAGATCGCGCGACTCGACGTAGGCACGAAACGCAGTGGCGTCGATCTCCGTGCCGCTGGCGTACATGCCGCGCGCGCCGTGCAGGCCGTACAGCGGCAGCGCGAAGCGGCGCTTGACCTCGGTCTCGATGCGCTCGGCGCCGCGCTCGAACTTGGCACGCGCCCCGTCGTCCAGAGCGCGCTGCTGCCAGGCGCCGGCGCCGGCGGTTGCCGCCAGGCCCAGCAGCTGCGCGGCGGCCGTCATCGCCACCGCCAAGCGCACACTGCCACCGGTGCTGTTGGCGGCCTGGCGCGCCGCTGCCGAAGGCAGGCGCCGGGCAGCGGCCATGCAGCGCCAATAGACACTGGGGCCGGCCAGCAGTGCCAGCAGCGCGGCACTCAGCAGCGTGCTGCGCAACCCGGCATCCCCCAGGCCGAGCAGGGGCAGGCCCAGCGTGACGGCAGCCTGGGCCAGTGCCACGATGACGATGACCTCGGCGAACAGGCGGACCGGATTGAAGTGGGGTTTCATGTCGCCTATGTTGCCTGTGTTGCCTGCCTATGGTTAACCCGATGCCCCGCAGTGGCAACGGCGCCGACACGGCGCCGCCCGGCGCGCGCGACGGCACTGGCGAAGGCGTGCATCAGCGCTGGCACACTACCGCCGCGCCGTCCTGGCCAGCGCCACGATGTATGGCGAGGGGGGTTGCCATTAAGCAAATTTCGGCAATTTAACTTCAATGAAATCAACCTTCTCACGGCCGCAGTCGGCATGGAGTTCAACGGACGGGTGGCGCGGCGACCAGGGGAATCTGCTGCACCTTGCCCTCGGCCTCGGCCAGAATCATCACCGTGACCCGGCGATTGCGGGCCCTTTCTTCGGCGCTGCCATTGCCCGTCACCGATCGATTCGGCCCGTAGCCGATGAGGCTGAGACGGTGCTCGGCGACCCCGCTGTCCAGGAACAGGCGCAGCACGCTGCTGGCTCGCGCCGCCGACAGCTCCCAGTTCGACGGAAACTGCGGCGTGCTGATCGGTGCGTTGTCGGTGTAACCCTCGATCTGAATGCCATGCTTGATCGGGACCAGAAGCTTGGCCACCTCATGTAGCGCGCGAATCGATTCGGCCTGCAGTTGCGCCTGGCCGGAGGTAAAAAGCACGCTGGCGTTGATCTCCACGGAGATGCCGCGATTGCTTTGCGTCACCGTGACATGGCCATCCTGCACCAGCTGGTCCAGCACCTTGAGGATGTCCTGGGCGATGCCGCGCATTTCCTCGCGCTGGAGCGCCTGCGGCTCGCTCGGACGAGGCGGCTCGCGCGGCGGCAGTTCATGCAGCAGCGGTGCCGCGGCCGGCGGGACCGGCTCCAGCGCAGGCGCGTCCCTGCCAAAGGCATTGTTCAGCGAATTCTTCAGAACCCGATACTTGCCTTCATTGACGGAAGACAGTGCGTACATGACGACAAAAAACGCAAACAGCAGGGTGATGAAGTCGGCGTAGGAGACCAACCAGCGCTCGTGGTTGTCCGACTGTCGCTGATCCAGGTACTTTCTGCGGCGGCGCATGGTTTTGACGGAAAGGATTGTGTTGCCGGCTCAGATGCCGCGGGCGTCGTGCCGGGGATCATCAATGTAGCCGCTCAGGCGCTCCTCGATCAGGCGCGGATTTTCTCCATGGGCGATGAGCACCAAGCCATCGACCAGAATTTCGCGCGCCAGCACCTGCCGGGCGATCAGCATCTTCAGCTTGTTGGCCACCGGCAGGAACACCAGGTTGGCCAGGCCGACGCCGTAGATCGTGGCGACAAAGGCGACCGCGATGCCGCCACCCAGGCGCGCCGGATCGGACAGGTTTTCCATGACATGGATCAATCCCAGAACCGCGCCCAGGATGCCGATGGTGGGCGCATAGCCGCCCGCGGCTTCCCAGATGCGCGCGGCCTGGCGGTGGTATTCCTCGTAGGAGATGATCTCCACCTCCATGATGTCGCGCAGCTTGCCGGCTTCGACGCCATCGACCAGCAGTTGCAGGCCCTTGTGGGCAAACCGGCTGCCGCTGCGGGCCGCCTGTTGTTCCAGCGAGAGCACCCCTTCCAGGCGTGCCGATTGGCTCCAGCGCAGGATGTCGGAGATCAGGCGTCTGGGCTCAAATGGAGGCGGCGCGACAATCCATCGGATCATGCGCACGCCACGCGCAAAGACCTGGCCGGGAAACTGCACCATGACGGCGCCGGCGGTGCCACACAGGACAATCAAGAATGCCGCACTTTGCAGCAGGGAGCCGAAGTAGCCCCCTTCGAGCAGCTGCCCGCCGACGATTCCGGCCAGGGCCAGGCTGATGCCAAGAAGGCTGCCGAAATCCATGCCTAGTGGCCCTTGAGCCGGCCACGCAATCGCGCAATGGCATGGCTGTGCAGCTGGCAAACCCGCGATTCGCTGACGCCCAGGGTCTCGCCAATTTCGCGAAAGTTCAGCTCCTCCTCGTAGTAAAGCCCCATCACCAGCTTTTCGCGCTCTGGCAGGTTTTCGATGCCGGCGACCAGTTGCTCGCGCAATTTGCGGTCGGCCAGGCGGTCCATGGGGCTGGCCGCGCGGTCCTCGATCCGGTGTTCGAAATCGTTCTCGCCGTCCGGGTTGGTGAAGTCTTCCAGCGAGATCAACTGGTAGCCGCGCGCCTCCTGCAGCATTTTCTGGTAGTCGCCCAGGGGAATGCCCAACTCCTCGGCCACTTCAGTCTCGCGTGGCGCCCGGCCGAGGCGATGTTCGAGGCGGCGTAGGGTCGTTTCGATCGTTCGCAGGTCGCGGCGCAGGCTGCGCGGCAGCCAATCGGCCTGGCGCAGGCCATCCAGGATGGCGCCACGAATGCGTTGCGCCGCGTAGGTCTCAAACTGCGCCCCATGTGAGTCCTCGTAACGGTTGATGGCATCCAAAAGGCCGAGCATTCCAGTCTGGATGACATCGTCGATCTCGACGCTGGCCGGCAATTTGGCGATCATGTGATGGGCGATGCGCTTGACCAGGGGTGCGTAATGCGTGACGTAGAACTGGATGTCGCGCTTGGCTGTGGCCGTGTACATGGCGTTCCTTGAAGTACTAGGCAGCGCCCGATGCGGCGCTGCCGAGATCGGGTTGGCCCGAGGACAGCAGCTGGCGCATGACGTGATCGAACCCGTGGCCCTCCTCGGCCGCTCTTGGCCAGTCGCTGATGGCCTGGGCCAGGCAACGAAATCCGATTGCCGCCGGGGTATCGGGAAAGGCGGCCACCACCGGCAGGCGCAGGTGCGTGGCATGCTTGAGCTTGTCGTCGATGGGAACATGCCCGAGAAAGTCCAGGGAAACCCTCAGATAGCGCCGTGCCACACGGGCCAGATGGCCAAAAATGCTGCGCGCCTCGACCTCGCTTGCGACATGGCTGACCAGGATATGGAACTCGCGCCGCGCAAACTCGCCGTAGAGGCGCTTGACCGTCGCATAGGCTTCGGTGACGGCCTGTGCCCCGCCGCCGGCGAGGACGATGATCTCGCGCGAGGCGATGCCCGAGCGCGGCAGGGTATCGGCGCCGCCGGCGGCGGCATCCAGCACCAGGGTGTCGAAAAGCAGGCCAACGCGGGCGCAACGCTGCACCAGCCACTGCTGTTGTGGCAGCGGCAGCCGCGCCAGTGCCTGGGCGCCACGGGTGAACGGCAACACATGGATGCCCCCAGGGCCACGCAGGATGACGTCGTCAAGCTCGCGCTCGCGGCGGAGCACGTCCTCCAGGTCGAAGCGCGCGCACAGGCCGAGGGTTGTCGTGACGCTGTGCGCAGCCGGGTTCGCGTCCAGAATCAGCACATCGCTGCCGGCTTCGGCAAGTGCTCCGGCGAGATTGACGATGGCCCAGTTGCGAATGCTCCCGACCGTGCCGGCATTGACCGAAACCACGCGCATGCCGCTGCGGTCAAGCAGGCGGCGCAGGCCTTCGGCCTGATCATGTCGCAGGCTAGGCAAGGCTGACTCCTGCGGCAATACGTGCGGCCGGCGCCGTGGCCAGCACCATCTGGCTCTCCTCCACGTCAAGATGATGCACCGAGGGAACGGTGATTCGACGCATGGCCTGGTCCAGCAACTGCTCGCGATCGGGCAGGTGCATGTCCTCGGGCACCCGCTGCCCGTCCGTCACGTAGTGCAGGCACAGCTGGTGGCGAACGACGACGTCCAGCACCGTGGCGATGCCCACCGCCTCGTCGGTCTTGGTGATGATGCAGCCGTGCGCCCCATGTCCATAAGCCCGCACCACGTCATCCAGAGTTTCCCCATTGCCGGTGGCGTTGAGCAGGAGCAGGCGTCGCACCTCGGTTCCGCAGGTGGAGAACATGCTCAGTTGTTCGGCCACCATCTGATCACGCTGGCTCATGCCTACGGTGTCGATCAACACCAGATGTTTGCCCCGCAGATCCTCCAGGGCAAACTGCAGGTCGGCGGCGTCCTTCACCGCGATCACGCGCACGCCCAGCAGCTTGCCGTAGATGCGAAGCTGCTCCTGCGCGCCAATTCGGTAACCGTCGGTGGTCAGCAGGGTCAGCCGCTCGGCGCCGCTTCGCACGACACAACGCGCGGCAATTTTCGCTACCGTGGTGGTCTTGCCGACACCGGTCGGTCCGACCAGGGCGTAGACGCCACCGCGAGCAACGATTTCATCGGTTTCAGCCACGCTGCGCAGATTGCGGTCAAGCTCGGCTTTGACCCAGTCCATCTTCTGCGCGGCCGCAAGGCCGTCGGGCATTTTGGCAAGGAACTGCCGTGCCAACGCCGGGCTGAATCCGGCGTGCAACATGCCACGCAACACAGCCGTCTTGCCCGGGTCGCGCCGCTGCGCGAGGTCCCAGGCCTGGAACCCAAGGTGCTCCTCGATCAGTTTGCGAATCGTCTTGATTTCGCTGGCCATGCGCGGGCCGGCCATGTCGTCGGAGATGGCGGCCGTGGCTCGTTGCGCCGGCAGTGGCGGCGTTTCGTTTTCGGCAAAGGCAAGAATCTCCACGCCACCTTCGCTCGGGCGGTTCGAGAGGACCAGGGCCTCCGGACCCAGGTCCCGGCGCACCAACTGCAGCGCCTGGCGTGAGGTGGCGGCGAAAAATCTTCTGATGTTCATGCTGTACCTCCGAGCACCGCGGTGACCTTGATGGAACTTGAATCGGGAACCTCGTTATGTGCGATGACCTTGATCTGCGAAACGGCGCGGCGCAGGAAACGCGCCAGCAGCACGCGCAATTCGGCGGGAACCAGCAACACGGGCGGCAGTCCCATGCGCTCCTGCCGCTGCGCCGCGGCGCCGGCTTCGCGCAGCAGCGTGTCGACCAGCCCGGGCTCGATGCCGGCTGCATCGGCGTTTTTCGCCTGCACCGCCTGCAGCAGGATGCGCTCCAGCGAGGGCTCCAGGGCAATCACCTGCAGTTCGTTCGAACCGGGGTAGATCTGCTGCGTGATGGCTCGTCCGAGCGCAACGCGGACCAGGGCGGACAGGTCGCCGGCGTCCTGCGTCTTCGCCCCGTGTTCGGTCAGCACCTCGATGATGCTGCGCATGTCGCGGATATGCACTTCCTCCTCGATCAGGCGCTGCAGCACCTTCTGCACCGTGCCCAAGGGCAACAGCTTGGGCATGACATCTTCAACCAGCTTGGGAGAGTCGCGACCGATGTGATCGAGCAGCTGCTGCGTTTCCTGGCGCCCGAGCAGTTCGGAGGCGTGGCTGTGGATCACGTGGTTGAGATGGGTGGCGACCACCGTCCCGGCGTCCACCACGGTGTAGCCGAAAGTTTGCGCCTGTTCGCGCATCTTGGCCTCGATCCACACCGCCGGCAGACCAAAGGCCGGATCGCGCGTGACGCTGCCCGGCAGGGTGGCGCTGACATGCCCCGGATTGATCGCCAGGTGCATGCCGGCATACGCCTCGCCCTGGGCAATTTCGACACCTTTCAAGGTGATTACATAGGCATTCGGACGAAGTTCCAGGTTGTCGCGGATATGGACGGCGGGCGGCAGGAAGCCGACGTCGAGCGCAAATTTCTTGCGCAGTCCCTTGATGCGCTTGAGCAGATCCCCGTCCTGCCCCTTGTCCACCAGCGGGATCAGGCGGTAGCCGACCTGCAGGCCCAGGGCGTCCACCGGCACCACGTCGTTCCAGGTCGCCTCGATCTCCGGACTTGCCGCCGGCAATTCGAAGGCCGGTTGCAGCGTCTCTGCCTTGGTGCGCTGCGTCATCATGTAGCCAGCGCCGCCCAGGATGGCAGCGAGCAGCAGGAAGGGGAAGTTGGGCATGCCCGGGATCAGGCCCATCAGCGCCAGAATGCCGGCGGTGATCAGCAGCGCCTGCGACTTGTTCATCAACTGGGCCATCAACTGGTCGCCAATGGTTTTTTCCAGGCCGACGCGGCTGACCATAATGCCTGCGGCGGTCGAGATCATCAGGGCCGGGATCTGCGCCACCAGACCGTCGCCAATCGCCAGCAGCGCATAGGACTTGGTGGCGGTGGCAAAGTCCAGGTCGTGCTGCATCATGCCGATGGCCAGTCCGCCGACGATGTTGATAAAGAAGATGATGATGCCGGCCACTGCGTCCCCGCGGACAAACTTGCTGGCGCCATCCATGGCCCCGTAGAACTCGGCCTCCAGTGAGATTTCCTTGCGCCGGCGGCGCGCCTCGTCTTCGCCAATGAGCCCGGCGTTCAGATCGGCGTCGATCGCCATCTGCTTGCCCGGCATGGCGTCCAGCGTGAATCTTGCGCTGACCTCGGCGATACGCCCGGCGCCCTTGGTGATGACCACGAAGTTGATGATCACCAGGATCGCAAACACCACCAGACCGACGGCGTAGTTGCCGCCCACCAGAAAATGCCCGAAGGCCTCGATCACCTTGCCGGCGGCGTCCGGTCCGGTATGCCCCTCGAGCAGGACGACCCGGGTCGAGGCGACGTTGAGCGACAGGCGCAGCAGGGTCGTCAACAACAAGACAGTGGGAAACACCGCGAAATCTAGGGGCCTGAGGGTGTTCACCGCCACCAGCAGGACGATGATGGACAAGGCGATGTTGAAGGTGAACCCCAGGTCCAGCAGAAAGGGCGGCACCGGCAGAACCATCATGGTCAGCAGCAGCATGATCATGATGGGCATGGCGGCCATGCCCAGAGCGTCGACCCGGAACGGCAAGCGCAGATTGAAGGGGTTGTTCATGGCGTGGCAAGCCCCGGGTCAAGACCCTGTGGCAGCGCCGGCAGCTCGGGTTGTTTCGGTTCCGGGCCACCCTCCTGCCAATGCCGGCGCAGTTGGTAGACGTAGGCCAGCACCTCGGCGACCACCGAATAGAGAACGGCGGGAATTTCGTCCCCAAGTTCGGTGTGGCGGTACAACGCACGGGCCAGCGGCGGCGCCTGCAGGATCGGCACACGATGCTCCTGAGCCAGTTCCCTTATGCGCCCGGCCAGCAGATGGGCGCCCTTGGCCACCACCCTGGGCGCACCCATGGCGCCTTCCTGATAACGCAGTGCCACGGCGTAATGAGTCGGGTTGGTGACCACCACGTCGGCCTTGGGAATTTCCGCCATCATGCGGCGCCGTGCCATCTCGCGCTGCTGACTTCGGATATGCGCCTTGATCTGCGGATCGCCTTCGGTCTCCTTGTTCTCGCGGCGCACTTCCTCACGCGTCATGCGCAGTTTCTTCTCGTGGCTCCAGATCTGGAACGGCACGTCGATGGCGACGATCAGGATCATGCTGGCGGAGATGAGAAGAAAACTGATTCCCAGTAGACGCATCAGGTGGGGCATGCCGGTGGCAAGCGGTTCGGCGGCCAGGGAAAGCAGGGCACGACTATCGCCCCACATGACCCAGGTCGCCACGCCACCCACCAGCAAGGACTTGACGAGCGCCTTCAGCATCTCGTTCGCGCCCCCCCAGGAGAGGATGCGCAACACCCCCTTGAGGGGATCCAGGCGCGTGAGGTCCGGAATCAGCGGCTTGGCGCTGACGAGCCAGCCGTTCAGCAACAGCGAGGATCCGATGGCCGCCAGCGCCAGCAGAGCCAGCAGCGGGGCAAATGCCAACATGACCTGAAACGCCATGTCCTTGAAACGCAGCAACATCTGATCCGGATCGAACACCGCCGCGCGTTCCATCTGGAAGCCCAGGCGCATCATGGTCGACAGACTGTCGGCCAGACCCATGCCCATGAACCAGAAGGTACCGCCGGCGGTCAGCAGCAGCGCCAGCTTGGAGAGTTCGTGCGAGCGCGCGACCTGTCCATCCTCCCTGGCCTGCTCGCGCCGCCGAGGCGACGCTGGTTCGGTGCGTTCCAATCCGGTGTCTTCGGCCATCTCCCGTCCTTGCTGTCTATGACGGAATTGTCGAGCGCGCGCCGGCGCATCGAAGCATGGAACAGTGAAGCTTTAGTCGCGCAATTCGGCGCGCCGGCCGTGACGCCTCTCGACTCCCACGGCAATCCTGAGCCTGCGGCCAGGCCCCTGCGGTTCAGAACCCCAGACTTTCCAGCAGGTCGTCGACCTGTCCTTGACTTGTCACGATGTCGCCGCGGCCTTCCGCGTTCACCACCGGACCGCTCAGCAGACTGGAATTGATTTCGCCTCGCCTTTGCGCCGGCACGAGATCAACCAACAGCTGCACCAGCTGCTTTTCCATGTCCTGGGCCAGCGCGACAATTTTCTTGATCACCTGTCCCGTCAGATCCTGGAAATCCTGCGCCATCATGATCTCCAGCAGCTGCTTGTGGGTGGCGCCCGTCTGCCTTGGCACATCCTCGAGGTAGCCGCGCGTGTCGGCGACCAGCGTCTTGAACTCATCGACAGAGAGTTGTTTGTCGAACAGGGCCTGCCACTGCGCCGAGAGGCGTTCGGCATGCGCGCCAAGCCGCTGTTGGATGGGCAGGGCGGTCTCGGTCGCAGTCAAGGATCGCACCGCTGCCTGCTCGGTCATCTTGACCACATAGTCAAGCCGTTCCCGCGCATCGGGTATGGCCGCAGCGGTTTTCTCCAGAACCCGGTCGTAACCGAGCTCACGCAGTGCGTCGTGCAGCATCCGGGTCAGATGACCGACGCGGGCCATGACGGCGCTGGACGAACCATCATCGCGCGCCTGGTCAACGGCCGGCGTTGTTGCCGCCGGCGTGGGTGCCTTGTTTTCGCGGACGATGCTGTCAAACAGGGCTTCGAGATCGTCCGAATCAGCTTCAAGCATCGCCGCGCTCATGACTGGACTCCAGTTTCCATGGTCCTGAAAATCTTCCTCAGCTTCTCGTCCAGCGTGGCGGCGGTGAACGGCTTGACGACATAACCGTTGGCCCCGGCCTGGGCCGCGGCGATGATGTTTTCCTTCTTCGCCTCGGCCGTAACCATCAGGACCGGCAGATGCTTCAGCTCGGCGTCGGCACGGATGCTGCGCAGCAGGTCGATTCCGGTCATGTTCGGCATGTTCCAGTCTGAAATGACGAACTGAAAGGCGCTGCCGCGCAGCTTGCTCAGCGCATCGGCGCCATCCTCGGCCTCGTCGACATTGTTGAATCCAAGTTCCTTCAGCAGATTGCGTACGATCCGACGCATGGTCGAAAAATCGTCCACCACAAGAAACTTCATGTTGCTGTCAGCCATGCACGGCTCCATCCTGACGGTTAAGAAAGAGAAATCGACACGGCTAAAGCGCGAACCATGGATCGGTTAACGGCTGAATTCGCATTTTCTTGAGGCCAGGACCTTAGCCTGCAGGGCCGGGGTCGGTGCCGTACCAGGAGCGATCACCCGCCGCCGCCTGCTGCGTTGCGCGGCGGATGCGCTCGATCACCTCCTCCTCGGGAAGGTTCAGAAAGCGGCCAATGGCCGCGTAATCGTCGGGCAGCGCCGGGTTGTCCCAGCCCTTGGCCGAATGGCGCGCCAGGTTGATCGCCAGCATCACGTTGGTTGCGCGCGGATGGTCGGCGTGCATGTCGTCCATCAGGGACTGCAGCAGTTCGGGAAGCTTCCATTCGGAAACCAGGGCCAGTTGCAACTCGATCAGCGTGAAGCCGAGTACGCTGCGCTGCGCCGCGCCGCTGCGCAACGCCGGGTCTGCCTGCAACAGGCTCTGGATTCTTAGCGCCGCCGCCGGAGCAAAGCACCACAACAGGACTTCGGCAAGGTCGTGCATCAGCGCTGCCACCATGACTTCGTCGGATTCGATGTCGTCCCGCATGCCAGCCCAATCGGCAGCGTAACGCGCCGCAAAATGGGATCGCTGGATGACCCACCTCAGGCCTTCCAGCGCCTCCGCGTCGTCCCGCAGGGAGTCCTCCACCGTCGGCAGATCGGCAAACTGCGCGAAGAAAGGCGAAACGCCGAGCATCATCAAGGCATGCTCGATCGTTGTGATTTCGGCGCCCCGCCATTCCCTGCGCCGGTCCTGCAGCAGCCGCAAAAGGCGCAGGGTGAACATCGGGTCATGCATCACCACCCTGGAGATGTCCCGGGCAACGACGCGATCTTCGTTCTCCCGCAGGCGCTCCAATTCCTCGACCGTGCGCCGCAGCACCGGTATCTCCGCGCCGCCCCAGGCGCGAACCCACTCCGTTTCGCTTCTTGGCAATTCGCTTGTCATCATGGTTCGCGGCTCACATGCGCCATAACAGCAGACCGGATTCGTCGCTATTGCCGGTTGCAACCACGGCGGCCGGGGGCACGCCGGGTATGGCAAAGCTGTTGCTGATAAGCAGGCTGCCCGGGCGCATTTCGCGCTGTGCCTTGTTCCAAACACCGGGCATGGCGGCGGGCGACAGGTAGGCATAGACCACGTCGTATTCACCCAGATTCAGCGTCGCGAAGTCGGCCCAGCGGATGCGAATCCGCCCGCTGCTCGGAAGCGAGCGCAACCAACTCAACAGGAATGGCGCCGGCGCTATTTCGACCCCGGTGTAACGCCCAAGCGGATATTGGCGGGCAAGATGGCCGAGGACGCCGCCCAGACCACAGCCCAAGTCAACGAAACTGAAAACGCGACCGGGCGGCAACTGCTCGGCAAGGGCCGTGGCCGCGGCGCGACTGGAGAAAAAAAGCGGCACACGGGTTCGTGCGACGCCCCAAAAAAGCGAGGCCAGGAGGAGAAAGCCAACCAGCGAATAAACGGGCGAAAGACCCAGGCCGACCGTCCACACCAGGCCCGGAACGAAGAGAAGGTGGATCGGCAGCCACCAGGGGTCCATGCGCAGGATGTGTCCTACGAGTGCGGCCAGGACACCCTGGCTCAGGACCCAGGACGTGGCCGTTTCATCCCGTAGCGTCGGCGGCACCAGGAGCACAATCGAAATCACCAGAACCGAGGATAGACACTGGGCCGTGACCGCTTTCAGCAGAGGCACGCGCGGCGACCATCCCTCAGGCGCGACGTCTTCGGCATAGAAGGCGCTGTCAAGGCTTGTTGCCGGCGGCATTGACTTGCTCACTGCTTGGGATGTTCTTCGCATCGACCTCGATCACTCCCCCGTCCTTGCCAGCCGCCGCCTCGGCCTTCTTGTTCATGACGATGATGCTGATGCGCCGATTGATCGGGTTCATCGGATTCGCCGGATCGATCAATACCGCCGAGGACAGACCCACTACCCGCACCACACGTTTCTCATCCAGGCCGGTGATGAGTTCGCGCCGCGCGGCGTTGGCGCGGTCCGCCGAAAGTTCCCAGTTGCTGAATCCCTTGTTCTCGCCCGAGTAGGGGCGCGCGTCGGTGTGGCCGGAGATGCTGATGCGGTTCGGCACCCCGTTCAGGGCCTTGCCGACTTCATGCAGGATGTCGCGCGTATAGGGCTGCAGCTGGGCGCTGCCGATGGCAAACATGGGGCGATTCAATTCATCGACGATCTGGATGCGCAGGCCTTCGGTGGTAAGGTCCAGCAGCAATTGATTGCGAAACTGTTTCAGCGCGGCGTTGCCCTCAAAGGCGCGGCCGATGCGGTCTTTCAGGTCATTGAGCTTGAGCCGCTCCATGTTGGCGATTTCCGCCTCGGCCGCTTTCAGGTTGACAATCTTCTTTTCTTCGCTGATCTCACCCTTTTTGACTTGGCCCTGGGTTCGGGTCAGGTCCTGCCCCCCGCCCTTGACGACGCTGGAACTGTCGCCGATTCCGCTTCCCCCCATCAGCGCCACCTTGAGCGGCGTCTGGAAATACTCGGAAATGCCCTTCAGATCGTCCTGGTTGGTCGAACCAAGGAGCCACATCAACAGGAAAAAGGCCATCATCGCCGTGACGAAATCGGCGTAGGCGATCTTCCAGGTGCCGCCATGATGGGCATGACCGTGCTTCTTCACGCGCTTGACGATGATCGGCCGTTGCGATTCGTCGCTCATCGTGTGTCCCCTAAACCAGGCATGTCCCTAGCGGGACTTGCGCTGCTTCACCTCGTCCTCAAGTTCGACGAAGCTTGGTCGCTCCGTCGAGTAGAGAACCTTGCGCCCGAATTCAATGGCGACCTGCGGTGCGTAGCCGTTGAGGCTGGCGAGCAGGGTCACCTTGATGCATTGCAGCATCTTCGTCGCCTCAGCCAACTTGTGTTCCAGCAGAACTGAAAGCGGACTGACAAAGCCATAAGCCAGCAGAATGCCGAGAAAGGTCCCGACCAGGGCCGCCGCGATCAGTTTTCCAAGCTCCGCCGGCGGAATGCCGACCGACTCCATGGTGAGAATCACACCCATGACGGCGGCAACGATGCCAAAGGCCGGCAAGGCGTCGCCCATCTTGGCCAAGGCGTTGACTGGTATCGCACCCTCTTCATGGTGGGTTTCGATCTCGTTGTCCATCAGGTTCTCGAGCTGGAAAGCATTCAGGTTGCCACCGACCATCAGGCGCAGGTAGTCGGTCAGAAACTCGACGACATGATGGTCCGACAGGATGACGGGATACTTGCTGAAGATCGGACTTTCCTCGGGCGAATCCACATCGCCCTCGATCGACATCAGGCCTTCCTTGCGTGCCTTGGCCAGAATGTCATACAGCAGGGACAGGGTCTCCAGGTACAGGGCCTTGCTGTAACGCGAACCACGCAGCACGCTGGGCAGAGCTTTCAGAGTGGCCTTGATCACCTTGCCGGTATTCGCAACAATGAAGGCGCCTAGAGCGGAACCTCCAATCATCAGAATCTCGACCGGCTGGAGCAGCGAGCCAAGATGGCCACCGGCCAGCGCGAATCCGCCGAACACCGCGCCGAGAACGATCAGATAACCAAGGATTACCAGCATGCCGCCCTCCCACAGGCGGCACCGAGGATGAATCGCATCATTGGGTTCTCAGGTAGTTCCAGTATTTATTGTTCGAAGCGACCCGAAGCTGCGGCGCACGCCGCAGGGTTGCGCCGTCGGCTCGTGCTCAGCAGGGCATCGGCACGTTCAGTGTTGTGAATGGCGGCGGCCACTGAAAACGCTCCGAAACCGCCGGTTCCTCGTCATGTTTGACCGCCGCGGCTCGAGCAACGTCCGCCGGGCGTTTGGCGGAGGTTCCCGCGCGAGAAGGTGGTCGGCACAGCCCGCACACGTAGTTGCGCTTGGACCTCACGGTGTCGCCAATGAAACTGCCGCCGCAGCGGGTGCAGACCACTGATCGCAGCAGTTTGCCGTAGAAACGGAGCAAGGTCCAGGCACGGGTCAATGTCAGGATCGGTTCCAGTCCACAGGCCTGGGCGTGTTCGAGGTAGAGGCTGTAGCTGCGGATCAGGGCCTGCGGTCCCCGGGCGTCGGTATGGGCCAGCAAATAGTTGTGGATATCGATGAACATCGATGAATGCACATTCGGCTGCCAGCTCAGATACCAGTCAGCTGAGAATGGCAACATCCCCTTGGGCGGGGAAACGCCCTTGATTTCCTTGTACAGCTTGAGCAGGCGTTCGCGGCTCAGGCTCGTTTCGGTCTCCAGCACCTGCAGGCGGGCGCCAAGCTTGACGAGGGCCGTGGCGACCTGAATCTCGTTGCCCTCGGATACCACACTCTTGTTGCGCATGGACGGCTTCCTGTTCTCAGGCCAGCTCTTCGACCGGTTGCCCGCTGAGAAGTATGGCGGCATGAGACTGCTGCATCACGCCTTCCTTGCCATGGCTTGTCAACAGGCCCAGGATCAGCCGGTCGTCGAATCGCATGCGGCAGAGCAGCACATTGGTGCTGGCCATCTTCAGCACCTGTCCGGCGCTCAGGTCGGCCACGACCTCGGCCAGCCGTTGGCTGATGCCGAGCCGGTACACCGCGGCGGACCTGTCCTCCCGTATCATCCGTTGCGCGAGCATCAGGTACATCAAGTTCAACTCCTTGACTTGTTCAAGCATTGCGGAGACGTCCATGTTTTCGGTTCCTAGTTTGTTTGCAATTCACGACGCGCCGGTTTTGGGCCGGCGTGAAAGAATTGTGGACGCGTGTTCGCCCGGGCATAGTCGGAACCTTTCCGCTTTTCTGTTTGCCTCCAGTCGAATTTCCGTGTAAGAAATTGTCCTACGTTGCGGCCTAGGCTGCAGCCGCATGCCCGCGCCCGGAGGGAGGCGGCGCACTGGATCGAAGGTTGAGCAACTCCGTGATGTCTTCGGCGCTGCGCGGCTTGCTGAACAAGAAGCCCTGAACGCGGTCGTAGCGCTGATCGTGGAAGAATTGAAACTGCTCCATGGTTTCGACGCCTTCGGCCACCGTGACCAGACCCAGGCTCCGGCCCAGGGCTCCGACGGCCTTGACGATCGCCGCCGTTTCCGCGTCCTGCGTCACGTCGCAGGACATCGAACGGTCCACCTTCAGGATGTCGATGGGCAGTCGCTTGAGGTAGCTCAGTGATGAGTGCGCCGTTCCAAAGTGACCGACGGAGATCTTCACCTTCATGCTCTTGAGCGCGCGCAGGGTGCTGATCGTGATCTTGACATCGCGCAGCAGCACCGACTCGCTGATTTCCAGTTCCAGACACTGCGGGTCAATGGCCGTGGCGGCGAGCACCTCGGCCACGGTTTGCACCAGCCCGGGTTGCCAGAACTGCACGGAGGAGACATTCACTGCAATCGTCAGATCGGGGTGCCCCGCGGCCTGCCAGGCCATGGTCTGCGCACAGGCCTGGCTCAACACCCAGCGCCCGATCTCGATGATCACACCCGACTCATTGGCCAGGGGAATGAAGTCGTCGGGTTGCAACACACCGAGTTCCGGATGGCGCCAACGGACAAATGCCTCGATGCCGATCAACTTGCCGCTTGCAGCGTCCCAGCTTGGCTGGTATTCAACAAACAGCTCATTCCGCTCCACGGCGCAGCGCATGGCGTTCTCGAGTTTCAACTGTTGGCGCGCCACAACGCCCATTTCGCTCGCATAAAACTGGTTTGTGTTGCCACCCATGCTCTTGGCACGGAACATGGCCATTTCCGCGTTGATCAACAGATCCGCAATCTCGTCGGCATCGCTGGTGGACACGACAATGCCGATGCTGATGCTCAGATGAAACTCCAGCGGGCCCTGGGTGAAGGTTTTGGACAGTGCGCGGCCCATGTGTTCCGCGATCTCGCGCGCCTGGTCGCTTGATTCGGTCGCAAGGAACACGGCGAACTCGTCACTGCCCAGCCGCGCCACCATACCGTCGTCTGGAACACATTCCTGCAGCCGTTGGGCGAACTGGCAGATCAGTTCATCGCCGACCCGCGGGCCATAACAATGGTTGATGC
>JBCKPH010000055.1:0-17126 GCA_038901755.1 Burkholderiaceae bacterium | reverse complement strand
CCGCGCCGGTATTCGACACCGATGGCGCGGCGTCCCTGCAGCAGGATTCGGGTGGCATGCGATTGCTGGTGCAGCGTCAGGTTGGGGCGTCGCAGGGCAGGCTGCAGGAACGCCGTGGCGCTGGATACACGCAGGCCGTGCCGGGTATTGATCTGGTAGATGCCGACGCCCTCGCTGCTTGCGCCGTTGAAATCGAGCGTGGTGGGAAAACCCAGCGTATTGGCCGCTTCAATGAAACTGCCGCAGAGGGGATGGACCTGCCGCGTGATGTCACTCACGTGCAGGGGACCGCCCGCACCATGGTGTGGCCCGGAGCCCCAAGCGTGGTCTTCCGAACGCTTGAAAAACGGCAGCACATCGCGCCAACCCCAGCCCGCATTGCCCCACTGTTCCCACATGTCGTAATCCAGCGGCTGGCCGCGCACATAGGCCATGGCATTGATCGAGCTCGAGCCCCCCAGCACCTTGCCGCGCGGCCAGTAGCTGCTGCGCCCGCCAAGACCCGCTTCAGGTTGCGTCTGGTACATCCAGTTCACGCCCGGGTCGCGAAACGTGCGCGCGTAACCAATCGGGATCCGCACCCAGAGCCGCCGGTCCGTGCCACCGGCCTCCAGCAGCAGAACTCGGCGCGTCCCGCCGGCCGACAACCGGTCCGCGAGCACGCAGCCGGCAGAGCCGGCGCCGACGATGATGGTGTCCCACTGCTCCATTGCAAGTGTTGCCGGGCATTTGCCCGGTCAAGGTTCTCGTTCCAAGGTCAAGGCGCCAGCCGTTCGTGCCCGACCAGGCCAAGATTGTTCACGCCGAACCGTCGCGCCGCGGCCAGCACCGCGGCGACATGCTGGTAGGCCACACGCGAGTCGGGTCGCAGCAAGACCTGAGGCTGTGGCGCGATTGCTGCCACACGCAACAGTTCTTCCTCCAGCGCGCCACGGTCGGCAAGCTCGGCGCCGTTCCAGTTGACGCGACCATCGGCAAGCAGTTCGACGCGCTCGACCGGCGCGGTCACCCCAGCCAGCTCGGCCTGTGGCGGGCCGGCCCGGCCCAGCTGGAGCTGATGCAGTTGCACGGGAATCGTGATGATCAGCATGATGATGAGAACCAGCATCACGTCGATCAGCGGCGTGGTGTTGATGTCGAGCATCAGCTCGGAGTCGCCCTCGGCTCGGGCCGAAAAACTCATGGCCATCGCTTTACCCCGGCGGCAGACATTGCCGCCATGAGCTGGTCGCCTGCGGCCAGCGGCTCGGTGACGAAGGACAGGGTGTTGATTCCGGCCTGCTGGCAGGCCAGAACGACACGCCCCACATGCTGGTACGCGGCCTCGGCGTCGCCATGGATCTGCACCTGCGGCTGCGGTTGCTGCGCCGCCGCCGTCCGCAGCATGGCCAGCAGCCGGGCCTGGTCGCGCACCCGGCTCTGGTTCCAGAACACGGCGCCGTCGCGCGTTACGGCGATGTTGATGTTCTGCGGCTGGGTCTGCCGAAGCATCGCCCGTTCCACCGGCAGCCGCACGGCGACGGTGTGCGCCACCACGGGAATCGTGATCAGAAAAATGATCAGCAGCACCAGCATGACATCGACCAGCGGCGTGGTGTTGATGCCTGAGACAAGCTCGCCATGGTCCGGCCCGTCCGGTTTGAAGCGCATGCTCACTGTTGCGCCTCGCCAGTCCTGGCCGCACGGCCCAGAAGCCGAGCGTGCAATTCGGAGCCAAAGGCGCGGACCCGGCCCAGCACCAGGCGGTTGCGCCGCCCGAGCCAGTTGTAGCCCAGCACGGCCGGGATCGCAACGGCAAGACCGAGCGCCGTCATGATCAGCGACTCGCCGACCGGTCCGGCGACCTTATCAATGGACGCTTGTCCGGCAATGCCGATCGCGATCAGCGCCTGGTAAATGCCCCAGACCGTGCCAAACAGTCCGACAAAGGGGCTGGTGGCGCCGACGGTCGCGAGCAGGGTGAGTCCGCCTTGCAGGTGGCTCTGCACCTCGTCCAGAGCGTTTTGAATCGAGCCGGCGACCCAGCTGTTCAGGTCCACGTTGCGGGTGAGCTCGCCCACATGTTCCTGCTTGGCCTCGATGGCGGCTCGGGCAACGCGCTGAAACACGGTTCCCTGGGGCAACTGGTCCAGCGCCTCCTGTGGATTGCCTGCGCTCCAGAAACCCGCCGGCAGGCCGCCTGCCTGGCGCATCAGCGCAGACTGCTCGGCGACCTTGACCACGATGACGTACCAGCTGGCGACCGACATCAGCAGCAGAACCAGCAGCGTGCCACGCGTCACCAGGCCACCCGCCTGCCACATCGCTTGCAGCCCGTAGGGGTTGGGCACCATTTCCCTGACGGCGCCGGACGCTGCCTCGGCAATCACCTGCGATGCGGCGGCTGCCGGCGCGGCGGTCTGTGCCAGCGCCTGGCCCGACAGCAGCGCGGTGCCGAGCGCGCATACCAGCATCAACATGGCCAACAGACTGTGCCGTCGCCAAGTCATGACATCCCTTCGAGGGTGTAGGTCGTTGTGCAACATCGACGGAGCGGTCAGGCTATTCGACGACCCGGAACCTGAAGGATTTGTCGGCGAAGACTTCGGTATCCCCCTGGTCGTGGCAGACATACTGCCGCATGGCCTCGCGCACAGCCTTGTCGAACAGGCCGGCCGGCTCGGAATTGAGGATGGTGACCTGCACCACCTTGCCTCGCATGATCGTGGCACGGGCCAGCACCGTGCCGCCGATGCCGGCCTTGACGGCCCTTGCCGGCGGCACCGCCTCGACCATGGTCGGACACAGGTCCCTGATCTGGACCGTGGCGCTCGACTGCAACCGGGACGGGGCTGCGTTCCCGGCGCGTGGCGCCATTGGAGCGGCAACCCTTGGCGGCGCGGCCAGCGTCGCGGCGGGCTCGGGCACCTGTGGGGTACTGACACGCTCGGGTCCTGTCGGCTCTGCTTTCATCGCTTCCACGTTGATCGCAGGTGCGGCACCCGCTGCAGCAGCCGCAGCTGGTGCTGCGGGTTGCTGCTTCGCCGTGGACTCCTGCTGCGACAACGGTGAGCGTGCATGCATGGGCTCAGCTTGCCGTGGTGACGCCGCCAGGTCGAGGCGGGGCGGCGGGGCAGGCGGCAGCAACGGCGCGGCCAGTCCGGTTTCACTGACGATCGTCACCTGTACCGGCCAGCGGACCATCTCGACGACACGGTACGCGGTGCCGCTCAGCACCAGCCAAGCCAGGGCCAGGTGCAGCACAACGACCAGGCCGAGGCCGACGGCGCGATGCCTGCGGCTCAGGCGAAGTTGGTCGAAAGACATGGCCGGGCTCATGAACGAATTCTCCGGCATCCCAGGGCCGCCGGTTTCCGACTGCCGTGTTCTTGAACTCGAACCCCGCATTTCAGGCTGGCGCAAAGGTCACCCACCTGCTATTGTTCGCCACATTGATGCCGGGTAAGCTTGGCAATGAAACAGACGGCCTGGGCCTGCTGCACGGCAGCGGGTGGGCCGCTTGAAAGAGGGTTGGTCGATCATGAAACAACGGCAACGGTTCCTGGCCGGTTTGGTCCTGGCGGTGCTGGCAATGGCAGCGGCAACTCAGTTGGCCCATGCGCAGAACGAAGCCATCACGGTGAAACGGCCAGCCGAGCTGCGCGAATCGCCCGCTGAGGGTTCACGCAGCCTGGCCGCGCTGGCCGCGCAAACCCAGGTCACACGCATGGCCGGCCGCCAGGGCCCCTGGATCGAGGTGCGGTCCGCGCAGGGGGCAACCGGCTGGATTCACATGTTCGACGTTAGTGCCGCCGCGGCGCCGGCCCCGAGTGGCAACGTCGCCACCGGCGCGCTGCGTGGATTAACCGGCCTTCTGGGCGGCAGGACTCGCACCACCGTTGCAACCTCGGCCACCGCCACCATCGGCATTCGCGGCCTTGGCGCGGAAGACATCGCCAACGCCCAACCCAACTTGAACGCGCTGAGCCAGGTCGAGGCGATGCGGCTGGACGCGGCGCAGGGCCGCCAGTTTGGCGCCGACGCTGCCCTCACGCCGCAAACCGTGGCCGCCCTGCCGGTGCCCGCGCTGCCGGCCAAGGCGCCAGGCGACCAGGGCGATACAGGAAGCAAACGATGAACCGGTCCAACAGAATGCCCCGCCGTTCAGCGGCGCGCCGGATTGTCAGCGCTGCCATGGTTGTTGGCGCCACGTTGTTGCTGGCCCCCCCGGCCGCGCCCCAGAACCTGAACCTGCTGCAGCAATTCCTGCGGCCGGCCCAGCCAGCCCAGCCCGCGCCAGCCGGCGCGCTGACCGGGATCGATCTGGTGGGCCTGCTGATGCAGGCCACTGACCGGATCGACGAGCCCAAGGAGATCGAGATCGGCCGGCAACTCGCCGCCGTGCTGCTTGGCAGCAAGCCCCTGCACCCCGACATGGTGTTGCAGCGCTATGTGAACCAGCTCGGACGCTGGATCAGCCTGCAGTCGTCGCGACCAAACCTGCCGTGGACCTTCGCGGTGCTGGACGATTCGGGGTTTAATGCCTTCGCCGCGCCCGGCGGATACGTGTTCGTGACCAAGGGCCTGATCGACCGCCTGGCCGATGAATCGGAACTGGCCGGCATCCTGGCGCATGAAATCGCCCATGTGCTGCAACGCCACCACCTCGCCGCGCTGCGCAAGAACGCGCGCGCCGGCATCGTAGGCCAGGTGATCGCCTCGCAACTCAGCAAGGAAGTCGGCGGCGCGCTGTCCTCGCAGCTGCTGAGCCTGGGGCGCAATCTGTATTCCAAGGGTCTGGACCAGGCGGATGAATTCGAGGCTGATCGCCTTGGCGTGACGCTGGCGGCGAGCGCCGGTTTCGATCCCTATGGATTGGTCGCGGTGCTGCACCAGTTGCGCACGGCGGCACCGGACAACCCGGTTTTCACGTTCACCATCAGCACCCACCCGGCGGCGCAGCTGCGCATGGACCAGGTGGAACAGGCGATGGGCAACCGGCTGGACGCCCTGAGCGGGAAACCGGCCGTGACGGTAGCGCAACGGCTTGAGCGAGTGGCCGCGGCGATGCCGTCACTAAGCGTAGCGGCAAGCCCCACACCCGCCGGCGCGCCCACGGCGGCGCCTGCAGCCCAGGCCCTCGCTGCCTTACCGCCAGCGCTGGCCAATGCGAAAGCGAGTGCTTTCGTCGCAGGCGATGTGCTGGTGCCCAAGGTCGCCGGCGTCAAGGCCTATCGGGACGCCAACGAAGCGCGGGAACTGACGACATTGGCAAAGACCGATGAAGTGGTGTTCGACGGTGCGGAGAATGGCGGCTTCATGAAGGTTGTGACCCCGAAGGGCAGCGGTTGGGTCAAGGCCATCATGCTGCGCAAGCCGTAGCGGCAGAGCGGGCGCGCGCCGCCTGCTGTTTCACACGCGGGACACAGGTCGCTGGGCGACCACGGCAGAATCGGGTGTCATTTTTGCACCCGAACCCACCATGCCCATCGTCACTTTCATCGAGCACAACGGCCGCCGCCACCAGGTCGAGGCCATGGTTGACCTGTCCTTGATGCGCGCGGCGGTGGACAACGATGTTCCCGGCATCGACGCCGACTGCGGCGGCCTATGCGCCTGCGCCACCTGCCATGTCTACGTGCAGGAGCCCTGGCTGGAGCAACTGAGCAGCCCCGGCGCGATGGAGCAGGAGATGCTGGGGTTCACCGCCGAGCAGAAACCCAACTCGCGCCTGGCCTGCCGGATCACGATCACCGACGCGCTCGACGGCCTGGTGGTTTGCATGCCGGATGGCCAGCACTGAATCCTTCCCCGCCCCGGGACCTGCCTCACCCTTGAAAGAGCAAGCAGCCATGACCGTATCCGCCGCAGCGATGAAAAGCGACGAGGAGGCACGCGCCGAAGCCTTTTCCATGCCGCTGGACCAGATCGATGTGAGCAAGCCGCGCTTGTTCCAGGAAGACACCATCGGCCACTACTTCGAGCGCCTGCGTCGCGACGATCCGGTGCACTACACCGTGAACGATTTCTATGGCGGCTTCTGGTCCGTGACCAAGTACAAGGACATCATGCAGGTGGACACCAACCATGGCGTCTATTCGTCAGACTGGACCCACGGCGGCATTTCGCTGTTCGACGCGCCGATGGAAGACCGGCTCCAGATGTTCATCGCGATGGACCCGCCCAAGCACGACGAGCAGCGCAAGGCGGTCAGCCTGATCGTCGCGCCGAGCAATCTGGCGTCGATGGCCGGCCTGATCCGCGAGCGCACCTGCGAGGTGCTGGATGGCCTGCCGCGAAATGAGACCTTCAACTGGGTGGATCGGGTTTCCATCGAGCTCACCACGCGCATGCTCGCCACCCTGTTCGACTTTCCGTTCGAGGACCGGCGCCTGCTGACCTGGTGGTCGGATGTGGCCACCTCGGTGCCGGCGGTGGACGGCCTGGTGTCGACCCCGGAAGCGCGGCTGGAGGAACTGGGCAAGTGCCTGACCTATTTCACCAGGCTCTGGAACGAGCGGGTCAACGCGCCGCCGCGCGGCGACCTGGTGTCGATGCTGGCGCACGCTCCGGCCACGCGCAACATGGGGCCGAAGGAGTACCTGGGCAACGTGATCCTGCTGATCGTCGGCGGCAACGACACCACGCGCAATTCGATGAGCGGCGGCCTGTATGCGCTGCACCAGTTTCCGGAGCAGTTCGCCAAGCTGCGCGCCAATCCGGCGCTGGTCGAGTCCATGGTGCCGGAAATCATCCGCTGGCAAACGCCGCTGCCGCACATGCGGCGCACCGCGCTGGTGGACACCGAACTGGGCGGCAAGCAAATAAGGAAGGGCGACAAGGTGGTGATGTGGTACCTGTCGGGCAACCGCGATGAAGAGGCAATAGAGAACGCCAACCAGTTCATCATCGACCGGGCCCGGCCGCGCCAGCATCTGTCGTTCGGTTTCGGCATCCACCGCTGCGTCGGCAATCGCCTGGCCGAGTTGCAATTGAAGATCCTGTGGGAGGAAATCCTCAAGCGCTTCCCGGTCATCGAGGTGCTCGGTGCGCCCAAGCGCACCCTGTCCAACTTCGTGCGAGGCATCACCGAGCTGCCGGTGCGCATCCCCGGCTGATGCCCAACTCCTCCGTGCCACCGCGGGCGCTGGTGCTGCGCTGCCAGGAACACAAGCGGCGCAATGTGCTGGAGCACCTGCCCGAGTCGCTGCAAGCCAGCGTCGCCCGGGCCTTGCGCGACGCCTGGAGCAGCGAGGACGTAGAGTTGGCGCGCAAGCAACTGCAGCGCCTGGCCACGCTGACGGTGCAGGCCCTGGGCATCACGGGGGCGCTGTACCGTCATCGGCGACAATTTCGTTACGACAGTTGGTGCAGAAGCGCTTCATGACGGAGTTCTTTTGTAGACAGACACATTCTTACCTATGTTAAGCGTCAATCGATCACCTTCGATGCGATATGTGTACACCCGCCCGCCATCAGCCATGGAACCGCCTTGGATCTGAAGCTTCATTCGATCTTTGTCGATGTTCCAGAGCGTCCCGGTGTCCATTCCCGCAACAAGCAACTTTCCATCCTTCAGAAACTCGACGGTGTGTTTGTCCCCTAGGATATCGGGCGATGACGCGTTCGCGTCAAACTGCCATTTACCGATAACTGAATGACTCGAGCCAGTAGAGAAAACGGACGCGAGCCTGTCGACGATCGATCGCGAGCCGTCGCTTTTCGCAGCAGTCTCCGAAGACTTCTTCGCCGTAGCGGTTTTGTCCTTATCAGACCGCGCTTCTTCGGTCGCATCAAGACATCTCGGAATCAAATAACGCGGTGAGATGTCTGGTGAATCACATTTCCAAGCCAGGGTTTCGCCATATTCAACTGGTGTTTGGAAAATGCGCCTGCCGCCTAACTCCGGGATTTCGGACATTCGAAATTGCACGACAATGCGTCCACCAGGTTCAAGTATCACCTGGAAGCTGTCATTCCCAAGCGATTGGGCGTTGAGGTCGTGAAGAGTTGCCGGAAAGCGCTTGTTATCACGCCAGTACTCGTAGACCGGAGTCTTCATCCCGGCGGCGGCGGAGATGGCGATGGACGTCTTCGCCCTGACAGTTTCGTAATGCTGCATGTCCGACGGCAGTTGTCGCGGGTCGCGATCCTTGCAAGCCGCTTGGAACATAGGGCCCTCGCACCGGAGCTCGCACATGAATCCACTGGTCCCCAAATCCAGGTTTAGGTTCGCAAGCAACTCTCTTGTGCATTTTTCTCTCAATTTTTCCCTCAGGTCTGGCATGTCTACCCATGTCTTACTGGCGACAACGGAATCAGCTGACCCAGCAGAAAAGATCGAGGCAAGCCTGTCAAAGATCGATCCCGAGCTGTCGCCTTTTGCAGCGGTTTCAAACGACTTGTTTGCATTAGCGGCTTTGTCCTTATCAAACTGGGCGAAGCCCAACCACCACACTCCACCACTCGCGATTGCAATTACAAGGGTTGCGGCACCTGCAATGAGGAAGAGCCATCGGCCGCGCCCAGACCGTCGCTTAGGATCCAGCCCCACGCTTGCATCCAAGTGCTGTGAAGTTTCGGTTGACTCTGCGGAGGTGACATCGCCAATTGGCGTGCCGCAGCTATCGCAGAAGGTTGTATCGGCGGCGATTTCTTTGCCGCAGCCAGTGCAGAAGCGTTTCATGTTCATGCCCCCTCTCCGTTGCAATGCCCACCGTACTTCTCAGTGCCGCCAACTGTGCATAGGGCAGCCACTCCGTTTTTAATGAAGGCCGGCGCGTGCATTTGATCCGGGTGGTATGGAAGGAAAAAGTAACCATGACCGACTGTCATCCTGATGCTGTCCGCCTTCGCACCGTCATCTGGCAGATTTCTGCGGCGTAGATTCCCAAGCCCCGGTGCCTCTAACGAAGCCTGAATCCACAACCGCCGCAGAACACGTCTTCCCCAGTAATGCCTATGCTGCACTTCGGGCATCGACCTGCCGAGGGCATTTGCGTGGCCGTCAAGGCGGCGGCTGCGGCAGGGGCCGGCGGAAAAGGCTGTGTCTGTACCAAGGGTGCAGCGAGTTTCGCGGGCAGCGGCTGTGTCTTTTCCCGCACCCGCTCCTGCGCCTCGCGTGCCTTGCGCTGGATGTTTTCCATGCGCGAGGTCAACTGCTCTTCGGCGGCGGAGAGGTCGATCCCTTGAATCACATCGAGGTAGATCAGGCAGTATCCCTGAAACAGGATTAGAAAGGGCACGATCATCACGAAGGCAAGAACTATCGCAGCGCCGATGCCGCCTGCAACGATGTATCCGGCGCCTTCATAGCCGCCGCCTAGCATGAGACTGGACATCACCCCGTATAGCCCGCCGAACCCGGCGCCGACATTGGGGAGAACGGTGGCCGAAAGCGCGCCCACTATCGCCAACCCACCGAACGCGAAGACCCCGATGATCATGCCGGCTATGAAGCACAGCAGCGCCAGCAACAGCGTCAGCGCGACGACTTGAAACAGCCTTTGTCGCCCAATCGCCGTGAGCTTGGACAATACTTGCATCGTGGTGTCTCCCGTCCACACCGCGGGGAAGGCCAGCGGTATTACGACGAACCACATTGCCGCCAGGAACGCCGCGGTTGCGAGCGTGGTTACCGGTAGCACCACGGTGTAGAGCAGCGGGCCGAGGACGGGGATCTTGCACACAAAGAGGATCAGCAACGTGGCAAGCACGAACAGAACGAACACCAACGCGGCTAACAACATCACGGCGATCCAGCGATGGGTGGAAAGCAGCGAGATCGTCAACGCCTCGCCAATCGTCAATGACGACGCGCCCCGCGCGTCGTTCATCAACATAAAGCCTACAGCGCTTGACCCGTACAAGGCGATCAAGCCAGCCAGCAGTGCCCCGACGGCGCCGAGCGCGAAACTGCCACCCCGGACCCCCATGTAGCTGAACAGGCCGACCACGAATACGGCGGTGATCAACACCAGCGCAGTCAGTATGAATGCGCGAATATTCTTGACCGCCTCCAAGGCGCCGAGGATGGTCGAAATACGCGGCATGGCCGCAACAGCCGATTCAGTTGTCATTCTTTCCCCGCTCAGTTGATTAGGTTTAACCGCGAGGCGCCGTCACCGCTATGGCGGGGCCTATCGCTTGGTCTCCCCGGATTGCTTGATCCGTTGGCACTGCGCCTCTGCCTGATGCTCGGGCTTGAGGCACTCGCGACTTTCGCAGAGCGCCTGGCTGATGATATTTGAGCGATTCGCGCACAACTCCTTCGCCGATTGCCTAGCCGGTTGTGCGGGGGGCGGCGTAGTGCTGCCTTGCACCCCGGCCTGCGCTGCACCCTGCGTCGCGAGCCGCTCCAGCGCCGTCCTTGCCTCAGGTTGCCCCTGATTCGCCGCCTTGCGGTACCAACTCAGTGCTGCGCCAAGGTCCTGGCGCACACCTGTTCCACGCTCGTTCATGCTGCCGAAGTTGAATTGAGCGGCAGGCAACCCCTGCTCCGCAGCCCTTCGGAACAACTCAGCGGCAACGCGTAACTCGGCTTCACTGCGATTGCCGATCTTGCCGTTTGAGTAAAGCGTGCCGATCAGGTTCTGGCACAGTGCATCACCCGCGTCAGCGGGCTGCTTACAGGCAGCCACTGCACCGCTGTTGTCGCCGCGTTGCGTTGCCGCGACCGCTACCGCGTACCCGGAGGCCTGCGTTCGTGTAGGCGGCTGCGTGCTGGCGATCCGCCTTTGCTCCGCCGCTTCCCGTTGTGCCTTGTCCGCCGCCTGTCTGGCCTCCTCCGCTGCTCGCGCGCCGGCAGCGGCCCGCGATTCGGCTTCCCGCTTAGCTTGGGCTTCCGCCGCAGCCTTGGCCTCGGCCACCGTAGTCTTAGCCTGAATGGCACTTACTTTGTCTCCCAATCATGACCATGGATCTTGATTTTTTGGCGCGCGTGGGCACGCGGGACCTTCAGCCAGGGATAGGGTTTGGGTCTTCGCTTTCGCATTCGCGGCTCGATGCGACCGGGCCGATTGCCTACCGTGCATTGGGCGATCAGTCTGAACAACCGCCCGCAGTCCTTCGTGGCCGACAGACCCCGGGTGACCCACTCCGTCCACAGTTGCACCGTGTGCTTGAAGCTCAGGTTGCGCGGGTCCACGCCGGCGTTGCTGGCGGCCTGCGCCATCAGCAGCCGGATCACGTTGTAGGCCAGCAGATGAACCCACAACTGCTTCTCGTTCATCTGCGGCGTCTGGCAGCTCAGCACGTCCATGCCCGTGGTGGTCTTGAGGTTGCGCAGATCGAGTTCCACGTTCCAGCGACGCGCATACAGCTCCGAGAGATCGTCCTTGCTGACCCGCCGATGGTCCAGCAGCGTGGTGACCAGCACCCGGTGGGCAACCTTGACCTCGCGTACTGTCAGTTCATCGGGAAACCGCGCGTACTGCTCGGGCGTCATCCACTCGGGGCACGCCGCGGGCTTGGGCCAGCTCACGAGGTGATCGCGCGTGCCCAGCGACTGACCACGGCGAAAGTCGGTGATGCGCGATCCGTTTTGTTCGAACAACACATCCACGCGCGCCGCCATCAAGGTGGCAATCAGGAAGTAGTTGCAATACAGCGCATCGGCGAGCATCACATCGCCCGGGCGAAAGCCCGCGAGCAGTTGGCGCACCAGGCCGAGTTCGCCGCTGCCTTTGCCGCTGTGGGGCCCGATCGCCACATCGAGCGCCGCGCCGGTGGCCAGGCAAATCACCACGACCAGTCGCGCCTGCGGAAAGCCTACCCCGGGTGCCTGGGTGTTGGGCTGGGGATAACGCGCCTGGTTCTGCGCCGTATCGGGCATCGAGATCCCGGTGCCATCTACCAGCTTCACAGCGCGCCCGCGCCACAGCCATTGCGCTGGCGCCTTCTCGCTGAGCAGGCGGCCTGTCTGGCGCGTGAGCGTACTGACCATCTCCAGCGGCAGGCGCTGGCGTGCCCGGCAGAACCCACCGGTACGAACGCTGCACGGCTCCAGTCCATCGGCCGCGCGCTGCGCTGCCCAGCCGTTGACCGCCTTCTGGCACGAGCCATCGGTCTCCAGCACCTGACGCATGAACATGGACAGCGTCACTGTGGGCGGATAGAGCCGCTCGCGGTGTTCGGGCAGCAGTGCCTCGGTCGTCGCGAGCAACTCCGGACTGGTCAGCACGTTGAAGAACTCCGCCGCCTGGGTTGCCCTGGCCCGCCGGCCAATACTGCTTCGATGTTGATGCAACACGCTTCGGGCATTACGATCCATGGTGGCTGGCCTTCGGAAAGATGGTTTGGGTGCTTCGTAACAACCATCCTATCAATCCCCTGGTCAGCCACCTCCCTTTCTCTTCAAACTCAATGGCTTACGCCCGCAACCTCAACGGTGTGGGGCTTAAGTAAGTGCCATTCGTCTTAGCCTCAGCCTCCAGGCGGGCCTTCTCCGCCTGTTGGCGCGCCTCCTCCTCCGCCTTGAGCCGTTGCTCCAGTTCTGCCTCTCGGCGCTTGAATTCGACTTCCTTTTGCCTCATATCTTCGACACGCGCTTGCTCAACCTGTCTTGCCTTCGCATCCGATTCTTGCTTCTGGTCCCAAATCCAGTACCCGCCGCCGGCAAGAAGGGCGACTCCAAGAAACGCTGCGACACCAATGATGATTGGCCCGCGACGAGCGGAACGCGGGGCCTGCATCGGCGTTGGCGCATGCGCTGGCGCCGCCCTGGGCGCGGGGGGTGGTCGGGGTGTAGTTGCTGACGTCGACGCTGCAATGGTCGGTGGTTGTGGGGCAGATTGACCCATGGCCGCTCCACATTTCGCGCAGAACTTCGATTGGGTCCGATTGGCATGTCCGCACGCGGGACACGCGACCATTGACATTGATACTGGAGGCTCGTCGCTTTGCGGCGCCACTGCTGCGATCAACGCGCCGCAACCCTTGCAAAACTTTGCGTCGTCACGGTTTTCCGCGCCGCAGGCTGGGCAGCGCTTCACTGCCGCACCGCCGGATGTTTCGCGCCCTCGGACATTGTTCGCCTACGTCTCGAATGTATTTCTACGAAAGTAGGTGTCTCACCTTTCGTTGGCACATACCGATGCGATCGGGCCCTTGGGCGAGACGGTGACGTGCATGCCGTCCCGGTCCGCCACCTTGCCTTGTATGGAGTTGCCCTGGGCCTGAGGGTCTTGAGCCCGGTATCGGTCAGCATCGTCAATCCTCCAGCGCGTGAGTTCTTGGTGCTACCAGCTTTATGGCGCCATGATGCGCCAAACCAAGCTTGAATACTATACTTTGTTGACAATTTTTGCCGTCATGGCGTCTGAAAAGCGTTGGGACACTACTGGCGCAGTATCACAAATGACGGTGGAGGTGTTCGTTTGGTCTCATGCATTTCGGACGAACTTGCGCGCGGATGGGCGAAGCGTTTGAAGCTGCGCGCCGCCTGCAAACTGCCAGTTCTCCTGCTTGCTTTGTCGCTGGGGCAGCCAATGGCGCTGGCGCTCAAGTCATGGCGAGCGCTGTTGGAGCGCGAACCCCAACAAGACGCACACGGGGGTAGACATTGCCGCTTGCAAGGGAGCCGCAGTTATTTCCCTTTCGGATGGAACTGCCAAGCTGCATTGAGATGACCCCCACCTCCGTGCCACCGCGGGCGCTGGTGCTGCTCGCGCTGCTGACGCTGCTCTGGGGCACCAACTGGCCGCTGGTCCCGCTGGCCGTGCGCGAGGTTTCGGTCTGGACCTTTCGTGCCGTCGGCCTGGCCGGCGCCGGCCTGCTGCTGTTGCTGGTCGCCCGCCTGCGTGGTGAGCCGCTGGCGATACCGCGCCGGCATTGGCCGGTGGTCGCTGCGGCGACTTTCTTCTACCTGGTGATCTGGAACCTGGCCAGCACCTATTCAGCCATCATGATTCCTTCCGGACAGGCCGCCGTTCTTGGCTTCACCATGCCGCTTTGGTCGGCGCTGATCGGCTGGTCCCTGCTGCGCGAGCGCATGGACGGCAGGCAGTGGCTGGCCGCTGGCACTGGGCGCAACGGCCGTGCTGCTGTTGATGTGGCAAGGCCTGGGCGCCTATGCGCAGGCGCCCATGGGATTTGCCGTGGGACTGCTGTCGGCCATCGGTTGGGCCATTGGCACGCTGATTCTCAAGCGCAGCGACGTGCAGGTGCCGGTGGTCGTGCTGACCGGCTGGCAACTGCTGCTGGCGGCGCTGCCGCTGACGCTCGGCGCCTTTGCACTGGGCGACCATCAATGGTTCATGCCGTCCTGGGGCAGCATCGTGATCATCGCCTACATCACCGTGGTTCCGATTTGCCTTGGCAACCTGGTCTGGTTTTCCATCGTCGGCCTGCTGCCGGCGACGGTGGCCGGACTCTCATCGATCATGGTGCCCATCGTGGCGATGGCGTCCGGGGCGCTGATTCACGGCGAACCGCTTGGCCCGGTGCAATGGCTGGCCATGGCCCTGTGCGCCGCAGCGCTGCGCCTGACCCTGGTGCGGCCCCGGCCCAAGATCGTCGGCTAAGCGCCAACAAACGCAGCCGGCGCGCCGCTTCCTCGGCGCGGGCGTCGCCGATTTCGCGCAACACGCCGTCCAGGTCGACCGCGCCACGCCTGGGCTGAAAACGCCCGCTGAGCGGCGCATCGAGGCGCAACAGGCCGCGCTGGTACAGCTCCCAGATTTCAGGTCCGTAGGCGGTCTGCAGCAGTTCGGGCGCGAAGCGGCCAAAGAAAGCCCGCAGGTTGTCCACGTCGCGCAGCAGCATGCGCTGGGCATGGTTGTTGCCCGCCGCGTCGACCGCCTGCGGCAGGTCGATGATGACCGGCCCGTCCGCGGCGAGCAGGATATTGAACTCCGACAGGTCGCCATGGATCACGCCGGCGCACAACATGCGCACCACCTCTCTCAAGAGCGTGCCATGGTGCGCGCGCGCCTGCGCCGGCGTGAGGTTCACGTCGTTCAGCCGTGGCGCCGCGTCGCCCTGCTCATCGGTCACCAGCTCCATCAGAAGCACGCCTTCATGGAAGTTGAACGGCCTGGGCACACGCACGCCGGCGTCGGCCAACCGGTACAGCGCATCGACTTCGGCGCTCTGCCAGGCCGCTTCCTGCGCCTGGCGGCCAAAGCGGGTGCCCTTGGCCATGGCGCGGGCCTGTCGCGTGTTCTTGACGCGACGGTTCTCGGTGTAGTCCACCGCCTGCCGAAAGCTCCGTTGCTGGGCTTCCTTGTAGACCTTGGCGCAGCGCGTTTCGTCGCCGCAGCGCACCACGTAGACCATCGCTTCCTTGCCGCTCATCAACTGGCGCACCACGGTGTCGATCAAGCCTTCTTCAATCAGCGAACGCAGTCGCGCGGGTGGTTTCATGCGCCCGATTGTGCACTCCGCGTCTGGCTCGATGGGTACGCGTGCGGGTCGCAAGGTCGATCCGGCGATACTGGGAAACTCCAAGTCCAAGCCAGGTTGAATGTTCAAGTTTCTCTCCAGCGAGCTGCTGCACGACCCCATCGCATCGCCCACGCCGACCGCGCAGACCGAGGTCAAGTGCACCACCTGCTACATGTGCGCCTGCCGCTGCGGCATCCGCGTGCACCTGCGTGACGGCGAAGTGCGCTACATCGACGGCAACCCGGAGCATCCAAGGAGAGCCCGCGCATGAACATCAGCGCCCTACTCAGCCACGACTTTCCCAGAATTACCCAGACCTACACGCGCCAGGACTGTTCGCGCTACGCCTTGAGCGTGGGCTTCGGCTTCGACCCGCTGGAAGAGCGGCAGTTGGCCTATGTCTACGGCGACTCGCTGCGCGCCGTTGCAAGCATGGCGCTGGTACTCGCGAATCAGGGATTCTGGCTGAATGAAGCGTGGACCGGCGCGGACTGGGCACGGGTTCTGCACGGCCAGCAGGCGCTCAAGCTGCATGCGCCGCTGCCCGTTGAAGCGACTGTCTACAGTCAATTGCGGATCATCAAGATCATCGACAAAGGCGCATCGAAAGGGGCTTACATCGTCTGCGAATCCGACCTCGTCGATCTGCAAGGCGAGCGGCGGCTTGCGACTCTGACGGGCGTTGCCATCTGCCGCGGCGACGGTGGCTTCGGCGGGACCGATGAACCGATCCCGGCCCTCGCCGCACGGCCGTCCCGCGTGGAGGATATGCGGTGCGATATCCCGACGATCGCCCAGGCGGCGCTGCTCTATGACTTGAATGGCATTGTGAATCCCGTCCACTCATGGCCGCCGGCCGCACGCCAGGCCGGCTATGAACGCCCTTTCCTGCATGGCACCTGCACGATGGGGATGATTCACCACGGGCTGGCCCGCGCGCTGACGGATTACGACTGTGACCGTATCGGTGCGATGTCGACGCGGTTCATCAAGGAGTTCTATCCCGGCGAGACCTTGAGCCTCAAGATATGGGCCGATGGCGAGGCTGTCACCTATGAGGCGTGGTCGCATGAACGTTCGGTGAAGGTGGCCGTGGGCGACGCGGTATTGAACGCCAAGGCTTGACCTCGGCTCGATGCCCCGAAAAGAGCCTCCCAAAGATGGTTTTTGAGAAACGGGCCGGCCGATTACTTGATGTACTCGGACACCACTTTCCACTTGCCATCGGTAATTTGCGACAGGCGCGAGGCATCGCTGCCCAGCCGCTTGGTCGGCGAGAAGCTGGCCGGTGCGCTGCCGAACATGTCGGGCGGGATGCTCATCGTATCCATGGCCTTGATGAAGCTGTCGGTCGTCAGATTCGGACCGGCCTTTTGAGCCGCTTTGACGAAGGTGTCGATGATGGTGTAGCCGTAAACCGAGAACACGGTCGGGTCTTCATTGAACTTGGTCTTGTATTTGTTGGCCCAGAAGCGGATCGGCTGCGAAGCCTCGTCCAGATACGGGTTTTGCACCGTCATGGCGGCGTACAGCCCGTCCATGGCCTTGCCGCCAAGCTTGTGAATCAGGTCAGTGTAAGCCGCGCTGGAGCCGAGAAATACCGGGTCGACCCGCAGCAGCTGAAGCCGCCATGGCCCAGGTGCAGGCCGATGTGCGCCGGCGCATCCTGCGCGCCTTCGTGGCACGCGGCCACCTTGAAGCGCATGATGCCAAAGACATGGCAGCCTACGCCCACGGCGGCGGCTTCTCGGTCGATGCCGGGG
>JBCKPH010000054.1:0-17509 GCA_038901755.1 Burkholderiaceae bacterium | reverse complement strand
GTCCGAACAAGGCGGCGAAGGCCGCCACAGCGCCGCCGTGCAGAATCGTGCGCCGCGCCGGGTCGGACACCTCATGGATGCTTGGGTTGGACGAGCGGTTGCTGTCCTCCATCGAGTCAAAATCTTTGGCCATGGCTTCTCCTAGATGGCTATGACTTCGCTTCTCCCCAGTGAAACCGCCAGGTGTGAAATCGACATGTCATTGCTTGAGAAATCTTGAAAAAGCTGTTGCGCTAGTCGCTCAGCAGTACGACGTGCCCTGGGTCAAAGGCGACCGAAACCGGACTCTCGGGAGACATCGGTTCTTGTGTGTCGGCGCTGGTGACAAACAGCTCGCCGAGCGGCGTCTGCACCCGGTACTCCATGCGCTCGCCAACGTAGGTGGCTTTCAACACGACGCCCTCTAGCAGTTCGGCCTGTCCGGCAGGCAGCAGTCGAACATGGTTCGGCCGCACCGCGACATGGCGTTGCGCGCTGGTGCCTTCGCAGAAATTGAGTTCCAGTCTGAGCGTTCCCAGGTTGACGCTGGCTCGTTCACCCTGGGTTGACAGCACCGCGCAGGGCAAGACATTGGCCTCGCCGATGAAGTCGGCGACAAATCGTGTGCCTGGCCGGTCGTGCAGTTCGCGCGGGCTGCCGCTTTGCGCCACGACGGCGTTGTTCATCACGACAATGGTGTCGGACACGGCCAGCGCCTCTTCCTGGTCGTGCGTGACGTAGATGACCGTCAGGCCAAGCGACTGCTGCAGGTCGCGAATTTCCTGTCGCACATAGCGTCTGAGTTTGGCGTCCAGGTTGGAAAGGGGCTCGTCGAACAACAGCACGCGAGGCTCCAGCACGATGGCGCGCGCCACCGCCACCCGCTGCTGCTGGCCGCCGGAGAGTTCGTTCGGGAAGCGTTTGCCAAGAGCGTCCAGCTCGAGCTGCTTGAGCACGTCGTTGGCCTTGGCCGTCACCACGTCCTTGGCGAAGCCGGACACCTGCAGGCCGTAGGAGACGTTTTCCAGCACGGTCATGTGCGGAAACAGCGCATAGGACTGAAACACCATGGAGACATCGCGCGCCGTCGCCGGCAGCTTGGTCACGTCATCGTCGCCGATGAAAATGCGCCCGCTGCTGGCCATTTCCAGCCCGGCGATCATGCGCAGCGTGGTGGTCTTGCCGCAGCCCGAGGGCCCGAGCAGGGTGACCAGGGTTCCGGCCGGAAAGTCCAGCGAGATCCGGTCCACCGCGGTCACCTCGCCGTAGCGTTTGGTCACCTGGTCAAAAACCACGCGGGCCGGGCCCTTGTTCTTTGCTGTGTTCATGCGCCTCCTACAACCAGATCGGACTGTGGACTCGTGTCGCGCCGCCCCATGCGCCTTTTCCCGACCATCAACTGGAACAGGCCGATGGCCGCCAGCATGACGAAGATCAGCACGGTGGAGTAGGCGATCGCAACGCCGTACTCGTTGTTCTCGACGCGACCGATGATGTAGCTGGTCGCCATATCGTGTTTCGCGCTGACGAGAAAGATGACGGCGCTGATGGCGGTCATCGAGCGCACAAAACTGTAGACCAGGGCCGACAGGATGGCCGGGCGCACCAGCGGCAGCGTGATGCGCCGGAAGGTGGTGAAGGAGCTCGCACCCAGTGTGAGCGAGGCCTCGTCCAGGCTCTTGTCGATCTGCGTCAGCGAAGCGATGCCCGAGCGCACGCCTACCGGCATGTTGCGAAACACGAAGCAGATCACCAGGATGGTGGCGGTGCCCGTGAGTTCGATCGGAGGCACATTGAACGCGATGATGTAACTCACGCCGATCACGGTGCCGGGGATGGCGAAGCTGAGCATGGTGCCGAACTCGAACAGCCTCTTGCCGTAAAAGTTCTGCCGCGTCAGCAGCCAGGCGGTGAGCAGGCCGATGGCGGCGGTCAGTGGCGCCGAGATGGTGGCAATTTGCAGCGTGGTCCAGAAACTGCTCCAGGCCGAGCCCTGCCAGCGCAGGCCGAATTCGCCGTAGGCCAGGGCGAACCCGGTCAGGTAATGCTCGATCGTCAGGGTGTGATCGCGGCCCCAAAGTTTGACAAAGCTGCCATAGACGATCATCAGGTAAACGACGATGGTGAACAGGCCCCAGACGCTGGTGATCACGGTGATCGGCAGCGCGACGCGCCGCGGCAGCGGCGGATGCATGCCGCCGTCGCCCTTGCCGGTGATGCTGGTGTAGCTGCGTCGTCCGAGCCAGCGCTGCTGCAGGGTGAAGGCGCCGATGGTGAAGACCAGCAGGATGATCGCCAGCACCGCGGCATTGCCCTGGTCGTTTTGCGCGCCCACCACCGCGAAGAAAATCTCGGTCGACAGGACGTTGAAGTTGCCGCCGAGCACCAGCGGGTTGCCGAAGTCGGCCATGCTCTCAATGAAGCCAAGCAGAAAGGCGTTGGCCAGCCCGGGACGCATCAGCGGCCAGGTGACGGAACGGAAGGTTTCCCAGGCGCCCGCGCGCAGGGTTTGCGCTGCTTCTTCAAGCGACGGACTGATCGCCTCGACGACGCCAATCAGAACCAGGAAGGCGATCGGGGTGAACGACAGCAACTGAGCGATCAGGATTCCGGTGAAGCCGTAGACCCAGCGCGTGGGCTCCAGCCCGAACATCTCGGCGACAAAGCGTGTCACGTTGCCCGACAGGCCGAACAACAGAATGAGCGACAGACCGATGACGAAGGGCGGCGTGATGATGGGAAGTAGAGTCAGCGACTTGAACGCGGCGCGAAAGCGCACACTGGTGCGGGTCAGGACCAAGGCGAAGGCGAGCCCAAGCAGAGTCGTGAGCAAACCGACGACGATGCCCAGGGCCAGGGAATTCCAGGCGACGCCACAACCGACCGTGGAGTTGAGACAACTCAGGCGCCATATCTTTGGGTCGATCAGCCGGTCAATGAATGGCGCGAACGACCAGACGCCCTCCAGGGTGCGGAACGGCAGGATCAGCATCTGCATGATCGGCATGGCGATGAACAGCAGGGTCAGCGTGATCGTCAGGCCCAGCGCGCCGACGACAAAGGAGTCGCCCGCGACCACGCCGCGCAGGGCCAACCCGCGGGTCAGCAGGAACAGGAAGCAGGCCCCGGCGAGCAGGGCGCCGTAGCCCATGCCGAACTGGCGAACTTCGCTTTCGCCCAGCCAGACGGTGATCCAAAGGAAGTTCCAGCCGCGCAGCCCCAGCACAAAGCCCTGCAGCAACAGGTAGGCCATGCCCAGGGCGCCCAACAGGATCAGCCAGCGGCCAAGCACGGCGAACGGTGGACGGCGCAGGGTCACCAGCAGGCTGGCCAGGGCCAGCAGCGCAACCGGCAGCAGCCAAAGCGCACCGCCCTTGAGCCAGAGGAACAGCGCCGGCGCCGTTGCCGTGGCCAGGGGGTAGCCGCCCAGCAACCACTTCAGGGTCCAAAAGCCTTCGTCGATGGCATACCAGGGTAGCAGCAGCAGCGCCAGCAAGGCTGTTGCCGCGATGCTGCTGGCCTGGATATCCAGGCGGCGCGAAGCCATCTAAACCCTGTTCGATTCCTCAGCGCGGCAAGGCGGAAATCTCGTCATCCCACTTCTTCAGCAGGCGGCGCCGCTCGGCGGACGAGCCGTATTTCACAAAGTCGTAGTCAATCAACTTGAGCTTCGACAGGTCGGGCGCCTTGGGCGAGGTCTTGGCCGACTTGTTCGAGGGGACCTGGAACGACTTCACGTCCTTCGCCAGGTCCTGGAATTCGGCGCTCAGCGCAAAGTCATAGAACTTCTTGGCGTTCTCCAGGTTGCGCGAGCCCTTGATGATGCTCATCGAGCCGATTTCGTAACCGGTGCCCTCGCAGGGCGCCACCGCCTTGACCGGGAATCCGGCGTCGGCGACGGCCACCACGTCGTGCAGGAACACGATGCCGATGACGGTCTCGCCGGAACCGGCCGCCTTGATCGGCGCCGAGCCCGACTTGGTGTATTGATTGATATTGGCATTGAGCGACTTCATGTAGTCAAAGGCGCCCTGTTCGCCGAACAACTGAACCAGGGTCGCCAACATGGTGTAGGCCGTCCCCGACGAGTTCGGATTCGCCACCTGGATCTTGCCCTTGTAGACCGGTTTCAGCAGGTCTTTCCAGCAGGCCGGTACCGGCAGACCCTGTTTTTTCAGCAACTCCTCGTTGTAACCGTAGCCCAGTGCACCGGAATAAATGCCAACGGTGCGCACCTTGGAGGCGACGGCCTGGCGGTTCGCCCATTCATGCAACTGGTTGCGCAAGGGCGAGATGTAGGCGTCGGTCAGGCCCTCTTCTGCCGCCTGCAAGTGCGGGTCCCCGGTGCCGCCCCACCAGATGTCACCCTTCGGGTTGGAAGACTCGGCCCTGACCTGAGCGTAGGTCTCGCCCGAGCTCTTGCGTGACATATCCACGGCAATGCCGGTTTTCTTCTCAAATTCGGTCTTGGCCTGGCGGCACCAGGCTTCGTCCGAACTGCAGTAAAGGGTCAACCTGCCCTGGGCCAGGGCGGACGTGGCGGCCAGGCTGAGCAATAGCGCGAGCAGGGCGGAAATACTGGATCGACGCATGGCGGTTCTCCTATCAATGAGTCATGGTATCGGGTTGTTGTCAGGGACTCTGACACTTCGCAGCTAGGGTAGCTAGGGTAAGGCAGGCGGCAGGCGCGGTCTATGCGTAAAAACGAGCATAGCTTGCTTCTCTCTGCGGCACCCCGTCAGGAGCCCCAAACGCGGGCCGCGACCCGCTGCATGTTGCCACCCATGACCAGCGCCGCTTCACTTGCGCTCATGCCGGTGCGCTGCAATTCATCACTCAGCGTGCGCCAACTTTGAATCGGCGCGTAGGTGCTGCGCATGGCGACGCGGTCGTAACCGGCCGGCTGCGGCCACCAGTAGGTGGCATCGAAGGCGCCGGGCGGCGTCTCGTCAATACCGTCCTGCGGAAAGCTGATGTCGAGTCCGATGCCGGCATGTTCGACGCCCACCAGGCCGGCCACGTAGGCTGCGTGGCGCGCCACGTCGCTGACCGCAGGCGTACGTGTTCCCAGAAAGATCGAGACACCGGAGACACAGACCACACCACCGGTGGCGGCGCAGGCTCGAATCTGCTCGTCGGTCACGTTGCGCCCATGCTCGACCAGCGCGACCGGGTTGGCATGGCTGAAGATGACCGGTTGCGACGAGGCGGCCATGATGTCGAGCGTGCAGCGCCGTCCAGTGTGCGAACAGTCCATCAACACGCCAGCGCGGTTCACCGCCTCGACCATGCGTTGCCCCAGCGCGGTCAAACCACGCGTCTGATCATGGCAGCCGTCGGCCACGGAGTTGTTGCGGTTGTAGGCGAAATGCATCTGGCGCACCCCAAGGTCGCGGTACAGGGCCACCATGTCGGGCTGTTCCAGCAACGGGACCGCGCCTTCCAGATCAAAGCCGACGGCCAGCAGGCCGGCTGCCGCGGCACGCTCGATGTCGGCAACGCTTGTTGGCAGCAAGTAGCGGTCCGGGTGCGCGGCGATTCGGGCGCGAAACGCGGCAATCACCGGCATGATCTGCGTCAACGGATTCATGTCCATGCCGATGTTGATGGAGACGTAGTTGACCCCGGCCGCGCGGTACTCGTCGAGCGGGCCAAAGTGTGAGTTCGGATGCAGTGGCAGGCAGGTGTGGGCTTCCCAAGTCAGCATGGCTTCCCTTTCAGTTGCGACGAAATCCGCTCGAGGCCAGCATCAGGTTGACGGTGTAATCCTCGCGCACGCGGCTGGCGGCAAGGTCGGCCGCATCCAGCACCTCGACCGTTTGTCCGCGCTGCATGACCATCAGGCGTTCACACATATGGGTCACCACCGCCAGGTCATGGCTGACCAGGATAAAGGTCAGGCCGCGCTTGCCGCGAATTTCCTCCAGCAGATTGAGCACCTCGGCCTGCACCGAGGCGTCCAGTGATGAGGTCGGCTCGTCCAGCAGCAGGATTTGCGGTTCCAGAATCAACGCCCGGGCGATGGCGACGCGCTGGCGCTGGCCGCCCGAGAGCTGATGCGGGTAGCGAAAGCGAAAGCCGCTGCCGAGGCCGACATCGTCCAGCGCCCGCTCGATCCGTGCTTCGGCGTCGTCGATGTCGTGGATGGCCAGCGGTTCGGACAGGATGCGGTCCACGGTCTGCCGTGGATGCAGCGAACCGTAGGGGTCCTGAAACACCATCTGCACCATGCGCCGAAAGGCCTTGCTGCCGGGTGCAGGCATCCGGTCCTCGGCTGCGCCTGGCAGCAGGGCGACCTTGCCTCGGGTCATGGGCGCCAGGCCGCAGATGGCGCGCAGCACAGTCGATTTGCCCGAACCCGATTCCCCGACCAGGCCAAAGCTCTCTCCGGGACCGACGCGAAACGAGGTATCTTCAACGGCGACAAAACCCTTGAACACCACCCTCAGGTTGACGACCTCGAGACCGGCGCCGGCGCTCACAGCGCCCACTCCAGTTTGCGCTCCAGGGTCGGCAGCGGGTGGCAGGGCTGCCCCAGGCGCGGCAGGCAGTTGAGCAGACCTTGCGTGTACGGATGCTTGGCCAGATCGAGGCGACCGGCGGCCACCTCTTCAACGACCCGGCCGGCGTACATGACCAGGATGCGATCACAGAAACTCGAAACCAGGCGCAGGTCGTGCGAGATGAAGATCAGCCCCATGCCACGGTCCCGCACCAGCTTGTCCAGAATGCCCAGCACCTGGAGCTGCACCGTCACGTCCAGCGCCGAGGTCGGCTCATCGGCAATCAGCAGGTCGGGATTGGCAATCAACATCATCGCAATCATGGCGCGTTGTCCCATGCCGCCCGACACCTCGTGCGGAAACAGCTTGTAGACACGCTCGGGGTTGTCAATGCTGACGGCTTCCAGCGCCTGCAGCGCCTTGTTCCTGGCTTCGGAGTGCGAAATGCGGGTATGGGCTCGCAAGGTCTCGACGATCTGCTCACCGATGCACATGACCGGGTTCAGCGAGAACTTGGGATCCTGCAACACCATGGCAACGCGCCCGCCACGCAGCTCGCGCCGCTGCTGCGGCGAGCAGTGCAGCAGGTCAATCCCGTTGAATTCAAGCCGCTTGGCCTGCACCCGACCTTCCGGCGCGGTCAAGCCGAGGATGGCACGACCGGTCTGCGACTTGCCCGAGCCCGATTCACCGACCAGCCCCAAGCGTTCGCGCCCCAGGCTGAAGGAGACGCCGCGCACGGCCTCGGTGCGTCCGCCGTCGCGGTTCGGAAAGGAAATGCGCAGATCTTCGACCCGCAGCATCGGTTCTGCGCTGACGGGAAGCGCTGCGTTGGCGGTCGCTGTCATTTGACTGTTTTCGGGTCGAGCGCGTCGCGCAGGCCGTCGCCCAGCAGGTTGAAGGCCAGACTCACCAGAAAAATGGCCGCTCCTGGCGCCGCCGCCACCCACCACTGATCCAGCACGTAGAGGCGGCCGTTCGCAATCAGCGCGCCCCATTCAGGCATGGGCGGCTGGGCGCCGAGGCCCAGGAAACCCAGGCCGGCGGCGGTCAGGATGATGCCGGCCATGTCCAGCGTGACCCGCACGATCACCGAAGAGACGCACAGCGGCATGATGTGGCGCAGCACAATGCGCCAGGGCGAAGCGCCGACAAGCTGGACCGCGGCGATGTAGTCGGCGTTTCGAATCGTCAGCGTTTCAGCGCGGGCGATGCGCGCATAGGGTGGCCAGGACGTGATGGCAATTGCGATCACCGCATTCTCGATGCCGGGGCCCAGGGCGGCGACAAAGGCGAGCGCCAGAATCAGGCGCGGAAAGGCCAGAAAGATATCGGTGATGCGCATCAGCACGGCATCGAGCCAGCCGCCGGCGTAACCCGCGACGGTACCGACGATCAGGCCGATCGGCGCCGCCAGCACCGCCACCAGCACCACGACATAGAGCGTGATGCGCGAGCCATGGATGACACGCGACAGGATATCGCGGCCCTGGTCATCGGTGCCAAACCAGTGCGTTGCGCTGGGCGGTAACAGGCGCGTGGTGCGCAAGTCGCCGATGTAGGGCGAAAAGGGCGCCAGCAGGTCGGCCAGCAAAGCCACCAGCACCAGGGCGATGACGATGGCCAGCCCGAGCATGGCGAGCCGATTCTGCGCGAAAGTGCGCCAGGCGCCGTAGGCCCGACCCAGGAATGCCTGGCGGCGCGAATCGGGCCGCTCCGACATTAGCCAGGCGTGCAGGTTGGGCGCTGCGGCTTGGGTGGTGGGTCTGGTCATCGCGCGTGGGTTCTGGGGTCGAGCAGGCGGTACAGCAGATCCGACAGCAGATTCAGGCCGACAAAGACCGAGCCAACGACGATGGTGCCGCCAAGCACCGCGTTCATGTCGGCGTTTTGCAGCGAGTTGGTGATGTACAGGCCCAGGCCGGGCCAGGAGAACACCGTCTCCGTCAGCACCGAGCCTTCCAGCAGGCCGGCGTAGGACAGGGTCACCACGGTGACCAGCGGCACCATCGCGTTGCGCAGGGCGTGGCGCCAGATGATGCGGGTCTCGGACAAGCCCTTGGCGCGGGCCGCGACCACATACTCCTGCGCCAGTTCATTCAACATGAAGGAGCGTGTCATGCGCGAGATGTAGGCGAGCGAAAAGTAGCCAAGCAGCGAAGCGGGTAGGATCAGATGCGATAACAGGTTGCGAAAGGCATCCCATTGACCGGCGCGCGCGGCGTCGAACAACAGGAAACCGGTGACCGAGGTCAGCGTGTATTCATAACTGACATCGATCCGACCCGGACCTGAAACCCAGCCAAGCTTGGCGTAGAACAACACCAAGCCCATGAGTCCGAGCCAGAAGATGGGGACCGAATATCCGATCAGGCCCATGACCCGCACTACATGATCGACCAGGCTGCCACGCCGCACGGCCGCCCAGACACCCAGCGGGATACCCAGGCCGGCGCCGATGATGATGCCCAGGGTGGCAAGTTCGATGGTGGCCGGAAAGGTGCGCCGGATATCCTGCATCACCGGGTTCGACGACAGCACCGAGGTGCCGAAATCGCCCTGAACAATCTTGCTCAGGTAGATGTAGAACTGTTCCCACAGCGGCTTGTTCAGGCCGAGCTCTTCGCGCACCCGCTCGATCACGTGCTCCGGCGCGCGGTCGCCGACGATCGCCAGAACCGGATCGATCGGCATCACCCGGCCAATGAAAAACGTGACGGCGAGCAGCCCGATGTAGGTCATCAGGATGACCACCAGGAAGCTGCCCACCGTCTTCAGCGCCCGGGGCAGACGAACGCCTGCCCCCCGGCCCGGGGGGCTCTGGGAGTCCGAGTTCAAAACGGATCTACCGAAAAGCGTTTACTTGGAGACCATGAACATGTAGGTCGCGTCCGACGTCGGACCCAGCTTCAGGCCCATCACGTCGCTGCGCACGGCCGCGACTTCGATCTGCTGATACAGCATCACGAACGGACTGTCCCTGCGAAATTCTGTCTGAATCTCCTCGTACATGGTTTTTCGTTTGCTGCCGTCGCGCTCGAGCACGGCCGCATCCGATCTCTTCGTCACCTCCGGGATGTTCCACGCATTGCGCCACGCCAGGGGTTTGGATTTGGCGTTGTCAGAATTGTCCGGATTGCGCGCAAAGGTGTCGGCGTTGGTATGCGGGTCCCAGTAGTCAGCGCCCCATGCGCCAATGTAGATATCGTGGTTGCGGGCGCGGTACTTGGTCAGGGTCTGCCGGCCATCGCCCGGCAGGATTTCGACCTCGATGCCGGCGCGCTTCGCGGTCTGTTGAAAGGCTTCGGCAACGCTCTGAATCGGCTGCGTCGTACGCACGTCCATGGTGATCTTGAAACCGTTCGGATAGCCTGCCTTGGCCAGCAGGGCCTTGGCCTTGTCAACGTCGAGCTTGTAGGGCTTTTCGGTGCTGGCGCCGAGCAGGCCGACCGGCAGGAAGTTCTGGTGCACAATGCCGACGTTCTTGATCAGCGTGTCACCAATGGCGCTGTAGTCAACCAGCCACTTGAAGGCTTCGCGCACCTCGGGTTTGGCCAGGATCGGGTTCTTCTGGTTCAGGCTGAAGTAGTACACCGTGCCCTTGGGCGTGGCGGTAGTCTTGATGTCCTTGTTGCTGCCAACGGCGGCCAGATCCTGCGGCGTCAGGTTGCGTGCCACGTCGATGTCGCCTTTTTCCAGCATCAGGCGTTGCGTCGAGGATTCCTTGACGTGCCGGTAAATGACGCGGGCCAGCTTGGACTTCTCACCCACACTGTAATTGTCATTGCGCTCCAGAGAGACGATCTCGTTGGCCCGCCATTCACGCAGTTTCATCGGTCCGGAACCCGCGTAATTGGTCTTCATCCAGGCGTAGCCCATGTCGCCGCCAACCTCCTTGGAGATCACCAATTTCTTGTCCACGATCGAGGCAATGTTGGCCGTCAGGCAGTTGTAGACAAAGGTTGGCGCGTAGTTCTTGTCGGTTTCCAGCGTCAACGTCAATGCCCCGGTCTGTTTGATCTTGTCCTTGACGTTTTCCTTGGTGAAACCAAACTGGGTCAGGATGAAGGCCGGTGTCTTGTCCAGGATCACGGCGCGCTGCAAAGAGTAAACGACATCTTCGGCGGTCAACGCATTGCCTGAGGCAAATTTCAAGCCCGCTTTCAATTCAAAGCTGTAGGTTTTGCCGTCGGCAGAGACGGACCATGACTTGGCAACGTCGGCCACCAGTTTGGACGGGTCAATCACGTCGTAGCGCAGCAGCCGGTCGTAGGTGTTGCCCATCACTTCACCCGCCGAGATTTCGAACGCCTCAGCCGGGTCCATGGTGATGATGTCGTCGATGGCCCAGGCCACGACCAGCGTGTCCTTGGGAGTCGCCGCGAACGCCGCGTTGCCGCCAAGGCTGAGCGCCAGGGCCGAAACCAGTGTGGCGCCGAGAACGCGCCGGGTCAGGGGGAGCGAGGAATGATTCATGCTGAGCCGTCCTTGAGGGTTGATGCTTGAAGGACAAGTATAGTGCCGCGCCTTGCGCGCGGGAGCCGAAACAACCCGCGTTCCCGCAGCCCGGCCTCAGGTGGTCTGGGCCTTGAGTTGCAGCACGATGCAGCCGCCGATGCGCCAGTTGCCGCTGCGCGCTTTGGTCAGGCTGTACAGGGCGAGCCAGCGCTCACCCTGCTGGTCGGTCATGTGCACCTTCTGGATCACGATGCCGTCCTGCAACTCGGGTTTCAAAAAGGCCACCGACGCCGGCCGGTAGACCATGGGGTAACCCGCGCGCACCATGGCCATGAAATTCTCGGGCGTCTGAAACTGGGCCTGGATGGTGGTCGCGGCAAATGAAAACGCGCGCTTCGCGTCGTCCGCAGCGAACGCACTGAGCTGGGCCTGGATCACCGATTTGACGGCTGCGGCCTGCGCGGCTGACAGGCGCGGCGGCGCCGTTTGCGCGGCCAGCGCGGTCGCGAAGAACAGCGCCGCCAACATCGCTACGAGTCTGTTCATGCTGCACATTTCAACCTCCTTGGAACGCGACGACCGCTCAGACCTCGCCACCAAAGCGCTTGATCAGGTTGGCGATGTATTTGTCCACCAGCTTCTCGAATTCGCCCTCGACGATGGGCGCCACCACCAACTTCATCAATCCAGGCAACGGCACGTTGATCTTGCCGTCGATCTTCAGCACGATGGCGGTGGATTTCTTGTTGTCGGTGATCTTCCAGCTGCCGCCGACCAGCGCGTTGCCTTCACCCTTGACCGGGGTCCAGACCACCGTCCCCTTGGCCTTGTTGGAAACGTATTTCGATGCGTAAACAGTCTGGATATTGACCTGGGCCGTGCCCACCTTTTCCATCTCCCAGCGGTACACGCCGTCGCCCAGGTCGGTGAGCTTGTGCACCTTGGGGAAATGGCTGACCGAGGTGGGCACGTCCGACAGCAGGGCAAAGACCTCGGCCGCCTTGGCATTCACCGAGAACTCGTAACCCAGATCGATCGTGACACTCACTGCCATGGGAATCTCCTGTCGGACCCAACGCATTGGATGGTTGGACGGTTTCATTGTGCCAGCCACAGGCGCGCTCCGCATCTTCCTCTGCCGCCACCATAATGCTCCTTGCCCCACACTTTCAAACCCGGCAGGAGAGCGTCCAGCATGACGGCAGAATCGGATTACTCCGCGGGCGCGGCCTACGTTCGAGGTCGCTACCTGCCCATCGCCCAGGCGACGATCCCGATCACCGACTGGGGCTTCCTGCGCTCCGACGCGACCTACGATGTGGTCACCGTTTGGGACGGATCGTTCTTCCGGCTGGACGCGCACTTGGAGCGCTTCATGCGAAGCTGCCAGCGGTTCCGGCTCGACCCCGGTCGCAGCCCGGAGCAGATCGTTGCCGTGCTCGAGCATTGCGTGCGGCTCAGCGGACTGCGCCGCTCCTATGTCGAAATGATCGTGACACGGGGCCAGCCGCCCTGGGGTTCACGGGATCCACGCCAGGCGCTGAACCAGTTCTACGCCTTCGCCGTGCCGTTTGTCTGGATCGCCACCGAGGAGCAGCGGCGGCGCGGCCTGCATGTGCAGGTCAGCGATGTGCAGCGCATTTCGCCAAGCTCAGTCGATCCCAAAGCCAAGAACTACCACTGGAACGACCTGACCATGGGCCTGCTCGGCGCGCTCGACGCCGGTGCCGAAACCGTGCTGCTGAGCGACGCTGCCGGCAACGTGGTCGAGGGGCCGGGGTTCAACGTCTTTTGCGTCAGCGCTGGCCTGCTGGTGACGCCAGACAAAGGGGTGCTCGAGGGCGTGACGCGGCGCACCGTGATCGAGATTGCCCAGTCGCTCGGCCTTGCGGTGGAGTTGCGGGCGTTGCCACGCGCCGAGTTGCTGGCTGCGAGTGAAGTCTTTCTGTCGAGTTCGGGCGGTGGTGTGCTGCCGGTGACCCGGGTCAATGGACAGGCCATCGGTTCGGGCGCGCCCGGCCCGATCACCGAACGGCTGCTAGCGACCTACTGGGAATGGCATCGCGACCCGGCCTATAGCCAGGCGGTGAATTACGACCCCGTCCCGTCCCCGACGACCTGAGTCGCCGCAGCGTCGCGCCTGTGCAACTGCGCAGCGTAGGCGACTCAAACTCAGGCCTCCACTTTGCAGCTTCGCAGGCAAGACGTTCCGGCCTGAGCGCTGGCAGCCGGATCGTGACCGGCCATTCTGGGTTAATGCTGGCGCAAACGATCGACGCCATTTGCCTCCATACTTGCAACCGCGCATGTGGTGCACTGGACTTCCCGTCTTTCGTTCCCCCTGGCTGCCGGTCGCCACAGGCGGTCTGTTCGCGCTGCTGTTCCTTGCGAGCCTGGCCCGCGCTGAGGACCATTTCGCCGCGGTACGGCGTGAGATGGTCGGCGAGATCGAGCGGATGGCGGCGTCGACCCCGCTGGATGCGGGAAGCCGGACGCTCGACCGGCAACTGCTCCAGGTCATGTCACGGGTGCCACGCCACCTGTTCGTGCCGGCGGACCAGCAGCGCCACGGCTACGAGAATCGGCCGCTTCCGATCGGTAACGGTCAGACCATCTCTCAGCCCTATATTGTGGCGTTGATGACCCATCTGCTGCGGCCTGAGCCGGGCCACGTGGTGCTGGAAATTGGCACCGGTTCGGGCTACCAGGCCGCGGTACTGGCGGAGCTCGCCGGCAGGGTGTACACGATGGAAATCATCCAAGCACTCGGGATCGAGGCGAAAAAACGGCTCGCGCAACTCGGCTATCGCAACGTGGAAGTAGAAATCGCCGACGGCTATTACGGCTGGCCCTCGCGGGCTCCCTTCGACGGCATCATCGTCACCGCGGCCGCGAGTCACATTCCGTTGCCGCTGGTGCAGCAACTCAAGCCCGGCGGGCGCATGGTGATCCCGGTGGGAACGAGTTTCCTCACCCAGCAGTTGATGCTGATCGAGAAAAGGCCCGACGGCTCGGTGCTGAGCCGGCAGTTGCTGCCTGTGCGTTTTGTTCCCCTGACCGGCAGGCGCTGAGGGCACGCCTGCGCGCCACCCGGGCTTCGAGCGAACGGCGACGCAACACACAGTCCACGCTCACCATGTCTAAAGACACTGCACAGCCCGGCACGCTGCCGCCCGGTCTGGGTTTGGCGGTATCACTGGTATCTGCGGCCGCGCTCGCCTACGAGATTCTGCTGACTCGGCTGTTCTCGATTATCCAGTGGCATCACTTTGCCTACATGATCATCAGCGTGGCGCTGCTCGGTTACGGCGCGGCGGGCACGCTGGTCACTTTGTTTCGGTCGCGGCTGGAACAGCGTCTGGCGCTGGTGTTGGCAGCCGCGGCGACGGCATTTTGCGTCACCTCGATGGGCGGTTTCCTGCTGGCGCAGGCGCTGCCCTTCAACGCGCTGGAATTCCTGTGGGACGTGCGCCAGCCGCTATGGCTGCTGGCGATCTATCTGCTGTTGTTCGTGCCGTTTTTCCTTGCCGCAGTCTGCGTATGCCTTGCGTTCACGCGCTACGCGGCGCAGGCGCGTCGCGTCTATGCCTTCGACCTGGTCGGCGCTGCATTCGGCAGCCTGGTGGTGATCCTTGCGCTGTTCGCACTGCAACCGGCGATGGTTCTCGCCTGCGTGGCGGCGCTCGGTGCGCTCGCGGCGGCGCTGTTCTGGCTCAGCGCCGGCGGGCGGCCACACGCTGCGGTTCTGGTGCCTCTCGCGCTGGCCGCTGTCGCGTGGGTCGTGGCGCAGGCGCCGGTGGGGCAGTTGCGGATGTCGCCCTACAAGGGCCTGAGCAAGGCGCTCGAAGTGATGGGCGCGCAGGTGCGGGCCGAACGCTCCAGCCCGCTGGGTCAGTTGACGGTGCTGCAGAGCAACGCCGTGCCGTTCCGGCACGCGCCCGGGTTGAGCCTGAACGCGCCGCAGCCGCCGCCCGAGCAGTTCGCGGTCTTCACCGACGGCGAGGGTTTCAGTGCGCTGAACCGCTACGACGGCAGCCGCGAGCCGCTGGTCTACCTCGACTACCTGACCTCGGCGCTGCCCTATCACCTGACCCATGCACCGCGCGTTCTGATCCTGGGAGCGGGCGCCGGCACGGACGTGCTGCAGGCGCTGTATCACGGCGCTGCAACGGTCGACGCGGTGGAGCTGAACCCGCAAGTGACGGATCTGGTGCAGCGCGAGTTCAGCGCGTTCTCGGGGCGCCCATACAGCCGGCCTGGCGTGCGGCTGCACATTGCCGAGGCGCGTGGTTTCGCGGCCGCGAGCCGGGATCATTTCGACCTGATCCAGCTCGGCCTGCTGGATGCGTTCGGCCTGTCCGCGGCAGGGCTTTACGCGCTGAACGAGAGCTACCTCTATACCGTCGAGGCGTTGCAGCGTTATCTCATGCGGCTGCGGCCGGACGGCTATCTCGCGCTGACGCGCTGGGTCGATCTGCCGCCGCGAGATGCGTTGAAGCTGTTCGCGACCGCGCTCGTGGCACTCGAACGCGAGAACGTGCGCGATCCCGGCGCGCGGCTGGCGATGATCCGCAACTGGAACACCGCCACGCTGATCGTGAAGAACGGCGAGCTGACGGCGCAGGACGTCGCGCGGCTGCGGGAGTTCTGCACCAGCCGCGGCTTCGATCTGGTGTGGCATCCCGGAATGCGCGCTGCGGACGCCGACCGCTTCAACCGGCTGCAACAGCCCTACTTCCATGAGGGCGCGCTGGCGCTGCTCGGCGCGCAACGCGCGGACTTTATCGAGCGTTACAAGTTCAACATCGCGCCCGCGACCGACGACCGCCCCTATTTCTTCCATTTTTTCCGCTGGCAAACACTGCCCGAGTTCACCAAGTGGCTCGACGGCCTGTCCGATCCCTCGGTGCGGGCTGTTGTTGCCGCACGCGTCAAGCGCCTGGCGTTGCGCTTGACAGGCGATGTGGCGCCGGTTGGTGCTGGCGTCTCGGAATTGCGGATTCATGTGGGCGCCGGATAGGAGACGATCGTGACTCGACGCATCAAAGTGGTTGATCTGCCAGAGTTCGACGCGGCGCCGTATCTCGAGAATGAAGCGGCGATCGCGGCGTTTCTGACGGATATTCTGCAGGCAAACGATCCGGCATTGCTGGCAGCCGCCTTGGGCGACATCGCCCGGGCGCGAGGAATGGGCGAAATTGCCAAGGCGTCCGGGCTCACCCGCGAGGCCTTGTACAAGGCGCTGCGGCCCGATGCACAACCGCGCTTCGACACCATCAGCCGCGTCTGCACGGCCTTGGGCGTGCGACTGGTCGCGCAAGCCGTCCGCGCTTGAACGATCAAGTCAAACCATGGACGCAATCCATCCGTGTTGCTGGCGACCGGCCGCAGCGCAAGCCGGCACGGCGCCTCGTCTCGGCGTACGATAAGCCGAGCTGGATGCGGCCATCGGCCACTTCCGGCGAACGCCGCAATGACCGACTCCGACTTCGCAACGCTGCGCCAAAACATGGTCGCGGAGATCGTCGCCCATACCATCTTCCTGACTGCGCGCCTGGGCAAGGCGGCGCTGGATCGGCGCGTTCTGCAAGCGATGGCCCAGGTGCCGCGCCATGAATTCGTGCGCCTGGAATTGCAGCCCCTGGCCTACGCCGACACGCCGCTGCCCAGCGGATACGGCAAGACGATCTCGCAGCCGTTCATCGTCGCGCTGATGACCGACCTGCTCGAATTGCAGCCGAATGACAGGGTGCTCGAAATCGGCACCGGGCTTGGCTACCAAAGCGCGATTCTGGCCGCGCTCGCGCGCCGCGTTTACAGCGTCGAACTGATCGACGAACTCTCGCTCGAGGCGCGGCGACGCCTGGCCCGGCAGGGCTACTCGAATGTCGAGCTGCGGGTCGGCGACGGCCGCGCCGGATGGCCCGAGCACGCTCCGTTCGACAAGATCATCGTCACCGCGGCGCCCGACCTGGTGCCGCTATCGCTAATCTACCAGTTGAAACCCGGCGGAAGAATGGTCCTGCCCGCAGGGCTGCCCGACGCGCAACAGTTGATGCTGGTCACGAAGGACAGCAGTGGCGCGCTTTCGACCCGCGAATTCCTGCCGGTGCGGTTCTCGCTGCTGGAAGATGCCGCGGAAGGTTAGGGCCGAGGGACCGATGCCGTCCGCTGCAACGCAGTCGCAGGAAAGCTCGCCAGTGTCGATGCGTACAGCACGACCGCGATGATCAGTACCGCGTTGAATCCGGCGTGGATCGCCAGCACCGATGCCAGCACCGCACCGGCCACCGCGGCACAGGCATTGATTCCCCAGGCCCAAGGCACCAAGGCCGGTTGGCGCGCGCCCAGCGCCTCCAGCCCGAGCGGAAACGGCATGCCCATGCTCAGGCCGAGCGGCAGGATCAGCAGCACGGTGACTGCGATTCTGGCCGCGTCCGGCAGCGCGATTAGCGCATTGATGACCCCGGGCAACCAGATCAGATAAGCCCCGCACAGCAGCGCGATCGCCGTGATCGGCAGCACCAGCAACACCCTGCCCGGAGCGACGTTCCTTGCCAGAAACTGCG
>JBCKPH010000053.1:0-17602 GCA_038901755.1 Burkholderiaceae bacterium | reverse complement strand
AGGCCAATCACACCGGCTCCTACCACGACGGCATCGGTGTGTTCCATTCAGTTGCCAGGTGGTGGGCGATACATGGATCGAACATGTGACTTCCACCGTGTGAAGGTGGCACTCTACCGCTGAGTTAATCGCCCTGCGGGACCCGCCGAGAAGGCGCGAATTATGCCACAGCAGATTCGTCCAACTCGCTCAGACGACGCCATACGGTGGCCCCGCCACTGGCCCGGTCGAGCTGCTGCAACAGGTCTTCGTGGGCTGCCAGTTCCGCATGATCGGCCGCCAATACAGCCAATGAAAATTTCGACAGATCTTGGTCGAGCGCAGAGCCCTGCTGTTCACCGGAGGGACTGCTGTCCATCAACAAGCCGTCCTGTCCCCGCGTCAGGCAGATGTAGACGTCGGCCAGCAACTCGGCGTCCAGCAAGGCCCCATGCTGGGTCCGCGCCGAGCGGTCAACGCCCAAGCGATCACACAGCGCGTCGAGCGAATTTCGCTTGCCGGGATAGATCTCCTTGGCCATGGCCAGGGTGTCGATCAACCTGATCACATGCTGCTGCAACGGCAGCCTGCCGGCGCGCTTCAATTCGCTATCCAAGAAACCGACATCAAAGCTGGCGTTGTGGATGACGACCTCGGCCCCTTCGAGGTAGCGCAGCAACTCGTCGGCCACCGCGGAAAAGGCCGGTTTGTCAAACAGAAACTCGTTGCTGATGCCGTGAACCTTGAACGCGTCTGCATGACTGTCGCGCCCGGGATTCAGGTAGTGATGCCAGTTTCGTCCGGTGCGTTTTCGATTCATCAGCTCGACACAGCCGATCTCGATGATGCGGTCTCCGCTGTCGGCGAACAGCCCCGTCGTTTCCGTGTCAAGAGCAATCAGTCGCATGGGCAAACTCAGTGGATTTCCTTGGCGTGGTTGATGGAGTATTTGGGAATTTCGATGGTCAGATCCTGCTGCGCCAGTATCGCCTGGCAGCTCAGGCGCGATTCGGGCTCCAGCCCCCAGGCCCGGTCCAGCAGATCCTCCTCGTTCTCGTCGGGCGGGTTCAGCGAGTCGTAGCCCTCACGCACGATCACGTGGCAGGTGGTGCAGGCGCAGCTCATGTCGCAGGCATGTTCGATTCTGATCTGATGCTCGATCAGGGCTTCACAAACGCTGGTGCCGGCTGGCGCGCTGATGCTGGCGCCCTGCGGGCAGTATTCGGCATGGGGAAGAATCTTGATGGTCGGCATCAAAGCGCTTCCACATGCTTGCCCGACAGCACCTGCCGGATGCTGCGGTTCATGCGACGCGCCGCGAACGACTCGGTTTCCCGGGCCAGCGAGCGGGTCGCCCACTCAATCTGGGCCGCCGCGCCGCTGCCCGCCGCCAGCGAGCGGGCCTGGGCGATCAATTCGGTCACCTGGCGCCTCTCATCGTCGCTCAGCAGGTCGCCGTCCTGCTCTAGCGCTGCCTCGGTCGCCAGCGCCAGGCGCTCGGCATCGACCCGCGCCTCGGTCAATGCCCTTGCCTGCATGTCAACTTCAGCCGTCGCAAAGCCGTCCTTCAGCATGCGCGCAATCTCTTCGTCGGACAGGTCAAAGGACGGTTTGACCTCGATCCTGGCCTCGGCGCCGCTGACCTGCTCGCGCGCCGCGACACTGAGCAGGCCATCGGCATCGACCGTGAACGTAACCCGTATCCGCGCCGCGCCAGCCGTCATCGGGGGAATGCCACGCAGCTCAAATCGCGCCAGGCTGCGGCAATCCTGCACCAGGTCCCGTTCGCCCTGAACCACATGGAGCGCCAGCGCCGTCTGGCCGTCCTTGTAGGTCGTAAAGTCCTGCGCCATGGCCGTTGGAATGGTCTGATTCCTCGGAACGATCCGCTCCACCAGACCGCCCATGGTTTCAACGCCCAGCGACAGGGGAATGACGTCGAGCAGCAAGGTGTTGTCCGGTCCGGCATGGCCGGCCAGTTGATTCGCCTGAATCGCCGCGCCCAACGCGACCACTTCGTCCGGATTGAGTTTGACCAGCGGCGCCCGCCCGAACAGTTCGGCTACCGCGCGCCGAACCTGCGGCATGCGCGTCGACCCGCCGACCAGCACCACCTCGTGCACTTCGTTCGGGCCCAGACCGGCGTCGCGCAGGGTGCTGCGCACGGTTCGCATGGCGCGCTCCGTCAGTGGCGCGGCCAGGTTCTCCAGGTCGGCAACAGTCACCTCCTGCTGCAGCTTCCGGCCGTTGATCTCGGCCTCAAACAGCGCTGAGCCATGGCTTGAGAGCGCCTCCTTGCAGCGTCGCGCCGCCTGTCTGGCGGCTACCTGATCAGCAGCGGAGAGCACCTCGGAGCCGGCCTGCTGCAGCGCCCAGCGGGCCAGCAACTGGTCGTAGTCGTCGCCTCCCAGCGCGGTGTCCCCGCCGGTTGCCACCACCTCAAACACGCCCTGGGTCAACCTCAGCACGGAGATGTCAAAGGTGCCGCCGCCCAGGTCAAAAACGGCAATGGTCCGGGACTCGCCGGCGCTTGGCGCGTGATCCAGGCCATAGGCCAGGGCGGCAGCGGTCGGCTCGCTGATCAGGCGCAGCAGGTTCAAACCGGCGAGTTGGGCAGCGTCCTTGGTGGCCTGTCTCTGGGCCTCGTCGAAGTAGGCGGGAACGGTGATAACGGCGGCAAAAACCTCGTCGTCGAACGTGTCCTCGGCCCGTTGCTTCAGTGTGGCCAGCAGCTCGGCGCTGACCTCGACCGGCGACTTGTCGCCCTGCACGGTCTTGATCGTCACCATGCCAGACTTTTGCACCAGCGAATCGGAACGCTCTGCGCGATCTGCAACGTCCTGGTAGCCGCGACCCATGAGGCGCTTGACCGAGCTGATGGTGTTCTGGGGGTCGTCGATCTGGTGCCCCATGGCTTCATACCCGAATTGCCGGCGGCCGTCGGCAAGGTAACGCACAACCGATGGCAGCAGCACCCGGCCCTGGGCGTCGGGCAAGCACTCGGCCAAGCCGTGTCGCATCGCAGCGACCAGGGAGTTCGTGGTTCCCAGATCGATGCCAATGACCAGACGCCGCTGATGCGGATCGAGCGACTGCCCCGGTTCAGATAATTGAAGTAGCGCCATTCAGCTTCCCATTTCGACCATCATGGATTCAGCGCCACCATCCGCTCGCCTGCTTCTTGCAGAAACCGCTCCAGAAACATCACTGAGCGCACCTGCTGCGCCGCGGCCGCCGGATTGTTTTCGATGTCGAGCTGACGCTCGCATTCCTGCAGGATTGCGTCCCGCTCCGTCTTCACCTGCGCAACGAGGCCAGCCAATTCCGAATGGGCGCTCGCCTCGTCAAGCCGCTCGCGCCATTGCATTTGCCGCAGCAGAAAGTCGGCCGGCATGGCGGTGTTCTTCTCGGCCTGGACCGGCGCGCCCCTGAGCGCACAGAGGTAAGCGGCACGTTTCAGCGGGTCGCGCAGACGTTGATAGGCCTCGTTGACCCGGACCGAGCATTGCATCGCGAGGCGTTTGGCAGCGTCGCCCTGCGCGGCAAAACGGTCCGGATGCACCTGCGCCTGCAGAGCTTTCCAGCGCGCGTCCAGCGTGGCGCCTGCTTGCGCGAACCGTAGCGACAGCCCGAACAGATCGAAATCGTTGTCCTGAAGATTCATGGCAGATGCGCCACCCGGACCGGTAGCCTGCTCCGGGCAACGCTCACTTGGGTCAGACTCGAAACGATTCTCCGCAACCGCAACGATCACGTTCCTTCGGGTTGCTGAACTTGAAGCCTTCGTTCAGCCCTTCGCGCACGAAATCGAGTTGTGTGCCATCGACATAGGCCAGGCTCTTGGGATCGACCAGCACCTTGACACCCCGGTCCTCGAACACCTGGTCCTCCGCCGCCGCCTGGTCCACGTACTCGAGCTTGTAGGCCAGACCTGAGCAGCCGGTGGTTGTCACCCCGAGGCGAATCCCCAGACCCTTGCCGCGCTTGGACAGGAATCGATTCACATGGCGGGCCGCCGCCTCGGTCAAAGTCACAGCCATAAGGCTCAGTGATTGCGCTTGCTCTTGTAGTCTGCCACCGCGGCCTTGATTGCATCCTCGGCAAGGATCGAGCAGTGAATCTTGACCGGGGGCAAGGCCAGCTCGTCGGCGATCTGATTATTTTTCAGCGCCGCCGCCTGATCCAGCGTCTTGCCTTTGACCCACTCGGTGACCAGGGACGATGAGGCAATGGCCGAGCCGCAGCCGTAGGTCTTGAAGCGCGCGTCCTCAATCACGCCAGTTTCCGGATTGACCTTGATCTGCAGCTTCATCACGTCGCCGCAGGCCGGTGCGCCGACCATGCCGGTTCCCACCGTCTGATCGCCCTTGTCAAACGAACCCACGTTGCGCGGATTCTCGTAATGATCGACAACTTTCTCTGAATATGCCATGCTGTTACCTCGTCAGGTTGTGATCAGTGGGCCGTCCACTGAATCGTGCTCAGGTCGATGCCATCCTTGTACATCTCCCAGAGCGGGCTCAAATCGCGCAACCTGGCCACGTTGTGCTTGATGGTCGAAATCGCGTAATCAATTTCCTCGGCCGTGGTCCAGCGCCCGATCGTCATGCGCAGGCTGCTGTGCGCCAACTCATCGCTGCGGCCCAAGGCGCGCAGCACATAGCTCGGCTCAAGACTGGCCGAGGTGCAGGCCGACCCGCTCGAGACGGCCAGACCGCGGATCCCCATGATGAGCGACTCGCCCTCGACATAGTTGAAGCTCATGTTCACGTTATGCGGAACGCGCTGCTCCAGGTTGCCGTTGATGAACACCTGCTCGATATCGGACAGGCCTTCGATCAGCCGGCGGTGCAACCCGTGGATCCGCTCGTTGTCGGTGGCCATCTCCGACCTGGCGATGCGGTAGGCCTCGCCCATCCCGACGCATTGGTGCGTCGGCAGGGTGCCCGAGCGCATGCCACGCTCGTGCCCGCCGCCGTGCATCTGGGCCTCGATCCTGACCCTGGGTTTGCGCCGCACATAGAGCGCCCCAATGCCCTTCGGGCCGTAGGTCTTGTGCGAGGTCAGACTCATCAGATCGACCGGCAGCGTCGACAGGTCCACCGGCACCCGGCCCGTGGCCTGGGCCGCGTCGACGTGAAAAATCACCCGCTGCGCGCGGCAAATGGCGCCAATCACCGCGATGTCCTGGACCACACCGATTTCGTTATTGACGAACATGACACTGGCCAGAATCGTGTCCGGCCGCAGCGCCGCCTTGAATCGATCAAGGTCAAGCAGACCGTCTGGGTTGACGTCCAGGTAGGTCACCTCAAAGCCCTGGCGCTCCATTTCCCGACAGGTATCAAGGACCGCCTTGTGCTCGGTCTTGACGGTGACGATGTGCTTGCCGCGCTTGCCGTAGAAACCAGCCACCCCTTTGATGGCAAGATTGTTCGATTCGGTCGCCCCGCTGGTCCAGACGATTTCCCTGGGATCGGCCCCAATCAGCGCCGCAACATGCTCACGCGCCTTCTCAACCGCGGCTTCCGCCTCCCAGCCCCAGGCATGGCTGCGCGAGGCCGCGTTGCCAAAATGCTCGCGCAGCCAGGGAATCATGGCGTCAACCACCCGCGGATCGCAGGGACTGGTGGCGCTGTAGTCCATGTAAATCGGAAAATGTGGTGTCACGCCCATGGCAGGTTCCTGCAACTCATTTCAGCTCGAAAACAGATACTCATTGCTCAGGATTTGGCGAACGCATCGCCCGGGGCAAACACCGAATTCGGCGCATTCACCGCCAGTGGCTTGGCCACCGGCGCAAACGCACGCTTGATCAGGGGTTTGCTTTCAACCCGCATTCCCTTGGCCAGTTGCTCGTCAACCAGGTTCTGCAGTGAGACCGAGTCAAGAAACTCGACCATTCTTGTGTTCAACTCTGCCCACAGGTCATCCGTCATGCAGCGCCCAGCATGCTCGGCCAGGCAGTTTTCCTTGCCGTCACACTGGGTTGCATCGATCGGCTCATCGACCGAGACAATGATGTCGGCGACCGTGATTTCAGCGGCCCCGCGCCCCAGCGAATAGCCGCCACCCGGGCCACGGGTGGACTTCACCAGCTGGCGGCGGCGCAGTTTTCCAAACAGTTGTTCCAGGTAGGAAAGTGAGATTTGCTGGCGCTGACTGATCGCAGCCAGAGTGACCGGACCCGAACTCTGGCGCAGGGCCAGATCGATCATCGCGGTGACGGCAAAACGACCTTTGGTTGTGAGTCTCATGACAAGCTCCTGTGCGCTTGGCCAACCAAAAACGGGTATTGGTTGACTAATTAAGTCAAGCATAGCAGAAAGCCCTTTGATTTACTCGGGTATTGTGCCGGGCGGGTGTCGGATTGGGTCTTTATCCATCGAGTCAGCCTTGCGCCATGCTGGCGCGACGCGCGCGTCACGGGCCAAGCGACGGATCAAGGTTGTCGCGGCCCGGCGCCCCAAAAACGCGCGTTTTGAGCCATGCCAGGTCGTCGCGCACGGCAGCCGCCTTTTCGAATTCCAGGTTCCTGGCGTGTTCCATCATGAGTTTCTCCAGCCGCTTGATTTCGCGTCCGACGTCTTTTTCGCTCATTTCCTCCACCCGCAAGCGCTGCTTCGACATGTTCTCCTGCCGCTGCGCCTCGCGTCCGGCCTTTTCGCTGTAAACGCCGTCGATCAGGTCGCGAATTTCCTTCACCACCGATCGGGCGGTGATGCCGTGGAACTTGTTATGGCTGGTCTGGCGCGCTCGCCTGCGCTCGGTTTCGTCAATTGCGCGCCGCATCGATTCGGTGGTCCGGTCGGCGTACAGGATGGCCTTGCCGCTGATATTGCGCGCGGCCCGACCGATGGTTTGGATCAGGCTTCGCTCGGAACGCAGAAACCCCTCCTTGTCAGCGTCCAGGATCGCCACCAGCGAGACCTCCGGCAGATCCAGCCCTTCGCGCAGCAGGTTGATGCCAACCAGCACATCGAAAGTCCCCAGCCTCAGGTCGCGCAGGATCTCGACCCGCTCCATCGTCTCGACGTCGCTGTGCAGGTAACGGACCTTGACCCCGTTTTCGCTCAGGTAGTCCGTCAATTGCTCGGCCATGCGCTTGGTCAAGGTGGTGATCAGCACGCGTTCGCTCTTTTCCACCCGTATCCGGATCTCCTGCAGAACGTCATCGACCTGGTTCGTTGCCGGCCTGACCTCAACCTCCGGATCGACCAGACCGGTCGGGCGCACCAGCTGCTCAACCACCTGGCCGGCGTGCGTTCTTTCGTACTCGGCCGGCGTGGCTGAAACAAAGATCGCCTGGCGCACCCGGCTTTCGAACTCCTCGAACTTCAGCGGCCTGTTGTCCAGCGCGCTGGGGAGCCGAAAGCCGTATTCGACCAGCGTCGTCTTGCGCGCGCGATCCCCGTTGAACATGCCGCGGAGCTGGCCAATCAGGACGTGGCTTTCGTCCAGGAACATCAATGCATCTTTCGGCAGGTAATCGGTCAGCGTGGCGGGCGGCATGCCCGGTGCCGCTCCACTCAAGTGCCGCGAATAGTTTTCGATGCCCTTGCAATGCCCGACTTCGCTCAACATTTCCAGGTCAAAACGGGTTCGTTGCTCGAGCCGCTGCGCCTCGACCAGCTTGCCCATGGTAAGCAGTTCCTTCAGGCGCTCGGCCAGCTCGATCTTGATCGTTTCGACGGCGGCCAGCACCCGGTCGCGCGGCGTGACGTAATGGCTGCTTGGATAGACGGTGAAACGGAGCACCTTCTGCCGGATGCGGCCTGTCAGCGGGTCGAACAGTTGCAGCGACTCCACCGCGTCATCCGACAACTCGATGCGGATGGCCAATTCGGAATGCTCGGCCGGAAACACGTCGATCGTGTCCCCCCTTACCCGGAATTTTCCCCGCGAGAAGTCCTCCTCGTTGCGCTGATACTGCATGCGAACCAACTGCGCGATCGCCTCGCGCTGGCCGATCTGATCGCCCACGCGCAGGGTCATCACCATCTGGTGATAGGCCTTGGGCTCACCGATGCCGTAGATCGCCGACACCGTCGCAACGATCACCACGTCGCGCCGCTCCAGGATGCTTTTCGTGCAACTCAGACGCATCTGCTCGATGTGCTCGTTGATGGCCGAGTCCTTTTCAATGAACAGGTCGCGCTGCGGTACGTAGGCCTCGGGCTGGTAATAGTCGTAGTAGCTGACGAAGTATTCGACGGCGTTGCGCGGAAAAAACTCGCGAAACTCGCTGTAAAGCTGCGCTGCCAGGGTCTTGTTCGGCGCGAAGACGATGGCCGGACGTCCCAGACGGGCGATGACGTTGGCCATGGTGAAGGTCTTGCCGGACCCGGTGACTCCGAGCAGAGTTTGGAAAACTTCCCCGTTCTGGATGCCCGCCACCAGCTGCTCAATCGCCTCAGGCTGGTCTCCAGCCGGAGCGTAGGGCAGGAATAACTCGAACGGCGAACCGGGATACCGCGCGAACTCGCCAGAGCCAGGTTCGGTTGTTTCAGTCTGTGGTGCGTCAATCAGCATCTGGAGATGAGTCGTCGGCCCGGCCTTGGCGATCTCGGCAAAAGTACGGGCTGGCTAAAATTGGTTCAGCCTTACAGCCTACCTCAGCCGGAGCGCCGCGTTCCAGCTGCCACTCATCAAGGGCGTTTCATGTCATTTCTTGCATCGGTCCAGCTTGCGCCGCGCGACCCCATCCTGGGCTTGAGTGAACAGTACAACGCCGACCCGAATCCGGCCAAGGTGAACCTCGGTGTCGGTGTCTACTTTGACGAAAACGGAAAACTTCCCCTGCTTCGATGCGTGCAGCGGGCCGAGAAACTGATGGCCGAGACGCTGAAACCGCGTGGCTACCTGCCGATCGATGGAATTGCCGACTATGACAACGCGGTCAAGGCGCTGGTCTTTGGCAGCGACAACGCGATATTGCGCGAAGGCCGGGTGGCGACGATACAGGCCCTGGGCGGAACCGGCGGTCTGAAGGTCGGCGCTGACTTCCTGAAAATGCTGACTCCGGAGTCGCGGGTGCTGATCAGTGACCCAAGCTGGGAAAACCATCGGTCCCTGTTCACAAACGCCGGTTTTAACGTTCAGCCCTATCCCTACTACGACGCCTCGGCCCGCGGGATCGATTTCGCCGGCATGTTGTCCGCCCTTAAGACAGCACCCAGCGGCAGTATTGTGGTGTTGCACGCCTGTTGCCACAACCCGACCGGCTGTGACCTTGACGCTGAGCAATGGGATCAGGTGATCGAGCAGGTCAAGTCGCGGCAACTGATCGGCTTCCTGGACATGGCCTACCAAGGTTTCAGCAAGGGCCTTGCCGAAGACGGCGCGGTGGTCGGCAAGTTTGTCGCCGCCGGCGTCAATTTTCTTGTGTCGAATTCGTTCAGCAAGAGTTTCAGCCTGTATGGGGAACGCGTTGGGGCCTTGAGCGTGGTTGGCCAGAACCGCGCGGAAGCGGAACGGGTTCTGAGCCAGCTCAAGATTTTCATTCGGTCCAACTATTCGACGCCGCCGACGCATGGCGCGACCATTGTCACCGCCGTCCTGAAAACGCCGCATTTGCGTGCCATGTGGGAGGAAGAACTGGCTGCCATGCGGGTACGTATCAAGCAAATACGGCAGGTCTTCGTCGAAAAGCTTCGAGCGGCTGGGGTCAAGCAGGACATGAGCTTCATCACGCGCCAAGTCGGCATGTTCAGCTATTCCGGCTTGAATAGGGACCAAATGCTGCGTCTGCGCAGTGAGTTTGGCGTCTATGGAACCGACAGCGGGCGCATGTGCGTTGCCGCGCTGAATCAAAAGAACATCGATTACGTCTGCGCTGCAATCGCCAAAGTGCTCTGACCAGTCATCCATACTCAACACCTGTTATATTGCGCCGCAACATTAACTGGACTGCCTCAAGCATGCTCTATCAAATCTATGAAGCCCAGCGATCGGTGATGGAGCCCTTTACCGATTTCGCGCAGGCGGCCTCCAAGATGTATGCCAACCCGCTGTCACCGCTGGCCCAAACACCTTTTGCGCAACGGGTTGCCGCCGGCTATGGACTCCTCTATCGGCTCGGCAAGGACTACGAGAAGCCGACTTTCGACATCAAGACGGTCAGCGCCGAGGGTATTGAAGTGGCCATCCACGAGCGGGTCGAGATTGACAAGCCATTTTGCGAGCTGCGCCGCTTCAAGCGATTTTCCGACGACCCAAAGACGCTGCATAGCTTGAAAGGGCAACCCGCGGTGCTGATTGTCGCCCCCCTGTCCGGGCATTACGCCACCCTGCTGCGCGACACGGTCAAGACCATGCTGCGCGATCACAAGGTCTACATCACGGACTGGAAGAACGCGCGCATGGTGCCGCTGTCAGACGGCGAGTTCCATCTGGACGACTATGTGAACTATGTGCAGGATTTCATTCGGCACCTGCAGGAACGCTATGGCAACTGCCACGTGATCAGCGTCTGCCAACCCACGGTACCGGTGCTTGCAGCGGTCTCGCTGATGGCCAGCCGCGGCGAAACGACGCCCTTGACCATGACCATGATGGGTGGACCCATCGACGCCCGCCGCTCGCCAACCGCGGTCAACAATCTGGCGATCAACAAGAGCCTGGCATGGTTTGAAAACAACGTCATCGCTCGCGTCCCCAGCGGCTATCCAGGGGCCGGGCGGCGTGTCTACCCCGGCTTTCTGCAACACGCGGGTTTTGTCGCGATGAACCCGGATCATCATTCGAGCAGCCATTACGATTACTTCATGGGTCTGCTCAGGGGCGACGACGCCAGCACCGAGGCCCATCGCCGCTTCTACGACGAATACAACGCCGTGCTCGACCTGGACGCGGATTACTACCTGGAAACCATGACCGTGGTGTTTCAGGAATTTCGGCTCATCAACGGCAGCTGGGACGTCAAGGGTATTGACGGAACATTGGAGCGGGTCCGCCCGCAGGATATTCGCCACACCGCATTGCTGACCGTCGAAGGTGAATTAGATGACATTTCGGGATGTGGTCAGACCGAGGCGGCGCTTGCGCTTTGCTCCGGCGTACGCGCCAGCGAGAAGCGCCACCTCCAGGTCAAGGGCGCCGGCCACTATGGCATTTTCAGCGGCAGGCGCTGGCGCGAACTGGTTTACCCGGAAGTCCGCAAACTCATCCTGAAGAAGAACCATGCAGCGATGCTTGCGCCGCGGCGAAGAGCCGCCTGAGCCGTGGCTGCATCGGGTACACGAAATGCTCGCTAGCTCGGTCCCGGCTCTGCGGACGGGAGGTCTGGCTGTGGCACTTGCTGGGGCAGGATCATGAATAGTCTGGCGCAGCGTATTCACGCGGCCCTGCCGCAAACCCAGTGCACCCGCTGCGGCTTTCCAGACTGCGCTGCCTATGCCAACGCGATTGCCGACGCTGCCGCCCCAATCAACCAGTGTCCGCCCGGGGGCGCCGAAGGCATCGCCCGCCTGGCAGCCATCACCGGTCAGGAAGTGCAGCCACTCAGCCCGGAGCACGGCAACGAAGGCCCGCGCAAGATGGTTTTTATCGACGAATCCTGGTGCATAGGCTGCACGCTGTGCCTCAAGGTCTGTCCGACCGACGCAATCTTCGGCAGCAACAAGAAAATGCATACCGTGCTGGAAGCCTATTGCACCGGTTGCGAACTGTGCCTGCCGGTCTGCCCGGTCGACTGCATCGAGACCGAACCGGTGGACAGGAAAATGACGGGTTGGGCGGCTTGGCCCCAGGCACTTGCCGACCAGGCTGCGCAACGCTACGCGCAGCGCAGCACCAGGTTGGCGCGACAGGCATTGCTCGCCGCGCCACCGGTGGCTGGCGCTGACGCGGCGTCCGACCCGGTTCAGACGGGCGAGTCCACGGCGCAGGAAGAACAACAGCGCAGGCGCAGCGTGATCGAGGCTGCCCTGGCCAGGGCCCGGGAAAAGGGTTCACGATAGGTCATGTTCACCCTGATCACCAGGGCCAGCCGGCGCAGCTTGCTCTGCGCCGACCGCCGCTAAGTCACAGAAGCCATGCAACGAGGCAAACGCCCTGACCACCTCCGCAGGGGCCTGAACCAACTCGATCAGCACGCCCTCCCCGCCAATCGGAAACTGGTCATTCCCCTTAGGATGGATAAAGCAGATGTCGTGTCCGGCGGCGCCCCTGCGCACGCCGCCCGGGGCGAAGCGCACGCCGCGCTGGCCAAGCCACTCGACAGCGGCCGGCAAGTCGTCAATCCAGAGGCCGACATGGTTGAGCGGCGTGTTATGCACCGCTGGTTTCTTTTGCGGGTCGATCGGCTGCATCAGATCCACTTCGACCCTGAGCAGGCCGGCGCCAAGGGCACAGATGTCCTCGTCCACGTTTTCCCGTTCGCTGCGGAAGGTCCCAGTTACCGGCAGCCCGAACAGGTCGACCCAAAGCCGACGCATTCGCGCCTTGTCCGGCCCACCCAGGGCAATCTGCTGAATGCCCAAGGCACGAAACGGCCGCTCCGACATCGGGTGAATTCCTTCTACCTTGATTCGAATTCGATGATGACCTGGTCCAAGGACAGGCTGTCACCCTTGGCCGCAAGGATCTTGCCAACCACACCATCGGCAGCGGCAAACAACACGTTCTCCATCTTCATGGCTTCGATCACGGCCACCCGCTCGCCGGCCTCAACCCGCTGGCCAACCTGGACCGTCAGGTCCGTCAACAGTCCGGGCATGGGCGACAGCACAAACCTGCTCATGTCGGCCGGCGCCTTGCGCGGCATCAGGCGCTGCAGTTGCGCCATGCGCGGTGACACCACCCAGACTTCGATGCGCAGGCCGTTGTGTTCCACGCGCAGGGCAAGCGGATTGCGCGCGGCGCCGCGCTCGACCTGGGCGGCAAACGGCCTGCCATTCACCGTGCCACTGATCGCCACATCGTTCAGCCTTGACAAGCTACAAATTTCGTAGCGGTGGCTGACACCATCAGCCGCCACGACGGTGACCACCGCGCTTCCCGTGGCGCCAGAGAATTCGTCCAGATGGACCGGGGTATGAAGGTTTTCAGCGTCACCACGCAGGGTGATCACCGTGTAATCTCGGCCAACCTGCACGCCATAACCGGGCAACTGACCGCTCAAGCCGGCCGCCCGCTCACGCGACTTGCGCCGGACGAAGGCCGCCAACGCAACAGGGAAGTTCGGGTCTTCATGCTGCACATCCTCGGCCCGAAATCCTTTGCCGAAATGCTCGGCGATGAATCCGGTGTTGAACTGGCCCGTGGCGAAACGCGGATGCCCAAGCAGCGCCGCCTGGAACGGAATGTTGCTGCTGACGCCACGAATCACAAAGGCATTCAAGGCTTCCCGCATCTTCTCGATCGCTTCACGCCGATCCCTGCCGTGCACAATCAACTTCGCAATCATCGAGTCGTAGTACATCGGGATCTCGCCCCCGTCCTGAACCCCGGTGTCCACGCGAACCCCGCCAAGCCGCTCGGTGTCGGCGGCGAACATGGTCTCCGGCGGCGGCTGAAACCGCACCAGCCGTCCGCTTGACGGCAGAAAGTTGCGAAACGGATCCTCGGCGTTGATCCGGCACTCGATGGCCCAGCCATTGCGTTTCACCTGCGCCTGCGTGATCGGCAGGACCTCGCCCGCGGCGACGCGAATCATCAGCTCCACCAGATCGAGCCCGGTGATGCACTCGGTCACCGGATGCTCGACCTGCAAACGGGTGTTCATTTCCAGGAAATAGAAACTCTGGTCCTTGCCGACGACAAACTCGACCGTGCCGGCGCTTTGGTAGTTCACGGCCCGGGCCAGGGCGACTGCCTGCTCACCCATGGCCTGGCGCGTCGCGTCACTGATGAAGGGACTGGGCGCCTCCTCGATCACCTTCTGATGCCGGCGCTGGATCGAGCACTCGCGCTCGTTCAGGAATATCACGTTGCCGTGCGCATCCCCCAGCAGCTGGATTTCGACATGGCGCGGCTCCTCAACGAACTTCTCGATGAAGACTCGGTCGTCGCCAAAACTGTTGCCGGCTTCGCTGCGGCAGGAACCGTAACCCTCATGCGCCTCCCGGTCGTTGTAGGCCACGCGCAAGCCCTTGCCACCGCCACCGGCGCTGGCCTTGATCATCACCGGGTAGCCGACCTCCCGGGCTATCTTGACCGCCTGCTCGGCCGACTCGATGACGTCGTTGCATCCCGGTATGGTGCTGACACCGGCGGCGCTGGCCAGCCGCTTGGAAGCGATCTTGTCGCCCATGGCGGCAATCGAATGATGCTTCGGGCCAATGAAGACGATGCCCGCCTCCTCCACCCGTTTCGCAAATTCGGCGTTTTCGCTGAGGAAGCCATAGCCCGGATGCAGGGCCTGGGCCCCGGATTGTTGGGCCGCTGCAATGATTCGGTCCGCCTGCAAATAGCTGTCCCGGCTCGGCGCGGCTCCGATATGCAGCGCCTCGTCGGCCAGTGACACATGCAGGGCGCCTCGGTCCGCGTCGGAATAGACCGCCACCGTCGCAATGCCCATCTTGCGCGCGGTCTTGATGATGCGACAGGCGATTTCGCCCCGGTTCGCGATCAGAATCTTGTTGAACATCTTGCTGTTTCCCAGCGCGACTAGAGCGGGATGTTGCCGTGCTTGCGCCAAGGGTTTTCCACCTTCTTGTCGCGCAGCATGACCAGCGAGCGGCAGATCCGCTTGCGTGTTTCGTGCGGCAGGATGATGTCGTCGATGTAGCCGCGGGCGCCCGCCACGAACGGATTGGCAAAACGCGCCTTGTACTCGGCCTCGCGCGCCGCCAGTTTCTGCGCGTCGCCCTTGTCCTCGCGAAAAATGATCTCGACCGCTCCCTTGGCGCCCATCACGGCGATCTCGGCGTTGGGCCAGGCGAAGTTCACGTCGCCGCGCAGGTGTTTCGACGCCATCACGTCGTAGGCGCCACCATAGGCCTTGCGCGTGATGACGGTGACCTTGGGCACAGTGCACTCGGCGTAGGCGTACAGCAACTTGGCGCCGTGCTTGATGATGCCGCCCCACTCCTGCGCGGTCCCCGGCATGAAGCCCGGCACGTCGACAAAGGTGATGACCGGAATGCCAAAGGCATCGCAGAACCGGACAAACCTTGCGGCCTTGATGCTGCTCTTGATGTCCAGGCAACCGGCGGCCACCTGCGGCTGATTGGCCACAATGCCGACGCTCTGCCCTGCCATGCGGGCAAAGCCGATCACGATGTTCTTCGCGTACTCCGGTTGCAACTCAAAGAAATCTCCGTCGTCCACCGTCTTGAGGATGAGTTCCTTCATGTCATAGGACTTGTTTGGATGTTCCGGGATCAGGCTGTCCAGGCTCATTTCCATGCGCCCGGGGGGGTCGCCACTCGGGCGCAGCGGCGCCTTCTCCCGATTGTTCAGCGGCAGGTAGTTGTAGAGCCGTCGCAGCATCAGCAGCGCCTCGACGTCGTTCTCGAACGCCAGGTCGGCCACACCACTACGCGTCGTATGCGTGAGGGCGCCGCCGAGCTCTTCGGCGCTCACCTCTTCATGGGTCACCGTCTTCACCACTTCGGGTCCGGTGACAAACATGTAGCTTGAGTCCTGCACCATGAAGATGAAATCGGTCATCGCCGGCGAGTACACGGCGCCGCCGGCGCAGGGCCCCATGATCAGGCTGATTTGCGGAATCACGCCGCTGGCCATCACATTGCGCTGGAACACCTCGGCATAAGCACCGAGCGAGGCGACTCCCTCCTGTATCCGGGCGCCGCCCGAGTCGTTCAGGCCGATCACCGGGGCGCCGACCTTCATCGCCTGGTCCATGATCTTGCAGATCTTCTCCGCGTGCGCCTCGGACAACGCGCCGCCGAACACGGTGAAGTCCTGGCTGAAAACAAACACCAGGCGTCCGTTGATCATGCCGTAGCCGGTGACCACGCCGTCGCCGGGAATCCTGTTGTCCTGCATGCCGAAATCATTGCAGCGATGCTCGACAAACATGTCCCACTCTTCGAAGCTGCCCTCGTCGAGCAACACTTCAAGGCGCTCACGCGCGCTGAGCTTGCCCTTGCCGTGCTGGACGGCAATGCGCTTTTCGCCGCCACCCAGCCGTGCCTGGGCCCGCTTTTCTTCCAGTTGTCTCAGTACGTCTTGCATAGGGTTCTCCTGCTCATTGCAACATGCGCTCAGTTCAGGTCCGAAGTCCGCTGCTCGAGTTCGACCAGCAACGCGGCCAGCGCCTGCAGGCTGATCAGGTCGCGGCCCCAAGGCCGGCGCGCCTTCGGAAAATGACGCAGCCAGCCCAAGCGACGCGCCGCATCGCCCAAACACTGGCGCAGGTCCGCCACCTCGCCCTGCAGCGTGTTCGCCAGGTCCTGCATCACCCAGGGCTCCAGTCGCGGCAGCAGCCACAGGGTTGAATGCAGGTAGGCAAGCCAGTCGCGCGACTGGGCCGCAACCAGGGTCATGACCGAGAGCGGATCGTCCTCGAAGTCAATCGCCACGATCCCTTCGGCGCCGACGATGAGATTTCGCGCAAAGGCCTGGCTCAGGTATTGGCCGCGGGAATGAACGTCGCGCACGAACTGCAGGCCAAGATTCCAGCGTTGCCGCATCAGATGCGGGTCGCGCGGCAACAGCGACGCCAGATCCAGCCCGCTGGCGTGGCTCATCACAAAGTAGTCGCTAGCCACGTGCAGCAGCTGCGGCACCGCGACACCGGCGCCGGCCAGCTCGCGCAGTCGCTTGAGTTCGAGCGCCTGGGTCTCGGCGCCGCCATGCGGGGGGATGCCGCGCAGGCTGGGTTGCCGAGCGAGCCAGGCGAGCAGGCTGAGGATCCGGTAACCCAAGGCAAAGCGTTTGGGACGCTGCCACTTCACCACCACCGTCCTGCCACCGAGTGCGAGCACTTGGGTGCGGACGCCCTGACGAGGCCTTGCCTCACCGATGCTGTGCAACTGCGCCGGGGTCAGAACCTGAACGAGCGCATGGCTCACGGCACCAGCTCTCCAGTTGTTCCAATGGCCAGGTCGAGCAGCCGGCGCGCTGCCACCGGCGCCGCAAGTTCGCCAGCCTGCACCGCGCTCACCATGGCAGCGAACCCCGGCTCGATACCGTCACTGGACCAGAACCACTGGCGCAGTCCTTCAGCAACCCGCTCCAGCAACCACTGGCGCGCCTGCACGCCGCGCCGCGCTGCTGTGGCGCCGGGGCGCGCCAGAAACTTCTCCACGGCCGACCAGAGAGCCTCGATGCCCTCGGCCCGCAACGCGCTCACCTGCAGCACCAGCGGCAACCAGGCCTGGCTTGCCGCTTGCGGCATGGCTTCGTCCTGCTGTGCCAGGATACGGAGCGTGCTGCTCAGTTGCGCCTGAGCGCGGGTTGCCGCGTCCGGATCGAGATCGGCCTTGTTCACCAGGACCAGGTCGGCAAACTCCATCACGCCGCGCTTGATCGCCTGCAGTTCATCACCGGCGTTGGGCAGCTGCATCAGGATAAAGATGTCGGTCATGCTGGCGACGCTGACCTCGCTCTGCCCAACGCCGACCGTTTCAACCATGACCAGGTCGTAGCCCGCCGCTTCGCAGACCAGGATCGCCTCTCGGGTGCGGCCGGCGACGCCGCCCAGATGGCCGCT
>JBCKPH010000052.1:0-18385 GCA_038901755.1 Burkholderiaceae bacterium | reverse complement strand
GAAGTGCTGGAACAAGCCGGCGCCGCCGTCACCCTTGCCAGTAACGGACAGGAGGCCATCGACTGGCTGCTTAAAGCGCGCTTTGACTGCGTGTTGATGGATATCCAGATGCCCGTGATGGATGGCCTGGAGGCCACCCGGCAGATTCGCGCCAACCCGGCCTTGTCTTCCACACGGGTGATCGGCCTGAGCGCCAATGCCGGGCAAGAAGATCGGACACGCTGTTTTGACGCCGGCATGAATGACTTTGTGAGCAAACCGATTGAGCCCGACCGGTTCCTGGCCGTGCTGGCCGCATCGCTGGCGCAGCAACCCGGCCAGAACCTGCCCGCTGGCGCCGCCAGCGCAGCGGTGGATTTACCCCGGCCACCCGCAGCGATCGACGATGCAGCGGCTGGCGATGCCGGTGTCATCGATCTTGCCGTGCTGGCCAAAACCGTGAGCCACAACCCGGAGAAGATCCGCAAGTACGCCCTGATGTTCGTCTCATCCATGCACGACACCTTGGCCGAGGTCGAGGCCACGCTGGCACAAGCAGACATGATGGGCGTGGCCGCCCTGGGCCACCGCGCCAAGTCGTCAGCCAGAACAGTCGGTGCGATGGGTTTTGCCGACCTTTGCCAGGGCCTGGAGCAATGCCAGCGTGCCGTGGATTACGACAAGGCGTGCGGCATCGTCGCGCAAATGCGGCCCTTGCTGGCACGGATATCCGAACACCTTGACAAGAAACTCAATGAGCAAAAGTCTTCTGGCATCAAGCTCCCCGAAGAACACCCGATATAGAAGAAGCACGGCCGAAATGCAGGAAAAATGTCAGTCAATCTATTTCAAGCCTGACACCCTCTAAAACCGGTGCGAAAGCCGACCAGGGCTTTGTGCGTGACATCCTGATCGACCCCAACGATGCCGCCATTGCAAGAATGGTGGTCGCCCTGGCCGGGAGTCTGGGCCTGACGGTGATCGCCGAGGGCGTGGAAACCGCGGCGCAGTGCGAGGCCCTGGCTGGCCTGGGCTGCCATGCCTACCAGGGCTATCTGTTCAGCCACCCGCTGCCGCTGGCCGGGTTTGAAGCGTTTGTGCAGCAGGTTTGACGCCGCACCGAAGAATCAAGCTTTCCCGCTTAGACTTGAGCTGAAACAACTGAGGATTCATGCGGGTTCCCGGGCTTTTGCAGGGCCGACTATTGAGCGACTGGGGAAAGTCCGACAGACTCCTAGACCGCGCGGATGCCAGTTGGGCTTTGCGCATGGTTTCTCCGGAGTTTTGTGAGGGCAAACGGTTCAATTAACCGTGGCGCAACTGTAGCCCACCAGCGTGCATGGCTCAAGCGGACGTCAGCGCCGCGCCCATCGTCTGGTTGCGCCCACCTGACTTGGCGGCATACAGCTGCGCGTCGGCTTGTTGAAGCAAGCCGCTGGCGCTTCCCTCGACTCCGCCGTCCCGGCTGCAGACGCCCAGACTTACGGTGACCACCGGTGCCACGCCGGAGTCCGCATGCGCCATCTGCAGGTCAAAGACCAGCTGACCGAGGTGCTGCGCAACCTGCATGGCGCCGGCCAGATCGGTTTGGGGCAGCAAGCAAACGAATTCCTCGCCGCCGTAGCGGGCCACCTGATCGCCCGGACGTTTCATGCCCGCCATGAGCGTTCGCGCCACGCGGCGCAGGCACTCGTCCCCCGCTGGGTGACCGTAACGGTCGTTGTAGCGCTTGAAAAAATCCACATCCAGCAGGATGAGACTCAGGGCGGTGCGGTCCCGCACAGCGCGGCCCCACTCGGAGGCAAGTTGTTCGTCAAAATGGCGGCGGTTGCGCATGCCCGTCAATCCATCCATGTAGGCCCAGTTGCGCAACATATCGGATTGCCGCTTCAGCGTGACTTGGGTTTTAACCCGCGCCCGCACAATCAGGGGCCTGATGGGCTTGGTGATGAAATCCGCGGCACCGGCGCTAAGCCCCCGTTCCTCGGACGCCTCGTCGTCCCAGCCCGTGACGAAGATGACCGGAATGTCGCGCGTGGCGGGGGCCAGCTTGAGTTGCCGGCAGACCTCATAGCCATCCATGTTCGGCATGCTGACGTCCAGCAGCACCAGGTCCGGCTGCAGGCTGGCGCACAGTGCCAGGGCCTGCGCACCACTTTTGGCCATGAACACCTGGTGGTCGGCAGAGAACGTCCGGTAGATCACCTCAATGTTGACGGGCTGGTCATCCACCACCAGCAGCTTGGGCTTGTCGGTCATGCGGGCAGGCTCTCCAGTAATGCGCGGCAAAGCGGCAGGGCCGCATCGAAATCAAGGTCGGACATGGCGGCCTCCAGCGGCTCCAGCTGATTGCCCAGGGCGGCCCCAAACTGCTGCTGCAAATCGGCCATGGACTGCGTGGCTTCCATGTCTTGCGCAGCAAGTTGTTGCGCCATGGCCGTCAAGGCCGCCTGCAGGGCTTCAGAGTCAAAGGGTGGTGCCAACGCAGTCTGGCGGGCCTGGTCCGAAGTGCTGGCCGCTTGCAGCGCCGTCAGCAAATGCTCCAGCGCCGGAAGGGCTGCTGCGATGGCGACGCTGACATCTTGCGTGGCATTGGCCGACTCGGTCGGCGTCGGCTCCTGCGCCAGGTGTTTTTCGCCCTTGGCGGCATGGGCCGAGAGGGCCGTGGCACCGAGCGTGGCCGCCAGCCCCTTGAGCGTATGCAGCACGTGCTTGGTGTCCTGGGTCTCGCCCCGCGATGCATGGCCACTCAATTGCGCCAGCGTGGTGTGCAGGTCGCTCACAAAGGTGCGCAGCATGCGCAGGTACACATCCTGCTTGCCGCCCAGGCGTTGCAGCGCTGCGGCAATGTCCACCCCCGCGCTGCCAGCGGCATCGACGACTGCGCTCGGCAGTGACAGGGGCACGCTGTCTGGTGTGCCCAGCGCGTCCGTCCACCCCGCCTGTTTGCGCAGTACCTGCACCAGGTCATTCAGGTCAAAGGGTTTGCCGACATGGTCGTTCATACCGGCCGCCAGGCAGGCATCGCGGTCCGAGGCCATGGCGTTGGCCGTCATGGCCACAATGGGCAGCGTCAGCAAGCCCAGGTCGGTACGGATGGCCTTGGTGGCGGCAAAGCCGTCCATCACCGGCATTTGCAGGTCCATCAGCACCACGTCAAACGGTGGGTCGGCTGCGGCCACGGCCTCAACCCCCTCCTGCCCGTGCTGGGCGATCTGCACGGTGGCGCCTTCGGCCTCCAGCAGTTCGCGTGCCACCTGCTGGTTATTGGGGTTGTCTTCCACCACCAGCAGGTGCATGCCTTTAAGGCGGTGGGTGCCGCTGGGTACGGCGTTGTGACGGGCAGGGGCTGGGTCGCCACGGGCTTGCCGCACGGCCTGGAGTAGCATGGCGGCGGTCACCGGTTTGACCAGGAAGCCATCCAGCAGGGACTGGTCTTCCTGGCTGCGTTGCGAGAGCGCTTCGCGCCCTTGCACGGTCACCATCACCAGCACCGGGGCGTCGCCATTAAGGCCGAGCACGCGGATGCGCTGGCTGGTTTGCCAGCCGTCCATGTCGGGCATGAGCCAGTCCACGAAGACCGCCTGGTAGGGCCGAGCATCTGCCGAGGGGTTTTGCAGCCACACCAGCGCGTGTTCGCCACTTTCAGCAGTATCCACCTGCCACCCCAGGGACTGGCACATGCGCTCCAGCACCTCACGGGCGATCGGGTTGTCGTCAATGACCAAAACATGCATGGGCTCCGCCGGCGTTTGGATGGCTTGTGGCTGCTCTTCCAAAGGGGTCTTTGCAATGGGCAGCGTCACGGTGAAGAAGAAGCGGCTGCCTTCGCCGAGCGCACTTTGCAGCTCCAGCTCGGCGCCCATCAGTGCCACAAAGCGTTGGCTGATGACCACCCCCAGCCCGGTGCCACCAAAACGCCGCGTGGTGGACGACTCGGCCTGGGTAAAGCCACTAAAAATGCGCGCCTGGTTCTCGGGCGCGATGCCAATGCCAGAGTCCTTCATGCTGATCTGGACGGTCACCGTGTCCAGGGTTTGCTGCATCACCTGCATGGAGAGAATCACTTCCCCGTGCTGCGTGAACTTGATGGCGTTGCCGCCCAGGTTGATCAGCACCTGCTGCAGGCGCATGGCATCGCCCACCAGATAGCGCGGCAGCGCGGGGTCGATGTCGAACAACACCTCCACCGGCTTGCTGCCCACGCTGGCCGAGAGAATCACCGACAGGTCGCCCAGCAACTGCTCGACGGCAAAGGGGTGCGGGTCCAGCGTCATCTTGCCGGTCTCAATTTTAGAAAAGTCCAATATGTCGTTGAGTAAGCCCAGCAGCGCCCTTGCCGCCCCATCGCTCTTGGCGGCGTAGTCGGCCTGTCGTTGGGTGAGCGCGGTCTTGCGCAGCAGGGTTAGCATGCCCAAAATCACGTTCATGGGCGTGCGAATTTCGTGGCTCATATTGGCCAAAAATTGGCTTTTGGCCAAGCTGGCCTGCTCGGCTACCCGGGTGGCCTGCACCAGTTCCGTCACGTCCACACGGTAGCCCACTGTGTGACCATCGGCCATGCGGCGTTCGGTGACCTTGAGGAAGCGTCCATCGCTGAAGGGCTGCGTCAACCGGGAGTGAGGCTGGCGGTGAACGGCCATGCGCTGGACCACCCATTCGTCCACATTCCCCACAGCGTTGACATATTGCCCTCGCTCGGCGCCAGCCCGAATAATTTGTTCAAACGTGCTGCCGGCCACCAACAAATCGGCACACAGCGGGTACAGATCTCTATAGGGTTTGTTGAACAGCACCAGCCGGTCTTGGGGGTCAAACACGGCAAAGGCATCGTCCAGTGCGTCGATTGAGCCCCGCAGCAAATCAGCGTTGCGCTTCGCCTCGGCTTCGTGGCGGCGGTGCTCGGTGACGTCTTCAAAAATATAGAAGCGCCCAAAGTAACGGTCGTCCGCATCGCGAATCTGCGTGGAGTAGCGACGAATGGTGCGGTTGTGGGTGAACGCTATTTCGTCTTCCAGGGTGATGCGGTTCGCCTCGTCCTGCAAGGGCGCACACGATGCGGCAAAGGCCGGTATATCGGCCAGCATCGGCAGGCAGTCGGGAATGATGTCGTTGTTTTTCAGCTCCCCCCGGCCCATGCGCTCTTCCAGGTGCTCAATGCCCCAGATCTCGCAAAAACGGTGGTTGAAATACAAAATATTGTCGTTGCGGTTGTCCACCACCAGGAAGGCCAGCGGTGAGGAGCTGGACATCATTTGCATCAGCGATTGACTCCAGCGCAGGGCTTCTTCGGCTTGCTTGTTGGCGGTGATGTCGGTGCGGATGGAGATGTATTTCTCGATCTGACCATCGCCCCCAATGAAGGGCGCAATGAGGGCGTCCACCCAGTACAAGGAGCCGTCTTTCGCGCGGTTGCACACCTGGCCCCGCCAGGGCATGCCGCTGGAAATGGTCTTCCACATGTCCGCCCAGAAGGCGTGCGTCTGCACCCCCGAATTGACGATGCGGTGGTTCTGGCCCAGCAGCTCTTCGCGCGCATAGCCGGTGCTGGCGCAAAAGGCATCGTTCAATTCAGTGATACAGCCGGCGTGATCGGTCACCGAGACGATGGCATGCAGGTTCAGCGTGGTGACCAGCGCAGCGTTCTCGCGCAGGGCAGACTGCAGGTCGCCGGTCATGCTGTGTGCCAAGGCTTCAGCCCGCTGTCGCCCGCTGGATAGCTGGAACAGCACCACGGCCAGCAGGGCGCTAAGCAAGCTGATTCCGGTAAACGCCAGCCAGGGCTGGGTGCGGGAGATTGCGGCATCAAACAGGGGGGTGCTGGTCATGTGCAGGGTCAGCTCGCGCCCGGCCAGGGTCAAGGGCTGCGCGATCGAAAAAACGCGGCCGGTTGCGCTGTCCTGCCCTGGCATCAGTTTGGAAACATGACTGTCGGCATCGAACATCAAAGTCCCGAAAGGGTCACCGGGCGCAGAGTCATAGATTTCAAAGTCCACCAGGCCCGAGAGCACATCGGGGATGCCTTGGAGCAATTCGGCTATGACCACCGGCGCATACGCCAGGCCCACCAGCGCCGCCTGGCGCTCCTGCGCCGTGGTGGTGGGGGCGCCCTTGGCGTACACCGGCACATAGATCAGCACGCCCGGTGTCTTCTTGTTGTCTTGCACCAGGATGATGGCGCCCGTTATGCTGGGTTCACCCGTGTCCACGGCCCGTTGCGCGGCGGCGCGGCGCAGGGCTTCTGAGCCCACGTCCAAGCCCTGGGCGCCCACGTTGTTGCGGGCCGGTTCGATGAATTTGATGACGTACAGGTCCTCATGGTCCTTGTCGACGAGCTGGCGAATCGCGAATTGCGGCGCTCCGTCGGCCTGCTCCCGGGCGACAAACGCTGCCAGGTCGCTCTTGGTGACGTGCTGGATGAAACCAAAACCGCGCACGCCGGGGAATTCCTGGTCCACGTTACGCGCATCGACGAAAGCGCGAAACTCCGCACGGGGCACCGTGGGGTGGGTGGCGTAGAGCGCCCTGACACTTGTAAGGCCCATGACCGGGACCTTGAAACGTTGGACCACTTCGGTGATGGTGCGCTCCGCGTTGTGTTGGAAGGTTGCCTTGGCATCCCGCGTGATTTCGCCGTTGAACCACCAGCCGCTGGCTGCGGCCACGCTCAGGCCGAGCAGGAATACCGCCAAGGCGGGGGCGATCGAGCGTAAGAGTGGTCGGTTCATGTGCAGGCAATCCGTTTTGGGTGACGTGGTGGCCTACTATAAGGCTCTGGTGTTTTGCCAGATCAGCGCCAACTCGTGTAATCTCGCTCATGGGACTTCTCCGGACGGAGCAGCGAGCATAGTCAACATCGGCACCAACGGCGCGCTGCTCGAAACCGTCGCGCTGGTGGACAAGGACGCGGGCCCGATACGCATCGCGGTCTCGTTCGAGCTGTACGGCGTTCCGGTGTCGCTCGATCTGAGCGCCGAAGTGCGCGCCGCGAAGACCGAGCCGGCGGCGGACGGTTTTCCGCGCCATCAGTGCGGCGTGGAGTTCAAGGATCTGCAACCGAACGACCGGCTGGCGCTGGGCAGCCTGCTCTGGTTCCAGATGCACGAGCACCCGGACCATGCAGCCTGACCGGCAGGCGGCAATCTTCAAGGATGCGGGCGTTGCCGGCGTGAATACGGGGAGGGAGCCTTCAAGTTCTTCGCAAATCACCCGATACGTAGAGTAAGGGCCGAAATACCGCTCTGCTCTCGCTTTCGAACTGTTTAGAGCCTGCTACCTTTCAGGGCGGCTGATGCAAAAGCATCGTCCAGCTTTTTAACTCAATTCCCTGATCAGATGGCATGCAAATGAGCACAGCATTCCCCCATGCAGACGCATCTGCCGCCAACTCACCAGACCGGGCCCGTTGGCGCGGCTATGCCCCTGCCCTGATTGCCACCGCCTTCGCCAGCCTGCCACTGTTCAATCAGGTGGGGGCGCTGGAGATCAGCGCTTTCATTGGCGTTGCACTCTGCGCCGTTTGGAGCAGTTGGTTGCTGGCCCGTGCAGCCGCCTTCCGCCCCCAGCCCGAGGACAGCAACACCCAGCAGACCAGCGGAACGTCTGAACTCAGCGTACTTGTGAGTGGCATCCTGCCGGTCTGGCTGCGGCACATCGAATCGGCCAAACATCAGACCGAAGAGGCCGTGACCGAATTGGCCAGCAGCTTCTCGTCGATTGTGAAACAGTTTGACTCGGCCGGTTTTGTTGGTATCTCTACATCAGGGACGGCAGGTAACGAGAACAAGACGATCAGCCTGCTGACGCTGAGCGAGCGCAAATTGACGCCGGTCGTCTCGTCCATGGAAAAGATCATCGACAGCAAGGACGGTTTGCTCGAGGGCGTGCGCAATCTGCAATTGGCCACCCATGAGCTCAAGGACATGGCCAGCGACGTGAGCCTGATCGCGGCCCACACCAATATCCTGGCGATCAATGCCGCGATCGAAGCGGCACGCACGGGTGAAGCCGGACGCGGATTTGCCGTGATCGCAGCCGAAATCCGCAAGCTGTCACAGCTGTCGGCAGAAAGCGGCAAGAAGATCACCGCACGCATGGCGCAGGTCACGCAGATCATGCAGAAAACGCTTGAGGTCGCCTCCACAACCTCGGAGCGGGACAAGAAAGTAGTCAGCATGACCACGCAGGTGATCGAGGATGTGCTGACGCACGTTCGCACCCTCGGTGCCGAAGCCGAAAAAATGCGCACCCAGGGCAATATCATTCGCACCGATGTCGAGAACCTTCTGCTCAACCTGCAATTCCAGGACCGGGTCAGCCAGATACTGGGCCTGGTGGATGAGGACATCAACCGCCTGCACCAGAGCGTCGAGATCGCTAACGGTGACGGTAATGGTGACGTTCCTACGCCGGCCCAGTGGCTGCACGATCTCGATGGCAAATACACCATGGAAGATGAACGCGCCAAAGGCAAGCTGGGCGCAACACGTCAAAGCGCAGCGGGCACCATGCAGCCCGTTGAAGATGTCACATTTTTCTAAAAAGTTTCAAGGACATTGAACATGGCAAAGACCATACTGATCGTTGACGATTCCGCCAGCCTGCGGCAGGTCGTGGAGATTGCCTTGACCGGCGCCGGCTACGAAGTGCTGCAAGCGTCTGACGGACGGGATGCGCTGGATAAGCTCGGCAAACTGGGCGGGCAAAAAATCCACCTCATCGTCTGCGATGTCAACATGCCGAATATGGGGGGCATCGAGTTCGTCACAGAAGTCAAGAAAAACCCGGCGTACAAATTCGCCCCGGTGATCATGCTCACCACCGAGGGCAATGAAGCGATGAAAGAGCGCGGACGGGCTGCGGGCGCCAAGGCATGGATTGTCAAACCATTCAATCCGCCCCAGATGCTCAATGCGGTATCGAAGCTGATCCTGCCTTGACACCCGGCCTGCAGAATGACAAAAAAGAACGACCCCAGGAGACACCATGCCCATCCGCGCTGAAACCCACAACGGCCTGCCGCTACTGCATATCGAGGGCGACATGACCATCTACACCGCCGCCGAGCTCAAGGCGGAACTGATGATCCATATGGCCAAGTCTGGGACCAAGTCTGGGACCAAGTCTGGGACCAAGTCTGGGACCAAGTCTGGCGAGCTGGAAATCGACCTCTCCGGGGTCAGCGAGATCGACAGCGCCGGCCTGCAGCTCCTGATGCTGGCCAAGCGCGAAGCCGCGCGGCACGCCAGCCCCCTGCGCCTGACGGGACACAGCCGCGCGGTGCTGGAAGTGCTGGACCTGTGCAATCTGGTGCCCTACTTTGGTGACCCGGTGCTGGTCTTTCGCAACGCCAAGCATTGATATCGTCTGAAAGAACAAGGAGTAGCTAAAAATGAGTCTCAACCTCGATCAAGCCCTGCAAACCTTTATTGCCGAAGCTAAGCTGCTGCTGCAGGACATGGAAGATGCCCTGCTGCGGCTCGAAGCCGAGCCGGGCAACGTGACAGACAGCGACACGCTGGGCGCCATCTTCCGTGCCGCCCACACCATCAAGGGCTCGGCCGGCCTGTTCGGGCTGGACCCCATCGTCAGCTTCACCCATATCGTCGAGGACGTGCTGGACCGTTTGCGCAACGCCGAGATCAACGTCGAAGGCGAGCTGGTGGCCGTGCTGCTGGAAAGCGGCGACCACGTTCTGGAGTTGGTCAATGTGGTGGCCGACCAGGGCGGGCAGCTCGACGCCGCTGCCCAAGCCAGGGAAAGCGATTTGCGTCAACGCCTGCGGGCTTACCAGGCCCATGCCGCCGGGTCGGACGCGCAGGTAAGCCGCGATACCCGCGTCGCCCTGTCACCCGATACGCCGCTGCACGACAGCGGTGGCGGCCAAGTGGGGGCGGACAACTGGCACATCTCGCTGCGCTTTGGCACCGACGTGCTGCGCCACGGCATGGACCCACTCTCATTTCTGCGCTACCTGGGCACGCTGGGCGAGATCGTCTCCATCACCACCCTGGCCGACGCCATGCCAGCGGCCCAAGAGATGAACGCCGAAACCTGCTACCTGGGTTTCGAGATCGACTTCAAGTCGGAGGCCGACAAGGAGACCATCGCCGGCGTGTTCGAATTCGTGCGTGAAGGCAGCACGATCCACATCCTGCCGCCTTTCAGCAAGATCTCTGAATACATTGAACTGATCCGCAGCCTGCCCGAGAAGGAAACCCGCCTGGGTGAAATTCTGGTGAGTACCGGGGCGCTGACCCAGCAGGAGCTGGCCAACGGTCTGGCCGCCCAGAAAGGCGGTGTCCAGCCCGACGGCTCCTCAGCGCCGCTGGGCGAAATCCTGGTGCGGCAAAACGCGGTCGAGCCCATCGTCGTGCAAGAGGCGCTGGAAAAGCAAGCCCAGACCCGCGACAACAAGGCCAAGGAAAACCGCTACGTGCGCGTGCACGCCGACAAGCTCGACGAATTGATCAGTCTGGTGGGCGAGCTGGTCATCGCCGGGGCCGGCGCCAATCTGCTGGCCCTGCGCGCCAAAGACAGCGCCCTGCAGGAGGCCACCTCGGTGATGTCGGGCCTCGTGGAGGAAATCCGCGACAGCGCGCTGCGCCTGCGCATGGTGCCGATTGGTGAGACCTTCAACCGCTTCCAGCGCGTGGTGCGCGACGTCGGCCGTGAGCTGGGCAAGGATATCGAGCTGCTCATCACCGGGGCGGACACCGAGCTGGACAAAACCGTGGTGGAAAAAATCGGCGACCCGCTGATGCACCTGGTGCGCAACGCGCTGGACCACGGCATCGAATCATCGGCGGTGCGGCAGGCCGCCGGCAAGCCGGCCAAAGGCACGCTGCGACTCAATGCCTACCATGACTCGGGCAGCATCGTGATCGAGATTGCCGATGACGGCGGCGGCCTGAACCGCGAGCGCATCCTGCAAAAAGCCCATGACCGGGGCCTGGTGGCGGCCGACGCCACGCCCTCCGACCAGGAGATCTACAACCTGATTTTCGAGGCCGGCTTCTCCACGGCAGATGCCGTCACCAACATCTCCGGGCGCGGTGTCGGCTTGGATGTGGTCAAGCGCAACATCGCCGCCCTGCGCGGCATGGTGGACCTGGACAGCGAGCCTGGCCAGGGCACCACGGTGCGCATCCGGCTGCCGCTCACACTGGCCATCATCGACGGCTTTCTGGTGGGGGTCGGCAAAGCAAGTTTCGTGGTGCCGCTGGACATGGTGGTGGAATGCGTGGAACTCACCGCCGCCGACCGCCAGGCCCTGCATGAGCGCAGCTACCTCAATCTGCGCGGCGAGGTATTGCCGTTTGTGCAATTGCGCCGGCATTTTGAAGTCGAGGGGGCGGCGGGGCGGCGCGAAAACGTCGTCGTGGTGAACTACGCCGGGCAAAAATCCGGGCTGGTGGTGGATGAACTGCTGGGCGAGTTCCAGACTGTCATCAAGCCGCTGGGCAAGCTGTTCAGCACGCTGCGCGGCATCAGCGGCTCCACCATTCTGGGCAGCGGCGAGGTGGCGCTGATTTTGGATGTGCCCTCGCTGGTGCAGCAGGCTGTCCAGCGGGAAACGCAGCAGGTTTCGGCACGACCCACGGCCAATCCAGCCTTGGTTCGCTGAATTTTCAGTCTCAATTGTTTCTTTTTACAAGGAGTAGATTATGTTCAAGAATATGAAAATAGGCATGCGCTTGGGGCTGGGTTTCGGCCTGGTGGTGGCGTTGATGATCGCTTTAACGCTGCTGGGCATCACCCGCATGGCGGAAATTCAGGGTTATCTGGATGCGATCACTAAGGAGGATATGGTCCAGAGTGTTCACGTCAGGGCCATGGAGGAGGAAGTGCTAACGATTGCCATCGACGTGCGCAATATAGTGTTGGCCGCGGATCCGACGGCGATCGCGGATGAAATTAAACAGATTGAAAAACTCAATGCAGCGTATTACGAACATACGAAAAAACTGACCGAGGACGTCACAAGCGAAAAGGGCAAGACCCTATTGGCAAAAATAGCTGAACTGAAAAGCAGCACCACCCTCGCGATAAACAAAGTGATTGAATTGAGCAAGGCCAATAAGACCGCCGAAGCGACCCAGGTGCTGATAAAAGATGTCCAACCCGTTCAAAGCAAATTGCTGGAAGTACTGCAAGAAATGGTCGCCTACGAGGATCAGCAAACCGTCAAAAACGTTGACAAGGCACATGCGACTTATGAAACTGCGCGCATTTTCATGTTCTCCTTGGCCGGCGTAGCGCTGCTGCTGGCCATGCTGATTGCATGGTTCGTCACGCGCAGTATCACCCGTCCGCTGAGCGAAGCCGTGAACGTGGCTAACCAGTTGTCAGAAGGCGATCTGACCGCAAAGATCGAGGTCACCTCCAAGGACGAAACTGGCATGCTGCTCGCCGCCATGCAGAACATGGTGGGCAAGCTCACACAGATCATCACCGAAGTACGCGGCGCGGCGGACAATCTCTCCAGCGCCTCCGAAGAAGTGAGCGCCACGGCCCAGTCCATCAGCCAGGCCACCAGCGAGCAGGCCGCCAGCGTGGAAGAAACCAGCGCCTCGATCGAGCAGATGAGCGCTTCCGTCAAGCAGAACACCGAGAACGCCAAGATCACCGATGGCATGGCCTCTAAAGCCTCCAAGGAAGCCACCGAAGGCGGCGCAGCGGTCAAGCAGACGGTGGGCGCCATGAAGCAGATTGCCAAGCGCATCGGCATCATCGACGACATCGCCTACCAGACCAACCTGCTGGCGCTCAATGCGGCGATTGAAGCGGCCCGCGCTGGCGAGCACGGCAAGGGCTTTGCCGTGGTGGCCGCCGAGGTGCGCAAGCTGGCCGAGCGCAGCCAGGTGGCCGCGCAGGAAATCGGCGAGCTGGCCTCCAGCAGTGTGGAAATGGCCGAGCGGGCAGGCAAGCTGCTCGACGAGATGGTGCCTTCGATCAACAAGACTTCGGACCTGGTGCAAGAGATCAGCGCGGCCTCGCAGGAGCAGTCTTCCGGCGTGGCCCAGATCAACACGGCCATGGGCCAGTTGAGCCAGATCACCCAGCAAAACGCCTCGGCCTCCGAGGAACTGGCCGCCACATCGGAAGAGATGAGTGGCCAGGCCACGCAGTTGCAGCAGACCATGGAGTTCTTCAAGGTCAATGCCAGCGGCGACACCAGCCACGCCAAAGCGGCGGCACCGAAAGCGGCAGCCAGAGCGACCAAGGTGGGCCACCAGGCCAAGCCGGCTGCCGGCGGCGCCCCCAATGAAGCCGAGTTCAAACGGTTTTAAGGGGAGACCATCATGGGTGCACTAGTCAAAACAGACGGCGCGGCGCTTGCCGCGCAACATCAGGAAGATGCGCAGTACCTGACCTTTCTGCTCGGCGGCGAGATGTTTGCCATCGGCATTCTGGGCATCAAGGAGATCATCGAATACGGCAGCCTGACAGCCGTGCCGATGATGCCGGGGTTCATCCGCGGGGTGATCAATTTGCGCGGCGCGGTGGTGCCGGTGGTGGATTTGTCGGCACGTTTTAGCCGAAAATCCTCCGAAATCACGCGGCGCACTTGCATCGTGATCCTGGAGGTCGAATCGGACGGAGAGAGGCAGGACGTGGGCGTGGTGGTGGACTCGGTCTCCGAAGTGCTGGCCATTGCCGCCAGCGAGATCGAACCGCCCCCCTCTTTTGGCGCAAAGATCCGCACCGACTTCATCAGCGGCATGGGCAAGGTGGGCGGCAAGTTCGTCATCGTCCTGAATGCCGACCGCGTGCTCTCGGTCGATGAGATGGCCATGCTGACGCAGGCGGCCGGCAGCGCGGAAAGCGTTGCAGCTTGATCCAAATTGGCCATCCCCCACCCAATGCATTGGGTGGCTGAGTAGCCGCGCCAATGCATTGGGTGGCTGAGTACCGCGCCCGCAACACGCTATGCCAGCCTTGGAACTAAAAGACGTCGAGTTTGAACAATTGATGAAGACGATGACTACCGCCTACGCATGGGTCTTGAGCCAATCCTTCAGCGCCTCGTCCACGCGCGTCTGCCAGCCGTCGCCGGTGGCGCGGAAGCGCTCCACCACATCGCGCGACAGGCGGATGGTGATGTGCTCCTTGGTTGGCTCCTTTTGCGGGCCGCGCCCGCGCAACGAAGAGAGTTTTTTGCGCAACTCCTGCGGCAGGGCCGAGAAGGGGATGGCGCGGGCGAAGTCTTCTTCGGTCCACTCCGGGTTTTCATCGTCGATCAATTCAGGATTCGGACGCTTTTTCATGGTAATGCCTCACTTCCCGTGCGTTGGCCTTGCGAAAGCTAATGACGCGGATGCCGTTCGGGGTTTCCACGAACACCAGCGCGTGCAGCCGCCCGTCGAGGAAGCTAGGGACCCTCTGCATAACTCTGGCGAGGCTGTGGCGTGCGGATCGGGAAGGGCCACAAGGCGTCTTTTTGCAGCCAATAGCCCAGCTATTGGCAAGAAAAACAACGCAGTGGACCGCCCGAGCCCGCGCGATCACAGACCGCAGGGAGTTATGCAGAGGGTTCCTAAAGGCGCGGATGCGAACTTCGTCGTAATCGCGGCGGGCATCCTCCTCGAACAGAGCGGAGTCGAAATCGAAATCCACCACCCGCTCGAAAGGCAACTCGCGCTCGCGCAAGTTGCGCGCGTTCTTGGCGGGATCGAACACGATTTCCATCTGTCAAAGTGTATGCACAAAATGGTGAAATATCAAGCTTTATTCAAGATGTTTTCAAGGGTCAATGCATTGGCGCGGCCTCGTTGCCGCGCCCGCAACACGCTATGCCAGCCTTGGAACTAAAAGACGTCGAGTTTGAACAATTTCGGACATGGCTGCATCGAAGTTCAGGCATCAGCCTGGCCCCCAGCAAACAGGCACTGGTCTTCAGCCGCCTGTCCAAAAGACTGCAGCAACGTGAACTCAACAGCTTTGGCGATTATTTTCGTCTGATCATGCAAGCCACGGAAGCGGTCGAGTTGCAAACCGCGCTGGACCTGCTCACCACCAACGAAACCTACTTTTTCCGCGAACCCAAGCATTTCGACTTTCTGCGCACCCAGGTCTTGCCGAAGGCGCAGCCGGGCCGGACGTTTCGCCTGTGGAGCGCGGCCAGCTCCAGCGGCGAGGAGCCCTACAGTCTGGCCATGACGCTGGCTGACGGGCTGCCGAGCACGCCATGGGAAATCATTGCCTCCGACATCAGCAGCCGCGTGCTGGAAAAAGCCCGCTTCGGCCACTACCCCATGGAGCGGGTGAACAACATCCCGAAACATCTGCTCTCCAGGCACTGCCTCAAGGGCACCGGCTCCCAGGAAGACACCTTGCTGATCGAGCGCAGCCTGCGCGATCGGGTGCAGTTCATGCACATCAACCTGAACACTGGCTTGCCGAAGATCGGCGAGTTCGATGTGATTTTTCTGCGCAACGTCATGATTTATTTCGACATGGACACCAAACGCCAGGTGGTCGCGCGCATGCTGCCCTTGCTCAAGCCGGGTGGTTATTTCTTCGTCAGTCATTCGGAAAGCCTGAACGGAATCACGGACGCTCTGAAACTGATCACGCCGTCCACCTACCGCAAACCATGAATAAGCCGGCCCATGTCATCGAGATCTTCCTGCAGCCGGGTGACTTCTACTTCGGCGATGTGGACACGCGTATCCGTACCCTTCTCGGGTCATGCGTCTCGATCACGATGTGGCACCCTACACGACTGATCGGCGGCATGTGCCACTACATGCTGCCGGGCGGGCGGCGCATAGAGCCGGACAGGCTGGACGGCAAATATGCGGACGAGGCGATACTGATGTTCCTGCAGGAAATCCGCGCGGCCAAGACACACCCTGCCGAATACCGTATCAAACTGTTCGGGGCGGGCAATATGTTTCCAGGCGTGAAAAACAAGGGAACGGACAAGTCCGACCCCAATGTGCCGGACAAAAACAGGGCCATTGCGTACTCGCTCGTCGAAAAGCATGGCTTCAAGATTGATGCCGAGGATTTGGGTGGCGACGGCCACCGCCAAGTCCTTTTCGATATCTGGAGCGGCCATGCCTGGGTAAGGAAACAGGTCTTGTACTCCCCAAAAAAGATTGCTCATGAAGAAAATCAAGGTATTGCTGGTTGATGATTCGGCCGTGGTGCGCCAGGTACTGCAGGCGATCCTGGATGAAGAGCCGGACATCGAGGTGATCGGTGCCGCCTCCGACCCTATTTTTGCCCTGGAAAAACTAAAGCAAGCCTGGCCCGACGTGATTGTGCTGGACGTGGAGATGCCGCGCATGGATGGCATCACCTTCCTCAAGAAAATCATGGCCGAGCACCCCACCCCGGTGGTGATCTGCTCCACGCTCACGGAAAAGGGGGCCGCGACCACCATGCAGGCCCTGGCCGCCGGGGCGGTCGAAATCATCACAAAACCCAAGATCGGGTTGAAAAGCTTTCTGCAGGCATCCTCCGACCAACTGGTGCAGGCGGTCAGGGCCGCCGCCCAGGCCAATGTCAGCCGTCTGCGCAGAGGCGCAGTTCCCGCCTCTGCACCCGTACCTGCCAAGCTCAGTGCCGACGCGATACTGCCCGCAGATACGAGCCACGCCATGGCGCAGACCACCGAGCACATTGTCGCCATCGGCACCTCCACCGGCGGCACCCAGGCGCTGGAAGCCGTGTTGACTGCACTGCCCCGGGTCTGCCCGGGCATCGTCATCGTGCAGCACATGCCTGAAAAATTTACCGCTTCATTCGCGGAACGGCTCAATGACCTATGCCAGATCGAGGTGAGGGAAGCCAAAAGCAATGATCGTGTCATTCCCGGTCTGGCCCTCATTGCCCCGGGCGGCACGCACATGCTGCTCAGGCGCAGCGGCGCCTACTATCATGTCGATGTCGTGGATGGCCCCCTGGTCAACCGGCACCGCCCCTCGGTGGATGTGCTGTTTCGCTCGGTGGCCAAGTTCGCCGGCAAGAATGCCACCGGCATCATCATGACCGGCATGGGCGACGATGGCGCGCGTGGCCTCAAGGAAATGCTCGACGCCGGCGCCTCGACCGTGGCACAGGATGAAGCTTCGTGCGTGGTGTTCGGCATGCCCAAGGAAGCCATCAAGCTCGGGGCTGCTAAAAAAATCATGCCGCTGAACGAGATTCACCGGGCCATTCTGGGCGGCTGAACCGCAACATTCAGCCGGCACCGCTTCCGCTTTGGCCGTACCATTAACACTGTATAAGGAGGAGGAAAGAAAGAATGAACGGAGACAACAACAATGCCAGGTCCGGAAAATTTATCCAGGCGCTGCTGGTGGATGACGACAAGTTCATGCTCGAATTTATCGGCGACCTGCTGCGGGAACTGGGCGTGATGGATGTCACCACAGCGATGGACGGCGCCCAGGGCATGGCAGCCTTCGATCGCGCAGCCCCCAAACCGGATCTGGTCCTGTGCGACCTTAACATGCCGGGACAGGACGGCTTCCAGTTCATGGCAGCCCTGGCCGCGCGCGGCTATGGCGGAGGTATCGTTCTGATCTCCGGCGAGGAAGCGCGTACGCTCAAATCGGCCACCCTCATGGCCCAATTCCACGAATTGAACATTCTGGCGACGCTGGAAAAACCGGTTGACAAACTGTCTCTGGCCAACGCCATAGCCAAGCTGGGCTGACAGCGCATCTTCCTGTTCTGACCCGATGTGCAGAACCAAGCCGGTAGCCACACCATGAAGGACTCCTGTGCCCGGACAAGCACCCGTCCCTGACGCCTTGCCGGTTTCCCCCTTGCAGCGCCTGCTGGCAGGGGGCTCTATGCCGTTCCGTGTGGAACTTGACTTCACACCCGATGGATGGTCAGCCCGGCCGATAGGGGCATGGCCGGTGCGAACGGGGACGCAGGTAGGTGGTCGGCCCTGCAAAATTCAAATCAGGCCGCCGCGATGGCCGCTGCAGGCGCCGACCAGGTCAACCGCCCGGCGGCGGACCGGGCCCATGCCGCCAGTGGCGAGGCATGGGACGATCTGACGCTGGATGGCCGGGCCATGGGCGCCATGAGGGCGGCCAAAAGCAGGCGCAAAAAAACCACCCCGATGCCCAGGCGAACAATCGCCCGCATCAGCCAGCGGATGTTGTAGCCCAGCGCGCAGCTCAGCGCGTGCAACGCGTCTCCCAGCGCACCCTTGAGCCAGCAGCGATCCATGCGGTTGTCGGACTTCGCGTGCCCGATCATCGGCTCGATCGCCTGGCGCCGCTTGAGCCAGCGTCTCTGCTGGCTCGTGAGCGATTTGTACTTGCCCCGGTGGATGATCTCAACGCCGGGGTTGTCTGCGTCCACCCCACGGAACCCCAGGTCCACGATGACCTGTTTGGGACTGCGCTGCAGGTCTTGCAGCAGAATCGTCGTTTGC
>JBCKPH010000051.1:0-18550 GCA_038901755.1 Burkholderiaceae bacterium | reverse complement strand
CGGCCGGTATTCTCGTCGAGCAGACAGAACGCCCACATGCCGCGCGCCTGGTTCAAGCCCTCGGTGCCGGAGTGTGCCAGCAGCTCCAGCAACACCTCGGTATCGCTGTCGGTGTCAAAGCTGATGTCGTGACGTTTCAGCTCGCCGCGAAGTTCGCGAAAGTTGTAGATCTCACCGTTGTGAACCAGGGTGCGTCCGCGCCGCCGGAATGGCTGGTCAGAGCGCGGCTGCGGATCCAGAATCGAGAGCCGGTTGTGGCCAAGAAAACCACTGACTTCGGTCTCCATGCCAGCGCGAGCGAAGCGTTTCTGAAAGCGGTACTGACCCGAGCCATCAGGTCCGCGATGCCGCAGACTCTTGCTGGCAGCCAGGGCTCGCGCGTCATTGACTGCGCCGTTGCGCTCCAGTATCAGAAAAATTCCACACATGCTGTTACGGCGCGATCCCCCCGTTTGTTCCGCACCAGTTTCAGGCTGGCAGAAATGGCGCGGATTCCTTGGCTGCGCACCCTGGGCGACAGGTGTCTGTCGGGCCTCGCGCGCGCTGGCCGGATTGTAGTTTGGGGCCGTGGTGCGTCGAGCGGCGCGTTGGCTGGCTGCGCCGATAGAATTTCACTCTTCCCCATGCACATAGCGTTTTACGCGCCGCTCAAGGCGCCGACCCATTCGGTTCCCTCGGGGGACCGGCGTGTTGCCCGCTTATTGATGCAGGCCCTGGAGTTGGCGGGGCATCGGGTTGAGCTGGCATCAGGCATGCGCAGTCTCGACGCTGCTGGCAATCCGGAAAATCAGCGCGTCTTTCAATCCATTGGGGCTGCGCAGGCGAAGCTGCTGTTGGCGCAGTGGCAAGGCAGGCCGCTCGGGGAGCGCCCCGAACTATGGCTCACCTACCATCTTTACTACAAGGCGGCGGACTGGATCGGGCCACAGGTCTGCTCGCAACTGGGCATTCCCTACGTGGCGTGTGAGGCTTCGCACGCACCGAAGAGGGCCTTCGGGCCCTGGCAGCATGCGCATGAATCGGTCACTGCCGCGATTGCCCAGGCTGATCTGCTGCTGGCACCGACGAGCGAAGACATTGCCTGCCTGAAGATGGTTGCTGGCGCCGGTGCGCGCATCGAGCGGCTGCCGCCTTTTCTTGATCAGGCGCCTTTTGTTGAGGCAGCGCTTGGGCGCACGCAAGCTCGCGCTGAATTGGCTGCGGCTGGCGCTCTTGACCTGTCTCAGCCCTGGTTGCTGGCTGTTGGCATGATGAGGCCGGGCGACAAGCTTGCCTCTTACCGCGAACTTGCCTCTGCCCTGGAGCATCTGCTTGATCTTTCCTGGCAATTGCTGGTGGTGGGAGAGGGCGCTGCGCGGAATGAGGTGCGCGAACTTCTCGAGCGCGCCGCACCCGGTCGTGCGAAGTTCCTGGGCCTGCGGCAGGCCGAGGAAATGCCTGCGGTCTACGCTGCGGCCGATCTCTGCGTCTGGCCTGCGGTGAACGAGGCCTACGGCATGGCGCTATTGGAAGCGCAGGCGGCAGGCCTGCCGGTTGTCGCCTGTGCCAGGCGCGGCGTGCCCGAGGTGGTTCGTCACGGCGAAAGCGGCTTGCTGGTTCCGGGCGGGGATACGCTGGCCATGGCGTTCGCTCTGCGCACCCTATTGACCGACCCTGAGCGCATGCAGCAAATGGGCGCGGCGGCGGTGTCCTATGTGCGACGCGAACACAGTATTGACGGCGCGGCTGCAAAGCTGGACCTGCTGCTGCGGCAAGTCGTGCCAGGGCGAACGCAGAGCGTTTCGCTTCAGGCCAAGCCATGACGGGCTTGCTGCTGCTACGCCATGGGCAGACCGATTGGAGTCGCGATGGCCGGATCCAGGGGAATACCGACACGGCGCTCAGCGAGCAAGGCCGCCATTGGCTTGAGCGCCGGCGTCTGCCTGCTGAATTCAATGCTTGGCGTCGATTTTCCAGTCCGTTGCAGCGCTGTGTGCAGACCTGCCAATGTCTCGGACTGCCCGGTGTCGAGCTCGAGTCGAGGATCGTCGAGATGGATTGGGGCGCCTGGGAAGGACGCACTTTGTCCGAACTGCGTGCGCAGGCGCCCGACGCGATGCGCGAGAACGAGGCAAGGGGCCTGGACTTCAGGCCGCAGGGTGGCGAGAGTCCGCGCGAGGTGCTGGGCCGTGTCAGAGAGTGGCTTGCCGAACTGGTGCAAAGCGGGCAAAGCGCCGTAGCGGTCACGCACCGCGGTGTGATTCGGGTCGTGCTGGCCGAGGGCTTTGGCTGGGACATGATGGGCCGACCACCGGTCAATCTGGATTGGAACTCCGGACACCTGTTCCGGCTCGATGCTGGGGGGCGGGTGCAACCGGAGCGCATGAACATTGCGCTTGAGCCTATGACGCCGTGCCAGGAATCGCTTTGAGCCGCCCCTCGGTTTTTCTCTACGTCCAGCACCTGCTGGGAATCGGCCACCTGAAACGGTCGCTGCTGATTGCCCGGGCCCTGGCCCAGACCGGGTACCGAGTCACGGTCGCCAGCGGTGGCCACGAGGTTCCCCTGCTGGATCGCTCTGGCCTGGAATGGGTGCAGCTGCCGCCCGCAAGCGCTGCCGATCTCACCTTCAGGAATCTGCTCGACGCGCAGGGTCGACCGGTCGATGAGCGTTGGAAATCAGAGCGGGCGGCCTTGCTGCTCGATGCCTGGACGCGCGCCTCGGCCGAGGTGCTGTTGCTTGAACTGTTCCCGTTCGGGCGCAGACAAATGCGCTTTGAATTGTTGCCGCTGCTTGAGGCGGCGCGGTCAGCGGCGCGGCCGCCGCTGGTCGTGTCTTCCATTCGCGATGTGCTCGGTGGCGGCCAGGGTGACCCCGAGCGCCAACTCAATATGCTGGCGCTGTTCGAGAAATACTTCGACCATGTGCTGGTGCACGGCGATCCCTCGTTGATTCCGCTGGATCTGAGCTTTGGACCCACGCCTCAGCTCGGGACACGCCTGCACTACACCGGCTATGTGGTGGACCCAGCCGTCACTGCGGCGCAATCCGGTGCGGAGGGCGCCGGTGAGGTGCTGGTCTCGGCCGGAGGCGGCGCTGTCGGCATGCCGCTGCTCGAGGCCGCCATACTGGCGCGGCCGCTGAGCCGACTGCACGGGCGCCGCTGGCGCATCCTTGCCGGGAGCAACGTGAGCGAATCGCACTGGCAAGGTCTGACACGGATGGCCGGACAGACGGGCGAAGGGCAGGTGCTGGTCGAGCGGGCGCGGCCCGACTTTGTCGCCATGCTTGGACGGTGCGCAGTTTCGGTCAGCCAGGGTGGCTACAACACGGTGCTGGAGGTGCTTAGCCAGCGCGCGCGTGCGGTGGTGGTGCCGTTCGCCGCTGCTGGCGAGGTCGAACAGTCGTTGCGGGCCCGGGTGCTGGAGCAAAAGGGCTTGATTCATTGTGTCGCCGAGGAAAGTCTGTCGGCGCAGACGCTGGCGGCTGCGGTGGATCGCGCGTCGCTGGCGCCGGCCCCAGTCGGCCAGATTCGGTTCGATGGCGCGCAAAGGACGGTTGAATGGCTGTCGGCCCGGTTGCTGGACAGGTCGCGCCAAAGGTAGAACCATGAGTGCGGGCTGGAGTGAGTTATTCAATGAAGTCGCCACCTGGCATGCGGCCGGCAAGGTCGTGGAGTTCTGGTGGCGCGACGACGATGCCAGCCGTGGCACCGCGGCGCTGAAGCGCCTGCTGAAGCTGGCCGGGGACAGTGGCGCCCCGCTGGCGCTGGCCGTGATTCCACAGGCGGTCGACCCTGAGGCGTTTGACCCGCTTTTCGACAACGTGATGGTGCTGCAACACGGTGTCGATCACGTGAACCGTGCCGCGCCGGGGCAGAAAAAAACCGAGTTTCCGGAATCCGATTCCGTTGCGCTGACGATGAAACGGCTGCTGACCGGTCGCTTGCAGTTGCAGCGGATGTTTGGCCATCAGGCCCTGCCGGTGCTGGTCCCCCCCTGGAATCGATTTCCGAACCAGTGGACCTCGCAGCTCGCGGCTCATGGCTACAGTGGCCTGTCAAAATTCGCATTGCGTGCAAACGCGCAGCCGGCCCCGGGACTGATTCAGGTGAATGCCCATGTCGACATCATCGAATGGCGTCATGGGCGCGGCTTTGTTGGCGAGCAGCAGGCCCTGGCTCTTGCCTGTGAACAGTTGCAATTGCGCCGTCGCGGCGCTGCTGAGGCGACTGAGCCCGTGGGCTGGCTCACCCACCATGCGCTGCACGACGAGGCCGCCTGGCGCTTTCTTGCTGACCTGTTCGAGCGCACGCGCAAGCTGGCCGGTCTGCACTGGCTGCATCCGGACCAGATATTCCATCCGACTGCGCCTTGATGCGCGGCTGCTGGCCCCGAGCGCGAAGCGGCGCAACGGGCTATCCGGTACCCTATACTGACGCGAGCCAAATGGCAGTGGCCGGCGTTGCGCGCGCGGGAGACAGCCGCGAAGCGACGAATGTGACGTGACGACATGAATTTGGGTCTTGATTTGGTGCAATCAGATTTGATGACTTCCTGCCATGGCTGACGTATTGACCGTCAACAACCTCAAGGTCTATCTCAGCGTGGACGGCGGCACCGTCAAGGCGAGTGACGGGATCTCGTTTCGAATTCCGCAGGGAAAGACAGTGGCTCTGGTTGGCGAGTCAGGGTCCGGCAAATCCATCGTCGCGCAAAGCATCATGGGCATTCTGCCCAAGGTGGCGCGAATTGAAGCCGGGCAGATCCTGTTTGCCGATCCGGACCGGCCAGGCCAGCAGGTCGATATCGCAAGGATGGATCCGTCGAGCAAGCCGATGCGTGCCATTCGCGGCGCCCGCATCTCCATCATTTTTCAGGAGCCGATGACGGCGCTATCGCCGCTGCACACCATCGGCGACCAGATTGGCGAGACGCTGGCGTTGCATCGCGCCATGCCGAAACAGGAGGTCGAGGATGCCGTGGTCCAGACCTTGCAGCTGGTCGGTTTTCCCGATCCGCAACGCGCCATCAGCAAGTACCCGTTTGAACTTTCAGGGGGGCTTCGGCAGCGAGCGATGATTGCCATGGCGCTGATCTGCCGGCCCACGCTCTTGATCGCGGACGAGCCAACCACGGCGCTCGACGTGACGATCCAGGCCCAGATCCTGCAACTGATCAAGGAGCTGCAGCGTGAACTGAACATGTCCCTGCTGATGATCACCCACGACCTCGGTGTGGTGGCGAACGTGGCCGACGAGGTGGTCGTGGTCTACCACGGCAAGGTGGTGGAAGCGGGAACGGTGCAGGCGATCTTTCGCCAGCCCCAGCATGCCTATCTGAAGGCCTTGATGCGCGCCGTGCCGCGATTCGACATGGCCCCTGGTGAGCGCCTGACGCCGCTGCGCGAAATTCAGGTGAAAAGCGATCACCTGCTCAGGGCGGGCGAAAACCGGGCGGTGCCGACCGATGACGCGCCGCTGCTGATCGTCAAGAACCTGACCAAGTCGTTCGGGACGCGCAAGTCGTCCTGGTTCGGCAGTGCCAGTACCAAGCGCGTCACCGCGGTGGACGATGTGAGCTTCTTCGTGCGCCGTGGCGAGTGCCTTGGGGTGGTGGGGGAGTCGGGTTGCGGCAAGACCACCATGGCCAAGATGATCATGCGCTCGATCACGCCCGACAGCGGGCAGATTCTGTTCAATGACGAAGGGCGGGAGCAGGATCTGCTGGCCTTGAAAGGCCAGGATCTGTTCGAGTTTCGAAACAAGGCACAGTTTATTTTTCAGGATCCGGTGGGGTCGCTCAATCCGCGCATGAATGCGCTGGAAATCTTGAGTGAACCCCTGGTGATTCACCGGGTCGGGTCGCCCGAGGAGCGCTATGAGCGGGTTAAGGAATTGACGGCCCTGGTCGGTCTGGATGTGCGTCATCTGCGTCGCTATCCTCACAGTTTTTCCGGCGGCCAGCGCCAGCGCCTTGGCATTGCGCGTGCCCTGGCGCTGAGTCCAAGACTGCTTATTTGCGATGAGCCGGTTTCGGCGCTTGATGTCTCGGTGCAGGCGCAGGTGCTGAACCTGCTGCGCGATCTTCGGGAAGCCTTGGGCCTTACCTACATTTTTGTCTCGCACAATTTGGCTGTGGTCAACTACGTTGCCGACCGTATTGCCGTGATGTGTGCCGGACGCATGGTCGAGATCGCGCCATCCACCGAGTTGTTCCGCAATCCGCGCCATCCTTACACCAAGGCGCTTTTGGCGGCGGTTCCGGAGCCCGATCTTGATCGTCCGCTTGATCTGGCGGCGCTGATGGATGGCAGGGCCTCGATTCCGTCGGACTGGCCGGAACCGTTTCGCCTTGGCGCAGAGGAGAATTCAAGAATGATTGACTTGGGAAGCGGCCATTTCATCCGAGCCCGCGATTCCATAGCTTCCACGGAGCTCGTTGCATGAATTTCAAACCGAACCCTGCCCGCCTCGTTTTCACGGCACTGTCGCTCGCGCTCGCCTGTTTCTCCTCGCTGTCTGCGGCGAAGACCCTGCTTGAGACCGAGATGTTCGTCAAGGACGTCGCTGCCGGCAAGCTCCCTGCCATCGACAAGCGGCTGCCGGCGACGCCGCTCGAGGTCAAATTGGACGGGCCCGAGCTGCAATTGGGAAAGCACGGCGGCACCCTCAACATGCTGATTGGGCGCAGTCGTGACGTGCGGCTGATGGTCATCTATGGTTATTCCAGGCTCATCGGCTACGATCAACAACTGAACCTGGCTGCCGACATCCTGCAAAGCTACGAGGTGAAGGACGACCGCGTCTTCACTTTGAAATTGCGTAAGGGGCACCGCTGGTCGGACGGCCAGCCATTCACGGCCGAAGATTTTCGGTATTTCTGGGAGGATGTCGCCAACAACAACGAGCTAAGCCCGGCCGGTCCGCCCAGTGAGATGCTGGTGGACGGGGAGGCGCCCAAGTTCGAGGTGGTTGACCCGCTCACCTTGCGTTACACCTGGAGCAAGCCGAACCGGGACTTTCTGCCGCGTTTGGCCGGCACCGCGGCGCTCTACATCTACCGCCCGGCGCATTACCTGAAGAAGTTTCACAAGAAATACACGCCGAAAATTGTCGAAATTGAAAGCGCGCCCGGCAAGCGTGGCTGGGCCGCCGCGCACAACAAGGTCGACAACATGTATCAGTACGACAATCCGGAGCTGCCGACCTTGGAGCCGTGGATCAACACGACCAAGTCGCCGTCGGACCGTTTCATCGGTGTGCGCAATCCCTATTTTCACCGCATCGATTCGAATGGCCGGCAGTTGCCCTACATTGACCGCCTGGTGCTCGCCGTCGCCGAGGGCAAGCTGATACCGGCCAAGACTGGCGCGGGCGAGTCCGATCTGCAGGCCCGCGACATCGCGTTCAACAACTTCACCTTTCTCAAGAGGAACGAAAAGCTCAACAACTATCGCGCGCTGCTTTGGCGCACCGGTGGCGGCTCGCAGTTTTCCCTCTTTCCCAATCTGAACGTGAACGACCCGGTCTGGCGCACGATCGTTCGGGACGTCCGCTTTCGGCGCGCGCTGTCGATGTCGATCGATCGCGGCATGATCAATCAGGTCCTTTACTTTGGTCTTGGCATGGAGTCCAACAACACGGTGCTGCCGCAAAGCCCGCTGTTTAAGGAAAACTATCAAAAGCGCTGGGCCAAGCTGGACAAGAAGGCCGCGGAGAAACTGCTCGATGAGATCGGGTTGAAGCGCGGGCCCGACGGCATTCGCAAGCTCCCCGACGGGCGGCTGCTTGAAATCGTCGTTGAGACGGCGGGCGAAAGCACCGAGCAGACCGACGTGCTTGAGCTGATCCGGGAGTCCTGGAAAGACGTTGGCATCAAGCTGTTCACCAAGCCCTCGCAACGCGAGGTGCTCAGAAACCGGGTGTTTTCCGGCGAGGCGCTGATGGCGGTCTGGACCGGCATGGAGAACGGCCTGCCGAGTGCCGATACCAGCCCGGATGACCTGGCGCCGGTCAGCCAGCAGCATCTGCAATGGCCGAAGTTCGGCCAGTACCACGAGACCGCGGGCAAGGCGGGTCAGGCACCCGATATGCCGGAAGTGGTCGAGTTGTTCAAGCTGCACGCGGCCTGGCGCGCCGCGACGAGCAAGGCCGAACGTGAAAAGATCTGGCACCAGATGCTGTTGATTCACGCCGAGCAGCAGTTCTCGATTGGCGTGATATCTGGGGTGCCGCAACCCGTGATCGCTCGGACGACGTTGATGAACCTGCCGGAGAAAGGCTTCTACAACTGGGATCCGGGTGCCTTCTTCGGCATCCACCGGCCCGACACATTCTGGTTCAAGTAAGCCGTTACGGCGGCGCTGCGGCCAACTGCCCTCAAGAGCACGCACATGCTGAAGTACACCCTGCACCGAATCCTGATGCTGATTCCGACCCTGATCGTGATCAGTCTGGTGACCTTCATCATCATTCAGCTGCCGCCCGGCGACTTCCTGTCGAACCAGATTGATGAACTGAAAAGCCAGGGCGACACGGCCGCGATTCAGCGCATCGAATTCCTGCGCCAGCAGTACGGGCTGGATCGTCCGATGATCGAGCAGTACGCAACCTGGGTCGGGCTGTGGCCGGGCCACCAGGGGTTTTCCGGCCTGCTGCAGGGCAATTGGGGCTGGTCGTTCGAGCATGACCTGCCGGTGAATGAGGTCATGGGTGACCGATTGCTGCTCTCGTTCATCCTGAATTTCACCGTCATCATCTTCACCTGGCTGGTGGCTTTTCCGATTGGCGCCTATGCCGCCACGCACCAGTACAGCTGGGGCGATTACGGCTTGACCTTGCTCGGCTATGTCGGACTGGCCACGCCCAACTTCCTGTTTGCGCTGGTACTCATGTATTTCGCCAACGTTCAGTTTGGACTGTCGATCGGCGGCATCATGGACCCGCAGTATCTGGGACAACCCTGGAGCCTGGAGAAAGCCGCTTCCGTATTGCAACACCTGTGGATTCCGGTCATCGTCATCGGCACCTCGGGCACGGCAGGGATGATCAGGCGCCTGCGCGCCAACCTGCTCGACGAACTGCAGAAGCAGTACGTGACCACCGGGCGGGCCAAGGGCATGCCGCCCTTTCGCCTGCTCGTGAAGTACCCGTTGCGCATGGCGCTGAATCCCTTCATCGCTGACATTGGCAGTCTGTTGCCCAGCGTCATCTCGGGCTCTGCCGTGGTCGCCGTGGTGCTGTCGCTGCAGACCTCGGGGCCGATGCTGCTGGAAGCCTTGCGCAGTCAGGATCAGTACCTGGCCGGCTCGTTCCTGATGTTCCTGGCCCTGCTGGCGGTGATCGGGACTTTTATTTCTGACATCCTGCTGGCGGTCCTTGATCCGCGCATCCGTCTGACTGGAGGGGCGGCCAAGTGAGTCAAGCATCGAGCCCGCCACTTGAGCATTACGTTTCGACCGAGCCGTTTGAACCTCATGAATCCGAAGCGCTGACGCCCGAGCAGGAGCGCTTTTACAGCGCCTCGCCGTGGCGCATCATGTGGTGGAAGTTCCGGCGGCATCGGCTGGCCCTGATCGCTGCCGTGGTGCTGCTGATGATCTATGGCTCAACGCTGATCAGTGAATTCGTCGCGCCTTACGAGCTGCACACGCGCAATACCCAGCATATCTACGCGCCGCCGCAGCCATTGCATCTGTTTCACGAGGGCAAGCTGGTCGGCCCCTTCGTCTATGGCTTCGACTCGGAGCTGGACATGGTCACGATGCACAGGAAGTACGTGGCCAATCAGGATAAGGTGCAGCCGCTGCGCTTCTTCTGTTCCGGCGACGATTACGAGTTCTGGGGCCTGGTGCCGGGGAGCTTTCACCTGGTCTGTCCGGCCGAGGGTGGAACCCTCTACCTTCTTGGCACCGATCGCCTGGGCCGGGACCTGTTCTCGCGCATGGTCTATGGCACCAGGATTTCATTGACGGTGGGCCTGATCGGGATCATCGTCAGTTTTGTCATTGGCATCACCCTTGGCGGAATTTCCGGCTATTTTGGCGGCTGGATCGACAACGTGATTCAGCGGCTGATCGAGATGGTCAGGGCCTTTCCCGAGTTGCCGCTGTGGATGGCGCTGTCGGCGGCCTTGCCTGTCAGTTGGAGTCCGCTCTGGGTCTATTTCGGCATCACCATCATCCTCGGCCTGCTTGACTGGCCCGGACTGGCTCGGGCCGTGCGTTCCAAATTGCTGGCCCTGCGCGAGGAGGACTTTGCCACCGCTGCGGTGCTGATGGGAGCCAGCCCGGTCAGGGTGATACGGCGCCACCTGTTGCCGAGTTTTTACAGTCACCTGATTGCGTCCATCACGCTTTCCGTGCCGAGCATGATTCTCGGTGAGACGGCGTTGTCCTTTCTCGGCCTCGGATTGCGTCCGCCTGTGACCAGTTGGGGCGTGCTGCTGAATGAAGCGCAGAACATCAACGTCGTTGCCCTCTATCCCTGGTTGATGGCCACCGTCATCCCGGTGTTTGTCGTGGTGCTGGCGTTCAACTTTCTAGGGGACGGCCTGCGCGACGCTGCCGATCCCTACAGCTAGCCATGGTCTGCGCCATCATCCGCGGTGCGCTGACATGGGCCGGCTTGACGCCCCCGGGACCGGAGCAGGGACGAAGACTGGCACGGAGCTAGCGGGCCGCACCGATCATCATGGAACGCAGTCTTTTCGGATTCATCCTGCGCTACAGCAAGCGCGAGCAGCTGGCGATCGTTCCTCTGGTGCTGTTGTCGATGGTGGTGTACTTCGCCTCGCTGGACCTGCCCAAGACCATCGTTAACAACGCGATTCTGGGCCGGGGCTTCAGTCAGGCGAATTCAACGCAGGTCCTTCTCGACTTCGCTTTCACGCTGCCGGCCTTCCTCGGCGGCGCCAAGGTGGTCATGCTGGATGGCTTTGCCCTGGAGCGAATTCCCTACCTGCTGGCGCTCACGCTCTTGTTCCTTGGCCTGATCGTGATCGGAGGCCTGCTCAAGTACCAGATCAATACCATGAAGGGCTGGCTGGGCGAGCGCATGCTGCGCCGTCTGCGCTTCTCCCTGTTCGATCACATTCTGCGTTTTCCCCTGCCGCACTTTCGCCACGTCAAGGCGGCGGAAATGGCAACGATGATCAAGGACGAGGTCGAGCCAGTCGGCGGCTTTGTCGGCGAGTCCCTGATCACGCCGCTGTTCCTTGGCGGGCAGGCGCTGACGGCGATGATCTTCATCCTGTACCAGCATTTCTACCTGGGGGCGGTGGCGTTTGTCATGGTGCTGTTGCAGGCCGTGATCATTCCGAAGATGCGGCGGCGCCTGCTGGCCCTGTCCTTGCAGAGGCAGATTACTGCGCGTCAACTGGCCGGCCGGATCGCTGAATGTGTCGACGGTGTGGTCGAAATCCACGCCCATGACACCTCGAATTTCGAGCGCGCGGAAATCTCCTCGCGCCTGGGCCAGATGTTCAAGATCAGATTTGAGCTGTACCAGCGCAAATTCATGATCAAGTTCCTGAACAACTTCCTGTCCCAGATCACCCCGTTCCTGTTTTACCTGATCGGCGGCTACCTGGCGATCACCGGTAACCTCGACATCGGCACCCTGGTGGCGGTCATTGCGGCGTACAAGGACCTGCCGAGCCCGATCAAGGAGTTGATTGATTGGGATCAGCAGCGTCTTGACACGGAAATCAAGTACAACCAGGTGATCGAGCAGTTCATGGTCGATGAGTTGGCCCCGGCGCAGCAGCAGGAGGTGATCGATGCGCCAACGTTGCCGTCCCGGGGATTGATCCGGGCCAGCAACCTTTCGTTGCTGGACGAGTCGGGCTCAAAACTTCTGGATAGCGTCTCTTTCAGTTTGCCAATGAATGGCCGTTTGGCCGTGGTCGGATCGAACAGCTCGGGTGGCGGGGCGCTGGCCCAGGTGTTGGCGCGCCTGGTTTCCCCAACCGGCGGGAATTTGGAAATCGGCGGGATCGACATGACCCGCGCGCCCGAAGCGGTGACCGGACGCGCCATGGCCTACGTTGGACCGACGTCCTACCTGTTCCCCGTCAGCGTGCGCGAGAACCTGCTGTACGGCTTGCGTCATCGCCCGATGCGTCCCGCCGAGTATGCGGCGAGCGAACGACGGGCGCTGGCGGCCGATCTGAAGGAGACGGCGCGCGCCGGCAACATCACGCTTGACATCCGGGCCGACTGGGTTGATTACGAGGCCGCCGGCGTGGCCGGGCCCGAGGAGATGGATGCCCGCCTGCTCCAGGCCCTGAAGATTGTCGAGCTTGAGGAGACCATTTTTGAGATTGGCCTGCGCAGCACGGCGCAGGCTCATCTGAGCCGCGAGCTGCTGGACGACATCCTGCGCGCCCGCGAGGCCATGCGCGAGCGTCTCGTGCAACCCGAGCTTCGCGCGCTGGTTGAACGGTTTGACCAGAATCGCTACAACCGTAACGCGACGTTGGCGGAGAACCTGTTGTTTGGCACACCGGTTGGCAAGAACCTGAACGCCGACAACCTTGGTTCCAACAGCTACCTGCGCCGCGTGCTGGATGAAACCGGGCTGGCCCATGACCTTCTTTCCATCGGACACAAACTTGCTGAAACCATGGTTGAACTGTTCAGCGACCTGCCGCCAGGGCACGAGTTGTTTGATCAGTTCAGCTTTGTCCGCTACGAGGACCTGCCCAATGTCAAGGGCGTTCTGGCACAGGTGGCCGAACTCGGGCTCGATCGCATTGGCGAGTCGGATCGGAACGTGCTTCTGACCCTGCCGTTCAAGCTGATTGCGGCCAAGCACCGCCTGGATCTGATCGATGAGTCGCTCGAAGCGAAGATTCTGGATGCCAGGCAACACTTCCGTGCCGGGCTGCCCGCCAGCATGCAGGGCGAGATCGAGTTTTTTGATCCGGCGCGCCAGATGGGGGCGGCCACATTGCAGGACAACATCCTGTTCGGAAAGATTGTTTACGGTCAGGCCCAGGGTGCTGCGCGCATTGGCGCATTGCTGCGGGAGGTGCTTGATGCGCTTGGCCTGAGGCCACTGGTGATGAAGATCGGGCTGGATTTTCAGGTCGGGACCGGGGGCACCCGGTTGGCAGTGACTGAGCGGCAGAAGATCGCGCTGGGACGAGCCGTCCTGAAGCGTCCGGCGCTGTTGATCCTTGATCAGGCGGCTGCGGTGCTGGATCCAGCGACTGAGCGACGGGTTGTGTCGAACGTGCTTCAGGCGCAAGATCGAGGTGGCGTGGTCTGGGTTCTCGGTCGCCCCGAGCTCGCCTCGAGTTTTGACCAGGTGCTGGTGATGGATCGCGGGAGATTGGTGGAGCAGGGAGACTTTGAAAAACTCAAGCACGGTGGCGGTGCGCTGAGCAAGCTGCTTGGACCGGGATAGCAGCAACGAATGGAGACAAGACATGAGCCTTGACCAGGAACTTGAGCTGATTCGGCAGTTTCCCATCTTCAGCAAGATCCCTCATTCGATGCAGAAACTGCTGTGCTTCAGCAGTGAGCGCCTGACTTTCGAGGAAGGCCAGGTGATGTTCCACGCCGGCGACGCGGCCGATGCCTGCTATGTCGTGATTGACGGGACGGCTGAAATTTCAGTTCCGACGCCACGGGGTCCATTGGTCGTCAACACCTCCAGCCGCAACGAGCTGATCGGCGAAATCGCCATTTTTGGCGACGTGCCGCGGACCGCGACCGTTACCGCCAAGACTCGCCTGGAAACTCTGAAAATTTCCAAGAGCCTGTTCCTCAGCGTGATTCGTGAGAATCCCGACGCGGCGATCGAACTGATACGAATCCTGGCGACCCGTCTTGCGCACAACTCGGCTCAACTCGCCAAGGTCGCAAGATAGCGGGCGCGCTTCGCCTGCCTGTGGGTCGCGGCGCAGCAGGATTCGGGATGCCGGGAATCCTCAGTTCACCAGCACCAGTTTTCCCTTGACGCCGCGCGAACCCATCCGCGCATAGGCCGCCTTGAGCTCCGCAAGCGGCATGGTCCGGTCGATCACCGGCTTGATTCTTCCAGCCAGATACCACTTCGTCAGCTCGGCCATCATCGAGGCGTTGGCCTGCGCTTCGCGCTTGGCGAAATCGCCCCAGAACACGCCGACCAGGGAGGCGCCCTTGAGCAGGGCCAGATTCATCGGCAGGGAGGGAATGGGACCGGCGGCGAAACCGACCACAAGGTGACGGCCGCGCCAGGCGATTGAGCGGAATGCCGGTTCGGAAAACTCGCCGCCCACCGGGTCATACACGATGTCGGGGCCGCGTCCGTCGGTGCAGGTCTTGATGGCGGAACGCAGATCCTGCGTCAGATAGTTGATGGTCGCATCGGCGCCAATGCTGCGGCAAAACTCGCACTTTTCGTCGCTTGAGGCCGCCGCAATGACCCGGGCGCCAGCGGCCTTGGCGATCTGGATGGCTGCCGTTCCAACCCCTCCGGCGGCACCAAGAACCAAAACCGTTTCGCCCGATTCGAGTTGCGCGCGATCGATCAGCGCATGGTACGAAGTGGCATAGGTCATGATGAAGGCTGCCGCATCCACATGCCCGAAATTTTCCGGCAGCGGAAAACAAAGCGCTGCCGGAGCCAGGGCATGGGTGGCAAAGCCGCCGGTGCCGGACAGGCAGGCCACGGACTGGCCAACGTGCAGCTGCCTCACATCGGCCCCGATCGCCTCAACTACGCCAGCGTATTCGGACCCGGGCACAAATGGCGGCGGCGGCTTGAACTGGTACTTGTTCTGCACGATCAACAGATCGGGGAAGTTCAAGCTCGCTGCCCTGATCCGCACCAGGACCTGGTTCGCTGCGGGTTGCGGCGTCGGAAGATCTTTCCAGACCAGCGCCTCGACACCCACTGGGTTCTCACACATCCATGCCTGCATCTAATTTCTCCTGAAGGTCGCCATCATAGGACGCTGCGTGGCGTGAAAAGTGTCTCCCCTGGGACCCGGGTCCCGACGGCGCTGCCGGGCGCCTGCACGACACCTACAATCGAGACCATTGTTCAAGGGCCCGATGCGTATTTTGATCTCCAACGATGACGGCTACCAGGCCCCCGGCTTAGTCGCGCTGCACGACGCCATCCGTTCCATTGCGCAGGTTGAGGTGGTGGCGCCGGAGTTGAACAACAGCGCCAAGTCCAATGCCCTGACGCTGTATTCACCCCTTTACGTGCAGCGAGCCGCCAACGGTTTTCGATTCGTCAACGGGACACCGGCGGACTGTGTTCACATCGCCGTCACGGGTTTGCTTGGCTACCGCCCCGATCTGGTCATCGCCGGCATCAACAACGGCGCGAACATGGGGGACGACACGATTTACTCCGGCACCGTTGGGGCCGCCATGGAGGGCTACCTGTTCGGTATTCCAGCGATTGCATTTTCCCAGGTTGAGAAGGGTTGGGAGCACCTGGCCGACGCCGCAATCGCCGCGCGCGAACTGGTGCAGAGTTTGATGCAGCAGGGGCTGTCGGGCGCCTCGCCCTGGCTGCTCAACGTGAATATTCCGAATCTGCCGCGCGAGCGGCTCAAGCCATTCAAGGTGTGCCGACTCGGTCGCCGGCATGCCGCTGAGCAGGTCATCACGCAAGTGAGCCCGCGCGGTGAGACCATGTACTGGATTGGTGGTGCCGGTTCGGCCAAGGACGAGGGTGAGGGGACCGATTTCCACGCAACGCAAGCCGGTCACATGTCGCTCACGCCGTTGAAAGTTGACCTCACGGATCACGAGAATCTGCGCTACTGGTCGCAGACGGCTTCAAGGTTGGCGGCTCAAGTCCAGAGCATGGCGTGAAACCAGAACGGCCGGGCTTTCCTGCGCGACTCGCTGGTGCTACCGGACCAGCGGTTTCGGGAGCAAAGCGGCGTGGGCCGGCCTCGTCGGCCGATTCCGACAACGGGCGTAGCGACAGAGCGCAGGACCGCTCGCTCATGACCAGGTTGCGGCCTGAAGGCCTCGGGTTGGATTCGGTCGCAGTGCGCGCGCGCATGATGCACCGGCTGCAGCAACAGGGGCTCAGCGACCCGCTGGTGATTGCCGCGATGAATGCCGTTGAACGGCACCGTTTTGTCGACACCGCCCTGGCGAACCAGGCTTACGAGGATACAAGCCTGCCGATCGGTCTGGGCCAGACGATATCGAGTCCAAGTGTCGTTGCGCGCATGATCGAACTCCTGCACGGCGCAGCGCCAGGCAAACTTGGTCGTGTGCTGGAGATCGGGACCGGGTGCGGCTACCAGGCGGCCGTCTTGAGCCACTGTGCCCGCGAGGTCTATTCGATGGAGCGCTTGAAGGCCTTGCACGAGAAGGCGAGGGACAACCTGCGTCCCTCTCGCCTGCCCAATCTGCATCTTATTTTTGGCGACGGCATGCTGGGATACCCCAAGGGCGCGCCCTATGACGGGATCATCGCCGCGGCTGGTGGCGACACCTTGCCCCAGGCCTGGCTCGATCAGCTGGCCGTGGGTGGCAGGCTGATCACTCCGCTGGGTCAGGCCGGCGCAGGACAGTCCCTGGTGCTGGTCGAGAAGTACTTGGGTGGCATCACCCGCACGGTGCTGGATCGGGTTCTCTTCGTCCCCCTAAAATCCGGTATCGCATGAAAAACGCAGAACCATTCATTCGGAGTTGGCGCATTGCGCTGGCGCTGGTTACGCTGGGGGTCGTGATCGGCCTGGCTGGCTGCTCGAGTCGAGCGCCTCGCGCGGCGCCGGTGGAGGACCGGTCGCTGGGCGGAACTCGGGTCGTGCCCGCGGTGACGCGGTCCGAAACAAGCCAGGCGCCGGCCATCGCCACAGCGACGTCGACCGCGCCTGCCACCTATGTTGTCAAACCGGGCGATACCTTGATCCGCATTGGACTCGATACCGGACAGAACTGGCGGGATATCGCGCGCTGGAACAATCTGGAGAACCCGAGCCAGATCGAGGTTGGCCAAGTACTCAGGCTGGTGCCGCCAGCGATGGTGAGCGAAGCCGGGGCGTCGACCCGGACGACTCCGCCAGCAGGCACAGCTGCTGCGCCCGCCGCCGCATCGTCCGTGGTGGCGTCTCCCGTGACTACGCCGTCGGCTACGGCTACGCCCGTGCCCGCGGCAACCGCCCGGCCCTTGCCGCCGGTGGCCGCAGGCGCAACGGCGGCTGAAAACGTCGATGAGAACATCGCCTGGATCTGGCCCTCGGCCGGCCCGCTGCTGGCGGCTTTCGACGAGGTGAAGAACAAGGGCCTGGACATCGGTGGCAAGCCTGGCGATCCCATCATCGCCGTGGCCGACGGTCGGGTGGTGTACGCTGGCGCGGGCCTGCGCGGCTATGGCAACCTGGTCATCCTGAAACACAACAACCTTTACCTGACGGCCTACGCCCACAACCAGCTGCTGCTGGTGAAGGAAGACCAGTCGGTGAGCAAGGGCCAGAAAATCGCGGAAATGGGCAGCAGTGATAGCGACCGGGTCAAGCTCCATTTCGAAATCCGCCGCCAGGGCAAGCCGGTTGATCCGGCCAAGTACCTGCCGTCGCGGTAACACTTGGGCGGCGTCCAGATGAGCTGGCCTGTCCTGGTTTTTGATATCGAATCGATTCCCGACATGTCTGGCCTGCGCCTGGCCGAGGACGACCTGGCCGGCCTGAGTGACCAGCAGGTCTACCAGCGCTGGGCGGACGAACGCAAGAACAAGAACCTGAGCGACTTTCTGCCCCTGTACCTGCAGCGGGTGCTGGTCATCAGTTGCGTCTTTCGCAACGCCGAGGGCCTGCGCATCCATTCCTTTGTCGATCGCGAGCCGCCAGCGGCGATCGTGCGCGAGATGCCAGGGGAAGCCAGGGTGATCCAGTCGTTTTTCAACTCGATCGACAAGCATGTGCCGCAACTGGTCAGCTGGAACGGCAGCGGCTTTGACCTTCCGGTCCTGCATTACCGGGGCCTGAAACACGGCGTCGTCGCCGACAAATACTGGGACCTTGGTGACGATGACCGCGAATTCAAGTGGAACAACTACATCGGTCGCTACCACATGCGGCACCTGGACCTGATGGACCTGCTGGCGCTGTACCAGCCCAAGAACAACGCGCCGCTCGACATGATGGCCAGGTTGTGCGGCTTTCCCGGCAAACTCGGGATGGACGGCGCCGCAGTCTATCCTGCCTACCTCAAGGGTGAGGCCGACGCCATTCGGCGCTACTGCGAGACCGATGTGATGAATACCTATCTGCTCTACTGCCGCTTCCAGAAAATGCGCGGCGGCCTGACCGAGCAGGAGCATGCCCAGGAAATCACCCTGATCCGGCAAACGCTGGGCGAGCTGGCGCAGTCCGAGGCGCATTGGGATGAGTTCCTGAGAGCATGGGCTTGACGCGCAATGCGGCAATCAGAAAGACATGACCCAGCGTTCCGGCGCTCCCCCGCCCGTCGCCGACGACGAGTTTCAGATTGAGTCGCTGGATCTGGACGGCAAGGGCATCGCGCATCGTCCCGATGGCAAGTTGATCTTTATCGACGGCGCGCTTCCGTTCGAACGGGTCACGGCCAACGTTTATCGCAAGA
>JBCKPH010000050.1:0-18735 GCA_038901755.1 Burkholderiaceae bacterium | reverse complement strand
ACTCAAGCATTTCACATGAAACTGGTTCTACGAACATGCGCCGCGGTCATTGGCTTCGTTGCAACCCTGGCATCGGCGCAGGAGCAGGCGGTCAACGTCTACTCGGCGCGCCACTATCCAAGTGACGAACTGCTTTACTCAACGTTCACCAAAGTCACGGGAATCAAGATCAATCGCGTCGATTCGGACGATGCAGGTATTCTCGCCCGCCTCAAGGCCGAGGGATCGGCCTCGCCGGCAGACGTGATCCTACTTGTCGATGCGGCACGCCTGTGGAAGGGCGAAGTCGAAGGCCTGTTTCAGCCGGTCAAATCGAAACTCCTTGAGTCCGTTATCGCGCCGCAGTTGCGCGGCAAGTCCAGCAGTGAGGGCATCGCCTGGTTCGGCCTTTCGACCCGGGCCCGGGTGGTCGTCTATGACAAGTCCAGGATTCCCAAGGAGGACGTGGACAGTTACGAAAAACTGGGAGAACCAAGAAACAGGGGGAGGATCTGCATCCGCTCTGGTTCCCATCCCTATAACCTGAGCCTGTTTGGTGCCGTCATGGAGCATCTGGGGCCGGCCAAGGCGGAGTTGTGGCTCAAGGGAGTCGTCGCCAATCTGGCGCGGGCGCCGCAGGGCGGTGACACGGACCAGATCAAATCGGTGGCGGCCGGCGAATGCAGCGTCGCCGTGACAAACAGCTACTACCTGGCCCGACTGATGCGTTCGGCGCTGCCAGCAGACAAGGCAGTTGTCGAGCGCGTTTCTGTGATGTTTCCGAACCAGGCAAGCTGGGGTACCCATGTCAACATCGCTGGCGGAGCAGTGGCAAGACACGCCAAGAATCCCGCAAACGCGCTGAAGTTTCTTGAGTATCTCGCCAGTCCGCAGGCACAGGCATATTTTGCCGACGGCAACAACGAGTGGCCAGCGGCGAACAACGTCAAGATCCAGAATCCGGCGCTGCAGGCAATGTCGGGCGGCAACTTCAAGATGGAAACGGTTCCGGTCAGCGTGATCGGGATGAACCAGGTCAAGGTCCAGCAGATGCTGGACCGGGTCGGATTTCGCTGAAGCGAGAACGCACCCGTCGACGTCGCTTGACACTATTCGAATCAGCTCAAGACCGCGGTCATGCCGAACGCGACTTGCGATCGGCTCGCCAATCGGCCGATCCTGGGCGGCGCTGGCCCAGCCTGTCACCGATAATTTGCAGCTACGTCAACGTCAATCTGGAGTCAGCATGGAGATCAAGGGCAAGGTATTCATCGTCACCGGCGGCGCCTCGGGTCTGGGGGAAGGCACAGCGCGCATGCTGGCAGCCAGCGGCGCTCGGGTCGTTATCGCCGACATGCAGGCGGACCGGGGCGAAGCGGTCGCCGCCGAAATCGGCGGTGCCTTTGTGAGGTGCGACGTCAGCCAGGAAGCCGACGGTCAAGTGGTAGTTGCAAAAGCCCTGTCAATCGGCAAACTCTTGGGGCTGGTGAATTGCGCGGGCATCGCCACAGCGGAAAAGACGGTCGGCAAGAACGGGGCCCATTCGCTGGCGCTCTTTAGCCGGACCGTCATGGTCAATCTGATCGGCAGCTTCAACATGATTCGACTCGCGGCCGAGGCCATGTGCAAGAACGAGCCGGAATCGACCGGGGAACGCGGTGCCATGATTTCAACGGCGTCGGTCGCGGCGTACGACGGACAGATCGGTCAGGCGGCCTACAGCGCGTCCAAGGGCGGCATCGTCGGCATGACCTTGCCGATCGCGCGCGATCTGGCGCGCAACGGCATCCGCAACATGACGATCGCGCCAGGGATTTTTGGCACCCCGATGCTGTTTGGCATGCCCAAGGAGGTGCAGGACGCGCTGGCCGCCTCGGTTCCGTTCCCGAGCAGGCTGGGAACACCCGAGGACTACGCCAAGCTAGTCAAGCATATATTCGAGAACGACATGCTCAACGGCGAGGTGATTCGACTCGACGGCGCGATCCGCCTGGCGCCACGTTAGACCCGCAACAACGGGTCCAAGGGTTGTCCCGCCTCCGCACAACCGTCGCGCCGGGCTAGCATTGGGCCTAATGATTCCCGCCCTGCACCGCCCATGAAACATCGGACAACCCTTCTTGCGCTGGCCGTCCTGCTGGCCGCGTGCGCCTACGCGCCGCCCTTCGCCTACATCGCGCCGAATCAGCCGGAAGGCGCCTCAGGCCTGACCGAGAAACCCGGCTGGGCCAGCAGCAAGTTCGCCGTTGCTGCCGCCAACCCACTGGCGACCGACGCCGGCTATCAGGTTCTCAAGGCAGGAGGCACGGCCGTCGACGCGGCAATCGCCGTGCAAATGGTCCTGGCGTTGGTGGAACCGCAGTCCAGTGGCCTCGGTGGCGGGGCATTCCTGCTGCACTTTGACGGCCGAAAGGTCGAGGCCTATGACGGTCGCGAAACGGCGCCGGCCAGCGTCGACGAAAAACTCTTTCTCGGCACCGACGGTAGGCCGATGGGCTTTTACGACGCCGTCGTCGGTGGCCGCTCGGTCGGCACGCCGGGCACGGTTCGGATGCTTGAGATGGCGCACCGGGAACACGGCCGGCTGCCATGGAACAAGCTGTTTGAGCCGGCCTTGAGCCTCGCGGACCAGGGCTTCAAGGTGAGCGCCCGGCTCCACACCCGGCTCGGCAGCGATATCCATCTAAAAAAAGACCCGACCGCCGCCGCCTATTTCTACGACTCCGGCGGAGCGCCCTGGCCGGTTGGCCATGTGCTGAAAAATCCGGCCCTCGCTGCCGTATTGCGTCGAATTGCCAGCGAAGGCTCGAAAGCACTGCATGAAGGTGAAATCGCCCGCGACATCGTGGCCAAGGTTCAGGGGCATCCGACGAATCCGGGCAAACTGGCGTTGACCGACTTGGCGTCATACCAGCCGAAAAAGCGCGAAGCCTTTTGCACCGACTATCGAGCTGCTGCCCACGGTGGCAACAAGGACTACCGGATATGCGGCATGCCGCCGCCGAGTTCAGGGGCAATTGCCGTGGCGCAGATTCTCGGTATCCTCAGCAACACCATCGCCTCGGACATCCCGCTGCAGGACGGCCTGCCCGGCGCCGCCTGGCTGCACCAATACACCGAGGCGTCGCGACTCGCCTACGCGGATCGGGCGCAGTACGTTGGGGATCCGGACTTTGTCAGTCCGCCCGGCGGCAACTGGATGAGCCTGGTGGACCGCGACTACCTAGCCGCGCGCGCTGGCTTGATCGGATCTCGTAGCATGAAGACTGCCAGGCCGGGTGTACCCGGGCCGATCAAGACCGCCTACGCGCCGATGCCGGAACAGCAAGAGTTCGGCACCTCGCACATATCCATCGTTGACGCCAGCGGCCGCGCCGTCGCCTTGACCACCACCATCGACGACGCGTTCGGCGCGCGCCAGATGGTCCGCGGCTTCCTCTTGAACAATGAACTGACCGACTTCAGCTTCGCGCCGGCCGATGCGGCCGGCCAGCCAATCGCCAACCGCGTGCAACCGGGCAAGCGCCCGCGCTCCTCCATGAGTCCAACGCTGGTTTTTGACAAGTCGAATGGCGCTCTGGTCATGAGCGCGGGCAGTCTGGGCGGAGCGATGATCATCCATTACACGGCCAAGACGCTTTACGGCACGCTGAACTGGGGACTGAACGCCCAGCAGGCGATCAACCTGCCGAACTTCGGCTCGCTAAACGGGCCTACCGTTCTGGAAGAAAAGCGCTTTCCGGAGCAGACCGTCGACGTGCTCAAGGCGCTGGGCCACGAGATTCGCGAGCAAAGCCTCAGCAGTGGCCTGCAGGCCATCCAGCGCACGGCGCGTGGCCTGTTTGGTGGCGCCGACCCGCGTAGCGAGGGCGTTGTGATGGGTGACTGACAAGCATGGGCGACCCGCAGGGCAGACGTTGTCGGGTCGAGTTGAACTGAATCGAGCCAGATCAAGGAGATATCACATGAATTCCAGCAAGATATCGCGGCGCCACTTCGTCGCCGGCAATGCCGCAATGGCCAGTGCCATCGCATTTCCCTCATTGGCAAGCGCGCAGGCCTTTCCGTCGCGCCCGATCAAGTTGATCTGCCCCTGGCCGGCCGGCGGCTCCACCGACGTCGTCATGCGCGTGCTGGCCGAGAGTGCGGGCAAGATCATCGGCGGCACCTTTGTCGTCGAAAACAAGGCCGGCGCCAGCGGCATGCTGGGTCCGAATGAACTGGTCAGCGCCCGGCCCGACGGCTACACCCTGTCGCAAATCCACATTGGCGTGCTGCGGCAACCCCACATGCAGAAGATGCTGTTCGATCCGTTGAAGGACTTTACCTACATCGCGTGCCTTACCGGCTATACCTTCGGCCTCGTCGTGCGGGCTGATTCACCGATCAAGTCGATCAAGGACCTCATCGAGTACGCCAAGGCCAATCCCGAGCGCTTCAGCTTCGGCTCGACCGGCAATGGCACCACGCCTCATCTGGCGATCGAGGAGTTTGCTGCGAGGGCGGGTATCAAGCTGCTGCATGTACCGTTTCGCGGCAACGCCGACGGCATGCAGGCGTTGCTCAGCGGAACCGTGATGGCGCACAGTGACGCCACGGGCTGGGGACCGCATGTGGACGCGGGGACCTGCCGGCTGCTTGCAACCTACGGCAGCAAACGCACCAAGCGCTGGGCCAGCGTGCCAACCCTGCAGGAACTCGGGTATGAAACCGTGTACGACTCACCGTTTGGCATCGGCGCGCCCAAGGGCCTTGAACCCGCCGTCACCAAGCTGCTGCACGACGTGTTCAAGAAGACGCTGGATGACCCGGCAGTCCTCGCCATCTTTGAGAAGTACGACCAACCGATAATCTACCTCAACACCGAGGACTACACCAGGTTCTCGCGCGAGAACTTTGCCAAGGAGAAGGCCGTGATCGAACGGCTCGGTCTCGCCAACAAGGGCTGAGCGATCACGGACTGCCCCTATGCGTCGATGGCCGCAACCGATCCGGCCCGACGCCGCAACTCGAATTTCTGGATCTTCCCGGTCGAAGTTTTCGGCAGCTCGCCGAAGACAACGGCCCGCGGCACCTTGAAGCCGGCCAGGTGCTCTTTACAGTGGTCAACAATTTCCCGCGCCGTGATCGAGGCGCCGGCTTTCAGTTCGACAAAGGCACAGGGCGTTTCGCCCCAGCGCGGATCGGGCTTGGCAACCACCGCAGCGGCCAGCACCGACGGGTGCCGGTACAGAACGTCCTCCACCTCAATCGACGAAATGTTCTCGCCGCCGGAAATGATGATGTCCTTGCTGCGGTCCTTGATCTTGATGTAGCCGTCGGGGCACATCACGGCCAGGTCGCCGCTATGAAACCAGCCGCCGGCAAAGGCATCCCGGGTTGCCTGCGGATTTTTCAGATAGCCCTTCATTGCAATGTTGCCGCGGAACATGATCTCGCCCATGGTTTCACCGTCCTGCGGCACCGGTGCCATGGTGCTCGGATCGAGCACACGGACAGCACGCTCCAGGTGGTAGCGCACGCCCTGCCGGGCATTCAGGCGAGCCCGTTCAGCAATCTCCAGCCGGTCCCATTCCTTTTGCTTGGCGCAGACCGCCGCGGGCCCATAGACCTCGGTCAATCCATAGACGTGAATCAGATCGAAACCCATGCGCTCCATGCCTTCGATCATCGAAGCTGGGGGCGCGGCGCCGGCGACCATCGCCTTCACGCCAGCCGGTAGGCCCTTCTTCATCTCATCCGGCGCATTCACCAGCAGGCTGTGAACAATCGGCGCCCCACAGTAATGTGTGACGGCATGGCGGCGCATCGCATCAAAGATCGCCTGCGCCTCGACCTTGCGCAGGCAGACGTTGACGCCGGCCCTGGCCGCCACCGTCCACGGAAAGCACCAGCCATTGCAGTGAAACATCGGCAGAGTCCACAGGTAAACCGGGTGCTTGGCCATGTCCCATTCGAGGATGTTGGACAGCGCATTCATTGCCGCGCCGCGGTGGTGATACACCACGCCCTTCGGATTACCCGTGGTGCCGCTGGTGTAGTTGAGCGTGATCGCATCCCATTCATCGTCGGGCAGTTGCCACGGATACTGCGCGTCGCCTCCGGCAAGAAACGCTTCGTAGTCCTGTCCACCCAAGGCCTGGCGCGGACCATCGTACAAACTGTCCTCGACCTCGATCAGGCGCAGCGCAGATGTCGACTTGCGCCGCGTGATGGCTGCCCTCATCACGCTCGAAAACTCCGCGTCGACAATGACGATCCTGGCCTCACCATGGTCCAGCATGAAGCCGATCGAGTCGGCGTCGAGCCTGGTGTTGAGCGCGTTCAGCACGGCGCCGCACATCGGAACGCCAAAATGCGCTTCGACCATGGGCGGCGTGTTCGGCAGCATGACGGCCACCGCGTCACCCTTGCCGATGCCACAACGAGCAAGCGCGCTGGCCAGTCGCCGGCAGCGCGCGTACAGCTCGGACCAGCTGCGGCGCAACTCGCCATGGACCACGGCCAGCCGGTCCGGGTAGACCTCGGCCGCGCGTTCAATGAATGACAGCGGCGAGAGCGGCGCAAAATTGGCGTCGTTGCGGCCAAGGTCCTGGTCAAAAATGCTCGGCATGATGCAGCTCCGGTCGTTGGCCTCCATGCTAGCGTCACTGCAGCGACCTGGTGCGTGGATTTCCCGGTTCCGGCAACAGGCATCAACGCTTTCCGGGAACGGCGGGTGTGTATGCTTGCAGTCCACCGCCCACTGCCATGGCCATCCCTCAAACATTCATTCAGGAACTGATAGCCCGAGCCGATGTCGTCGACATCATTAGCCGTCATGTGCAGCTGAAGAAGGGTGGCGCCAACCACATGGGCCTATGCCCTTTCCATGGGGAAAAGTCGCCGTCCTTTTCCGTCAGCCCGAGCAAGCAGTTCTACCACTGCTTCGGCTGCGGCAAGAACGGCAACGTCATCGGGTTCCTGATGGATTACCTGGGCATGGGGTTTGTCGACGCGGTGAAGGATTTGGCGCAGCAGTACGGCATGCAGGTGCCCGAGGACGACGCCGATCCGCGTGAACGGGCACTGGCGGCGGAGCAAAGACAGCGACGCCTGACGTTGACCGAGGTGCTGGAGCGGGCCGCAGCGGCCTATCGGCAGCAGCTGAAAAACTCGCCCAAGGCGATTGCGTACCTCAAGGGTCGCGGCTTGAGCGGCGAAATCGCGCGCGATTTTGGCCTTGGCTTCGCGCCCGACGGCTGGCACCACCTGTCCAGCGTATTTCCGAACTATGACGATCCCCTGCTGGTCGAAAGCGGATTGGTCATCCATGCGGCAGACGAGTCCGGTGGCGAAGCCCGGCGCTACGACCGGTTTCGCGACCGCATCATGTTCCCGATTCGCAATGTCAAGGGCGAATGCATAGGCTTTGGCGGACGGGTCTTGGGCGACGACCTGCCGAAATACCTCAATTCGCCCGAGACGCCGGTTTTCAGCAAGGGGCGTGAACTGTATGGCCTGTTTGAGGCGCGCGTTGCGATTCGTGAACTGGGCTTCGTGCTGGTGACCGAGGGCTACATGGACGTGGTGGCGCTGGCTCAGCTTGGATTTGCGAACGCGGTCGCCACTCTGGGAACAGCCTGCAGCGGCGAGCATGTGCAGAAGATTTTTCGCTTCACCGACTCGGTCGTGTTCAGCTTTGACGGCGACGCTGCCGGGCGGCGCGCCGCGCGCAAGGCGCTGGAAGTGGCCTTGCCACAGGCTTCGGACGTGCGCAGCGTCAAGTTCCTGTTCCTGCCGGCCGAACATGACCCAGACAGCTACATCCGGGAATTTGGGCGCGACGCATTTGCCCAGATGGTGGCGAACGCTCAAGCATTGAGCCGCTTTCTTCAGGACGTGGCCGCCGAAGACTGCGACCTGCAGTCACCGGAAGGCCGGGCAAAGTTCGCCAGCCAGGCGCGCGGGCTCTGGGGCGCCCTGCCCTCTGGCGCGCTCAAGGCCCAGTTGCTGACCGAGATAGCGGCCACCGTGCAACTCGGTGGCCGTGAACTTGCCGAGCTGTGGGGCCAGGCCGGGAAGGGCATTCCCAGCCGCTGGCGCAGCGACGCTTCGGCTGGTGCAGTTCCGACCTACGAGGCCGGATTCGGCCAGTGGGGAACGGCTAGGCAGGCGACGAGGCGCCGCCCGAGCCGGCTGCACGCTCGAAAGGCGCCCACCAGCCGCGCCGACCATGCCGCACGCCTGCTGTTGTCCTACCCCGCGTATTGGAACCTGATGTCCGGCGAAGAACATGCCCTGCTGTGTGAGCTGCCGGCTCCTCATGGCCCCCTGTTCATCTGGCTGGACAGCCAGTTGCACGATCATGGGCCGATGCCTTGGGGCGCGCTGCGCGAAGGCCTGCGCGAACACGAGTGCGAGGCGCTTGCGCTGCAGGTGATGGCTGGCAATCAGGATACAGAGCAGGACGAGAGCGAACGCGTGGCCGACAACATGTCGGAACTGCAGGACCTGCTGAATCGAATGCTGATCGATAGCATCAAATTGCAGGAAACCGATGCCATCCAGCGGGCCGCGCTGGATCCGGCGGAACTGGCCCGTTACCGGGGACTGCACCAGCGTCGGCGTGAGCTCGAAGGAAAGCTTGCCACCGTGCAGAGTCCGACACCTTAGCCACGCGTCGGACACGCCAGCCCGGCAAGAATCTCCCCAATCCAGACTGGGTCGAATCGACTCGTTTCCTCGCCTCCGAGGGTATAATCCAACGTTGCTGACGGCAAGCGCGACAGCAGCACCTCCGGAGCGGCCAACCGTTGACATTGATCACAACCGGCAAAACTACCGCAAGGACTGCACTCCAAATGTTCGCCCAAACAACTTGCCCATGGGGACGCCCCCGCCTCGACTGATCCCGTCGCGCGCCATCGCCGCCGTGGGTTCGACCTGTTTGTTCCGTTTTTCTGAGGTTGTTCGATGCCGAATCAAGAATCCAAGAAGCCTGCTGCGCATGCGGTTGCGTCAAAGAAAACCAGCGTCAAGCCCGCTGTAAAGCTGGCCTCAAAGACGGCGGCCAGGATCCCTGCCGCCGTGAAATCCGCCAAATCCGTCACCAAGGCATCGGCCAAGATGGTTGCGAAGCCTGCGAGCAGGAAGCAGCATGCACCCCTAGTGTCCGTCAAGGCTACGGCCATCGCTGTGACCAACAAGTCGGTACCGAAGATTCCTGCAATCGACGCGACGGTCAAGCGCAAGCCGGGACGTCCACCCAAGGCACAGATGAGCGAGTCCTCCGACGCGACCCAGAAGGCCGGGGCCAAAGGCGGACACAAGCCGAAGAACGCGCTCCCGAATAGCGCGGTGAACGACACGCCGGACCTGGTTGCCGAGTTCGCCGAAGGGCAGCCAGCCACCGGAGAAAAGGCCAAACCGCTGCGCATGAAGATCAGCAAGGCCAAGGAACGGGCCTTGATGAAGGAGTTTGGCCTGGACGAGACCATCCTGTCCGAAGAAGACCTGGCCAAGCGCCGGCAACGCCTGAAGGCCCTCATCAAGCTGGGCAAGACCCGCGGTTACCTGACTCACGGTGAAATCTCCGACCACCTGCCGGACAAGCTGGTCGATGCCGAGACCATGGAAGTGGTCATCAGCATGTTGAACGACATGGGCGTCGCGGTGTACGAGCAAATGCCCGATGCCGAGACGCTGCTGCTGACCAACACCGGGCCGACTGCGGCTTCGGAAGAGGAAGCGGAAGAAGAGGCGGAGGCCGCGCTGTCCACCGTCGACAGCGACTTTGGCCGCACTACCGACCCGGTGCGCATGTACATGCGCGAAATGGGCACCGTCGAACTGCTGACGCGAGAGGGCGAGATCGAAATCGCCAAGCGCATCGAAGGCGGCTTGATGGCCATGATGGAGGCGATTTCGGCGTCTCCCGCGACCATTGCCGCGATCCTGCGCATGGCCGACGATATTCGGCAGGACAAGGTCGCCATTTCGACCATCGTCGATGGCTTCTTCAATCCGAACGAGGCTGATGACTATGTTGCTGAAGAGGACTTCGACGAGATCGACGAGGAAGACGACGACGATGGCAAGGGTGGCTCCAAGGCGCTGACCAGGAAGCTCGAGGAACTCAAGACCGAGGCCCTGGCACGTTTCGAGCGCATCGCCAGCCTGTTTGAAAAAGTGCACAAGGTCTACGACAAGGACGGGTATGGCACGTCCGGTTACGTGAAGGCGCAGAAGGCGTTGAGCGGCGCACTGATGACGATTCGCTTCACCGCCAAGACGATTGAACGGCTTTGTGAACTGGTCCGCTCCCAGGTCGACGACGTGCGCAAGAAAGAGCGCGAATTGCGCCGCATCATCGTTGACAAGTGCGGCTATCCGCAAGAGGACTTCATTCGTGATTTCAGCGGACTCGACAAACACGCACACCCGGTCCCGAGCCATCTGTTGAATCTGAAATGGGTGGAAAAGCAGGCCAACGCCGGCAAACCCTGGTCCGTCATCCTGGCGCGCAATGTTCCGCCGATCCAGGACCTGCAGCAAAAGCTGATCGACCTGCAGTCGCGGGTTGTGGTGCCGCTGGGACGACTCAAGGAGATCAACCGGCGCATGAACGAAGGCGAGGCTTCGTCGCGTCACGCCAAGAAGGAAATGATCGAGGCGAATCTGCGCCTGGTCATCTCGATTGCAAAGAAATACACGAACCGCGGCCTGCAGTTTCTGGATCTGATCCAGGAGGGCAACATCGGCTTGATGAAGGCGGTGGACAAATTCGAATACCGGCGCGGCTACAAGTTTTCAACCTACGCGACCTGGTGGATTCGCCAGGCCATCACCCGCTCCATCGCCGACCAGGCACGCACCATTCGGATTCCGGTGCACATGATCGAAACCATCAACAAGATGAATCGCATCAGCCGCCAGCATCTGCAGGAGTTTGGCTTTGAGCCGGACGCTAGCGTGCTGGCCGAGCGGATGGAGATTCCGGAAGACAAGATCCGCAAGATCATGAAGATCGCCAAGGAACCGATATCGATGGAGACGCCGATTGGCGACGACGACGATTCGCACCTGGGTGACTTCATCGAGGACAGCGCGAACACGGCGCCGATCGAGGCCGCCATGCAGGCTGGCCTGCGCGACGTGGTGAAAGACATCCTTGATTCACTGACGCCGCGCGAGGCCAAGGTGCTGCGCATGCGTTTTGGCATCGAGATGTCGACCGACCACACGCTGGAAGAGGTCGGCAAGCAGTTTGACGTGACGCGCGAGCGCATTCGCCAGATCGAGGCGAAAGCCCTGCGCAAGCTCAAGCACCCCAGCCGCTCCGACAAGCTGCGCAGCTTCACCGACTCGCTGTAGCCGGGTCGCTGGCCGTGCTAACGACCTCGACAACCCGCCGCCGGCTTTAATCGAAGCGCCGCAACTCGGTCACCGGGTCGTCATGCCGATGCTGGCCGTCCAGCCCCTGCGCCAACGCCAGGGTGGCACCGGCGCAGACGAACAACGGCAAGGTTGATAGCGGCGCTCAAGGTGTATCGCTTTCTGGGCCAGCCGCAACGTTGCGGCATCGTCATGCGCGATGGTGGACATGCGCAGCAATGGGAAGACTGGTGCTCGCTGCTCGACTTCGCCGACTGGCAGTTGCTTGGAAAACCGGCGGCCCGCAGCTTCAACATCGACGCATTCGCTGCGCAGTCGCACGGCCTTGCCTGGAGCGCGCCGTCGGCCAGTCACAGCAACCGCCCTTCTTCCAGCCCCAGTCAGAGAAAGAGACGATCATGAACGCACCGGCAATGCTCAGTTTGAGATTGAAGCGCCATATTCGTGCGCCGCGCGAAAAGGTGTTTGATGCCATCGTCAAGGAGGTTCTGGTGCAGGCCTGGCAATGTCCGCGCGGCATGCAGGTGGCGGCCGCCAAGGTCGATGCGCGGGTCGATGGGGCTTGGCAGATTGAGATGCGTTCGCGCGAAGGCAGCCGTTTTGCCGTGGGCGGGCGCTAGCGCGAACTGCAAAGACCAGCGCGCGTGAACGGGAGCGAGGCCATCGGTGGCATGCTGTCCGCGCAGCCGGGTACTCCGAGTCACTGGTCCTGCTACCTCTCCGTGACCGCTGTCGACGCCAGTGCCGCCAAGGCGCAGCAACTGGGCGCGCGTGCCATCGTGGTGCCGCCCACCGATATCCCGAACATCGGACGCTTCTGCGTGCTGCTGGATCCGTTCGGCGCGGCCATCGCGCTGATGAAGGGCGCAATGTAGTTGCCGCTCGGCCGGCGGCTCAGTCTGGCGCTTCGAGGTAGAGTTCGGCCAGGCGGGAGCGTTCGGTCTCGGCCACGCCCAGGCCGTTCTTCAGGTAGCTGATCGGCCCGCCAAAGTCCTGGTCCACCACCTCGAGCGCCGCTTCGAGAAAGTCTTCCTGCACACGATGCAGCACGGCGCGCACCTCGGCCGACAGGGGGCTGTCCGGATTCGGTTGAATCTTCAGGTGCGTGTTGGTGAGCAGGTAGTCTTCCAGCACGACATCGCGCGGCACACCGAGCGCCAGCAGGATCAGCGCCGCGGCGAACCCGGTGCGGTCCTTGCCCGCCGTGCAATGAAACACCAGCGGCGCGTCCGATTCCAGCAGGTGCAGGAACAGTTCCCGGTAGCGGTGCCGGTTGTCACTGGCAAACGCGCGGTAGGTCTCGCGCATCAGTTCCATCGTCTCCTCAGCCGTCGGCCGGCGCCGGGCATCCAGGTTGGCGGCAAGCCAGGCCACGATGGTCGGCTCGATCGGCAGGGAATACACCGTTGCATGGTCCAGCGCGCACGCGGCGGCGGTGCGCTCGGTCACACCACGGAAATCGAACACCCGACGCAACCCCACCTCGGACAATATGATCTTGTCCCGCGGCGTCAAGCCGGCCAGATGATCCGAGCGAAACAGTCGGCGCCAGCGCACCGGTCGGCTGTCAAGCCCGAAGTAGCCGCCCAGGTCGCGAAAGTTGCTGGCGCCTTGCAGGTGCAGCGAACGGGTGAATCGGTTCATTGGTGACAGGCTCCCTCACCGATCGGGCAGCGAGCCGAAAAATGCCTTCACATAACTGTCGAACTCCTGCAGGTCGTTATGTGACGCGCCGGCGATCCTCAGCAACCTGACTTGGGCGCCGCCCCGGCGCGCAATCTCGGCCAGGGCGTCGCTGTGCACGGGCGGAACCACGACGGCGCGATCGCCGTAGATCAACAGCAGCGGCCCGCCGATCCGCGCAACATCATCCTCGGTGCGCAGCGGGTAACGCAACAGGGCCTGTGGCACCAATGGGTAATGCTCGGCGGCCAGCGCCCCCATGCTGCGGTAGGGCGAGACCAGCACTGTCATTGCCGGCGGCGTGCCGCTGTCTGACAACTGCGCCGACAGGCGCGCCGCCAGCGCCGTGCCGAGCGAGCGGCCGTAAATCACCACCGGCTTGCCGTGGTACGCCGGCGCCACCTGGTCCCAGGCGGCGCGCACATTGGCGCGCAACTGCTCTTCGCTGTTGATGCGTCCGCTGCTCTTGCCGTAACCCCGGTAGTCCAGCATGAACAGGTCGTAGTTCGCCGCGCGATAACGCTCGGCGGCGACAAACCAGCTCGCCAGGCTGCCGGCATTGCCGTGCAAAAAGAACACCAGGCCCTTGGGCCCGGGCAGGCGCAGGTGCAGCGCCGACAGCGTGGCGCCCAGCACCGCCACGCTCACCTCGTGCACGTCAGCATCGCGCGCCAGCCGCGTCGCGGGCGCCAGCCGCTCGGGCTGAAAGATCAGCCACTCCTGACGCAGCCAGAGCAAAGCAAGTAGCGCAAGGTACAGCGCCAGCAGGCCGGCCAGCAGAATGATGGCGGAAAGAAATGCCTTGTTCACTGGGCCCGAGTTTGCCCTGAATCCGGCCATCGGCCGCGGGGCCCGGCCTAGCGCCGGCCAGCCATCAGGTCGTAGCGGGCGAAATACTGGAGCGCAAACGCCACCAACTGGCCTTCGGTCGGGTGGTTCACCGCTTCGTAGCCGACGATCAGGCGTGCGATCTCGGGCCTGTGCTTGTCCGCGTAGTGGCGAAAGTCCGCCAGCGCCGTGCTGGGGCCGGTGGCCAGCACCTCCTTGACGCCCTTCAATGCATCACACAGATCGCCAAAGAACTCATGCTCGGTACGCACCTCGGAACCATGCTGGCGCGTATGGTGCGTATGCGTCTTGATCTTCTGCGCCTGCACATGCTCGGCGTCAAACTGCAGCACCTGCGCCTTGTGGTGGTCGGTCCAGACCACGGCGTGAAACAGCTTCATGTCAAGCCCTCCTGGTTGACCCGGATTCTCGGCGTGAAGCGCAATTGACGCAATGCGTGGCCTGCGGTTCGACCTTCAAGCGTTCAAACGGTATCTCGGCACCGCATGACCCACACAGGCCGAAGCCCTCGTCGTCGATGCGCCGCAACGCCTGGCTGACCGCGCTCAGCTCCTGCGTCTCCAGGTCCGACAATGCCAGGTCCACCTCGCGGTCGCCGGCTCGTTGGGACGCGTCGTCATCGTCCTGCTGCAACAGCTCGCACGCATGGTCGACGCGGGACTTTCCCGCATGATGCGCGCTTAGCTGGCTGTCAAGCTGATGCAGACGAAGTTCCAGCTGAGCCTTGATCAGGGCGCGCTGGCCGTGGGTCAGGTGTGAAGCGGTCATCGTTTGCCTTCGTCGGGGAACTGGCGCCCACCGTCAGGTGCTCGGCCCCGGTCAAGAGGGTTGGTCCGGGTCCATCGTAGACTGGTCGTGCGCACGGTGGATTGACATGGGTCAAACCAGAATGCGCATGTTGACGCAGAGCGGCATGAACGACGCGCGTTTCGAATCTAGATTTTCGCCTAACTGCGGATGTAGGCAGAGAGGGCGAGTGAACGCGCCTTCACCTCGTCGCGGCTTAGCCTTTCTGGCTCCCCGCTGATAAACGCATCAAGTGCCTTCGGCTCAAGTACCCAAACGCCAGCCGCTTTCATGTCAAAAGGCTCGACAAACCAGCCAGGGAAAACCACGACCGGTTGGACAAAGGCCTGAAACCCGGCTTCGGCGAAGAAATTGTTCAACCAGCGCGCCTGCGCCTTGGCCTGCACCGTGGCGTCACGCTCGAGTTCCCTGCCATTTGCATACAGGCGCCCATCGACGAACTTCACCTTGCACTCGCCCCGCTCCGGTTTGCGCATCGTCTTGGTTTCAATCGTGTACAGGCCGCGTGGCCCAATCAAGACGTGGTCGATGTTGGCGTCGCCGTTCGGCACATCGTGAAAGATGAAACTGTCCACCCGGAAGCGTTCCAAAAACTGCCCGACCACCCTCTCTCCATCACGACCCAGAGCCAGTTGCTTCACGCGGCCGATCGTTGACCGAATCCGCCAAACGGCCCAAATCATGACAAGTCCCGCCACCACAGTCATGGCCATGGGATTGGGCTTGCGCGGATAGAGGTGCGCGTACCACTCCCATCCCGCCAGGATGATTACGAATAGGGCCATCATCGTTGGCGCCAGATAGCCGTCGTAAACGACATCACCGATCTCCCGTTCGAGCGACTGCCCCGGCACCCGCAACGGCGCCATTCGCAATGGCGACTTCGTTTTCTGTTTCAAGTGTTTTCTCCCTGTGCCAAATCCCCGGCAATCAATCTGAACTGCTCCAACGCCGCCTCCAGGTCTTCCACAATTTCCTGGGCAATGACGTCAGGTAGCGGAAGGTTGTCGCTGTCGGCCAGCGAGTCGTCCTTGAGCCAGAAGATATCCAGGCTGGCCTTGTCGCGGAGGATCAGTTCATCGTGGCTGTACATGCGCCAGCGCCCATCCGGCGAAGCGCCGGATTGCAAATCCGTGGAGGCTGCCCAGGTTAGCTTGCGATCCTCCCGGTTGCGCATCGTTCAGGCCAACAGGTGCTCGGCGAGCGAGCGCGGGGAATGGATGACCACGCCGCCGAACGCGCGCCCGTGGCCGGCCCCGAAGTGCGTGCGGTCGCCGGTGACGAGTGCGTCGCAACGTAGATGAATTGCAGCGGCCAACACCGGGCGGTCCTTCTCCGGCAGCCAGGCCACGTCAGCGGGCTCGGACGCAAGCGGCGCAGCCGCCGCCACGCGCAGGCGCGCCAGCAGCGCATCGAGCACGTGCACAGCCTCCGGCCCCTTGGCGACGAGGTTGCGCCGCGCCTCGGCCGCCACATAGGCATCGGCCCAGCAATCGTGCCCGCGCTCGAGCAGCAGGCGCAAGAGCGCGCGCACCGCACCGTCGGACTTGGCAGCCGAAAATAGGATGTTGGCGTCGAGGAACACCCGCATGGCCGCGGGTGGCTCAACGTTTGCGCGCGGGGCGGCGCGCCAGCGCCGGCGGCGCGGCCAGCACCGCGTCGAGTTCGCTCTCGGCCTCGTCGAACTCGCGCTCGCGCTGCGGCGTGTACACCTCCAGCGGCAGCGTGACGGCCGGGCGCAGCAACAGGCCCTCGGGCGTGGTCTCGGCGATCAGGTGGTCGTCGGCCTTCAATCCGAGCGCCTGGCGCAGCTTGGCCGGCAGCGTGACGACGCCGCGACTGTTGATCGTGACGGTGGCTTTCATAGGATGCAGTTTAACAGTAATACAGTAATTCGGTGTCACGATGGTGCGAACCACCGCGGCGGGCCATTGAGGGCCAGGGAAATCGGTTCGCTGCAGCTCAGCTGTCAAAGCACCCACTTCTCTCGCCGCATGAGACCGAGCAAGCTGATGCACGGTATGCCCAGTTCTCGGCAAACGTCCGGGATGAAGTGCGTGCGCCGCGGTCGTTGCTTCTCGGCAGCCGGCGTCTCCTGCGTGACCACGATCCCGTCGCGCTGCTGCGCGAGCGCGACAACATAGGCATCGGCCTCTTCGAACTCGGCCTTGGGATCGCGCATCCCGGTGAACTGGTTCTGGATCACGATGGCATCGGCGAGCAAGGTCTTGGTCGGCACGAAGATGCCCTTGTTGGCCTTGGTCCAGCCGATCAGGCCCGCCGTTCCCACAACCTCGATCTCTTCATGCACCAACTCAGCCGCGCACAATCGGTCGGAGGCGATCAGAGCGTCAATGCGCGCGAAAAGGCTGGCGAATACATCGATCGGGTAGTAGCGCGCCTGCCAATCCATCAAGGAGTTGCTGTCGATCGAATACACGACCTCGGCGGCGCCGTCAGCCATTCTCGGCGGCTCCACTCGTAGGCCCGCCCAACAACCCACGTAGCTGGTCGAAGTGCTGGAACTTCAGTTCCAGATAGCGTGCCGCATCGATCGACGTGATCCTGTTGGCCGACATCGCCTCCAGCACCAACTGCACGAACGGCCGGCCGTGGCGGTTGATCGCCTTCTCGGCTTGTGTCGCAAAGCCACCACCGCGCACGGGCAAGGTTGCCACATACTGATTCCATTCGGCACGCCATTCGTTGTAGCGGTTCCAGGTCATGAAGCCCGACTCGCGAAGTCGCGTGGCCGTAGCGAGCGGCGTGATCCAGAAGCGCCGCGCCAGGCGCCGTACCGCTTGCACCGACCAGGCTCCCGTGTTGTCGCTCATTGCATCGACAGCCACCCGTAAAACGCCCTCCGGCACCAAGGCATGGCTCGCGGCAGATTCCGCGAACCGCTCGACCTCGGCCCATTGCTCGCCATTGCGCTTTTCTTCGAGGGCGGGCAGTTCCTCATGCCCCGCGGCCAGCATGAGGTGCACCACTTCATGCAGCAGCGTGAACGCCTTGGCCTCCGGCACGCGTTCCTTGCTGTTGATGCCGGCCACCGGCAGCGGCGTGTCGAGCAAGGTGAGTCCCCGCGCCTCTTCGAGCGCGACCTTGTTGAACTGGAAAACCAGAACGCCGGCCGACTCAACCGCGGCACGCCAAGTGCGCCAGGCCTGCCATGCGTTGCCCCACGCGCTTTGATCCTCTATGGCGATGCGCAGCAACGCGCGCAAGCGCGCGCCGACAATCGCCGACGATTCAGACAGATGCGCGGCAGCGTCGAACGTCGGGACTGGCGCTCCAAGCTCCTCGTAGAGATTCAGCGCGTATTCGCGCCGATTGAGCATTTGCCTCAGCGCCAGCCGCAACTGCGGCGACTCGGCACCTACCCGCACACCCGGCAGGCGCCGGTACTCGGCAGCGAGCGGCGGCAACTCCGGTGGGCTGGGCAAGAAGAAGATGCTGAGCGGCCGGTGCAGGAACCGCGCCAGATTTTCGACCTGACGCATCGTGGGCTTTCGATCACCGTGCTCCCAAGCCGCGACGCGCTCCGGCTTCACATGCAGGCCCAGCGCGATTTGTTCAGGCAGCCACCCGCTCTCCTTGCGCGCCCAGGCCAGGACATGCCGGTTGATGGGGGCGAGCTCGGTGGCAGTCATGGGTCAGAAGCGCTTGCAGGCGGGCAATTTTAAGGGCCGAGACCCGCACGGATCCAGCCACTGGTGTACGCCGCGCTATGGTCCAACTCGTCGCGCGCCTTCACGTGCGGCAGCAGCGCACGCGGAAACGCAAACGCCTTGCCGATCCAGTTGCTGCGCTCGACCACGCACAGGCCGTCGGGGTTGCCGTCGGGGACGGAGATGCGGAGGGAAATCGGGTTGACCATGCTGACGCACTACGCAAACCAAGGCGGATGAATTGACTTCAACGCTCGCAGCATCCATGGATCGCGCACGTGTTCAACAACTGCCGGACGCGAGACTTTCGATCCTGCAGTCTGCTCGGACGACGCGATGACGCAAAGCAATAGAAACTTATACGACTTCA
>JBCKPH010000049.1:0-18958 GCA_038901755.1 Burkholderiaceae bacterium | reverse complement strand
TGCCGCTCATGTCAAACGCTATGTGGCGCGGTGTGGGCGGCGCGGCGAAGTCAAGGAGGAGGGACGGGCGTAGCCGGTTCCGGGGGACATGAGCGGAGTCGCCCATCTGGCCTCCTTGGCTTGCCAATGCCGTCGCCCCTGTTCCTGTCTTTCGAAGGCGACTTGGTATGAGGCAGCGGCAGCGAGCGCGGCCGCTGCGAGCCGACTCAGCCGATGCGCTGAAAGATCAGCACGGCAAAAAACCCGAAGGCAGAGAGCAGCGTCCATTTCAGGACGACCCAGCCGTAGTGCCGATAACGCTGCTGGCCGCTGACGGCGTACAGTGCAAAGAGCAATCCCGCGCAGACCAGCAGAAACAGGACAATCGAGCGAAACAGCAGCATGGCCGGTCCGGCGTCGCGCCTACCAGGCCGGCGCCAATTTGGAAAAACCGCTCGGGGCCTGCCGCTCGTCATCGAAGCTGACAATTTCATAGGCGCGCGGCTCGCTCAGCAGTTGGCGCAACAGGCGGTTGTTCAAGGCATGCCCGGAGCGAAATGCGCTGTACGAGGCCAGCAGCGGTCGTCCCAGCAGGGCCAGGTCGCCCATGGCGTCCAGGATCTTGTGCTTCACGAACTCGTCGTCGTAGCGCAGTCCGTCAACATTGAGCACCTTGTAATCGTCCATGACGATCGCGTTGTCCAAGCCGCCACCCAGTGCCAGGCCGTTGGCCCGCATCATTTCGACGTCCTTGGTGAAGCCGAAGGTGCGGGCCCGAGCGATGTCCTTCGAATAGGAGCCGGTACCCATGTCGAAGACAACGCGCTGGCCGGTCGAATCAACCGCCGGATGGGCAAAATCGATCTCGAAACTGAGGCGGTAGCCATGGTAGGGCTCAAGCCGCGCCCACTTTGTGGCCTCGCCCTCGCCCTCGCGCACTTCGACCGCGCGGGTGACACGGATGAAACGTTTCGGCGCTTTCTGCAGTTCGATCCCGGCGCTCTGCAGCAGGTAAACAAAGGAGGCCGCCGACCCATCGAGGATCGGCACCTCCTCGGCAGTGATATCGACGTACAGGTTGTCCAACCCGAGCCCGGCACAGGCCGACATCAAGTGCTCAACGGTGTGGACCTTGACGCTGCCGAGCGAAATCGTCGAGGCCAGCCGCGTGTCGGTGACGGCGCTCGCCGCCACCGGTATCTCCACCGGTTCGCTCAGGTCGACCCGCCGAAAAACGACCCCGGTGTCGGGCTGGGCCGGCCGCAGGGTCAGTTCGACTCTCTGCCCGCTGTGCAAGCCGACACCGACAGCGCGGGTCAGTGTCTTGATGGTTCGTTGTTGCAACACGGCGGCAATTTTACTTTTCAGTCACTGCCGCCGGGGTGGCCATGACGGATGGCCTTGCGGCTGCGCCGCTTCGATGACCCATGACAGGTCAAAGTTGCCGCGCGCTCGCCTCTGTCGCTCAATCGGCCTGCTTGCGCAGGAACGCCGGTATTTCGATTTCGTCCATGCCCGAAATCGATAGCGCGTCAACCCGGGCCGCCGCGTTGGCTCGATTGCTGTGCCAGACGCGCGGGGCCGCGGTCGCCAGCCCGCTGTAATCGGTCGCCGTGCTGGCCAGGTTCGAGGCTGACTGTCCGTGCACGCCGCCCATGGACGCGCCGGGTCCGCCCACGGCGACGTTCATCGTCGGCAGGTTGAACGGGGTGTTATCAGTCCCGGTGCGCAGCACCTGCAGCGGCGGCGCCGGGCGCCGGGTTCCGCTGCGGTTCAACCCGGTGGCGACCACGGTGACTCGAATATCGTCGCCCAGGCTGTCGTCGTAGGCGGTGCCGAAGATCACATGGGCGTCGGGCGAGGCCGAAGCCCGAATGCTGTTCATGGCAAGCTTGGTTTCAACCAGCTTGAGCGACGACTTGGCCGCCGTGATCAGCACCAGCAGGGCCTTGGCGCCAGTCAGGTCGACGCCTTCGAGCAGCGGACAGGCCACCGCCTGCTCGGCGGCAATGCGGGCGCGGTCCGGGCCACTGGCCACGGCCGTTCCCATCATCGCCTTGCCCTGCTCACCCATCACCGTACGCACGTCTTCGAAGTCGACGTTCACCAGGCCCGGGATGTTGATGATCTCGGCGATGCCACCGACTGCGTTCTTCAGCACGTCGTTGGCGTAGCCAAAGGCCTGCTCCTGGGTGATTTCGTCGCCGAACACCTCATGCAACTTGTCGTTCAGCACCACCACCAGCGAGTTGACGTTAGCTTCGAGTTCGGCCAGGCCCTGCTCGGCGTTGCTCATACGCCGGCCACCTTCCCATTCGAACGGCTTGGTCACCACGCCCACGGTCAGGATGCCCATCTCGCGGGCGATGCGCGCGATCACCGGTGCGGCGCCGGTTCCGGTGCCGCCGCCCATGCCGGCGGTGATGAACAGCATATGGGCGCCGCTGATGGCGGCCCGAATTTCGTCGCTCGCCAGCTCGGCCGCCTCCCGCCCCATCTCCGGCTTGCTGCCGGCGCCCAGCCCGGTGTGGCCAAGCTGGATCGACTGGTCGGCACGACTGCGCGAGAGCGCCTGCGCGTCGGTGTTGGCGCAGATGAATTCGACGCCCTTCACCCCGCGCTCGATCATGTGTTGCACGGCGTTGCCGCCGCCCCCGCCCACGCCGATCACCTTGATCTGCGTGCCCTGATGGAACTCTTCAACCTCAATCATTTCGATGCTCATGTGTTTCTCCTGTATTCCTAGTTGCTTCTTCAGTTGCCAAAATGTCTTGAAGGAACGCCTTGCGGCGCGGTGCGTGGCATCTCATGAAGGCGGGTCGAAGCCATGACGCATCGTGCCGTTGAACCAGCGAACGCCGTGGATCGGGCTTTGCCCGGCCACTGGCGTTGCCCCCTTGAGGGGGAAGCGGCCGCAGGCCGCTTCGGGGGTGATGGTCATCATCATCAGAAATTCCCCACAAACCAGTCTTTGATCCGGCCCGCCGCAGTCTTCATGGAGCCACGCTGTTGCGCCACCTTCTGGCCACGTGAACGCGCCAGCCGGGCCTCTTCAAGCAGCCCCATGACGGTCGACGCACGTGGCTGCGCCACCATGTCGGACAGCGCCCCGGCGTACTTGGGAATGCCGCGGCGCACCGGCTTCAAGAAAATGTCCTCACCCAACTCCACCATGCCCGGCATGGCAGCGCTGCCCCCGGTGATCACGATGCCCGAGGACAGCACTTCCTCGTAGCCGGAGTCACGAATCACCTGCTGCACCAGCGAGTAGATTTCCTCGACCCGGGGCTCGATCACGCCAGCCAGCGCCTGCCGACTGAGCATTCTTGGCGAGCGGTCGCCCAGTCCGGGGACTTCGACCTGGGTCGTGGCATCGGCCAGCAACTGCTTGGCGTAGCCACTCTCGACCTTGATGTCCTCGGCATCCTTGGTCGGGGTACGCAGCGCCATGGCAATGTCGCTGGTGATCAGGTCGCCGGCGATCGGGATCACGCCGGTGTGGCGAATCGCGCCGCCGGTGTAGATGGCGACATCGGTGGTCCCGGCGCCCATGTCGACCAGGGCAACGCCCAGTTCGCGTTCGTCATCGGTCAGCACCGCCAGACTTGAGGCATGGGAATTGAGCAGCAGCTGCTCCACCTCCAGGCCGCAGCGACGCACGCACTTGATGATGTTCTCGGCCGCGCTCTGCGCCCCGGTCACGATGTGCACGTTGACTTCGAGGCGGATGCCGCTCATGCCGATCGGCTCGCGCACGTCCTGGCCGTCGATGACAAACTCCTGCGGCTCCACCAGCAGCAGGCGTTGATCGGTCGAAATATTCACGGCCCGGGCCGTCTCCAGGACACGAGCGACGTCGGCCGGCGTCACCTCGCGGTCCTTCACCGCCACCATGCCCCTGGAACTGAAGCCCCGGATATGCCCGCCGGTGATGCCGGTGTAGACCCGGGTGATTTTGCAGTCGGCCATCAGTTCGGCCTCCTTCAGGGCCTGCTGAATGCTCTGCACCGTGGCGTCGATGTTCACCACCACGCCGCGCTTCAGGCCGTTGCTGGCCACCACCCCCAGTCCCACCAGCCGGAGCACGCCCCCGGGCATGATCTCGGCCACCATCACCATCACCTTGGCCGTGCCAATGTCGAGACCGACCACCAGGTCCTTGTACTCTTTTGCCATCATTGCACCTGTTTCATATTGCTCGCTAACCCCGTTTCTTTTGCCCGTCCGTCGTCGTCACGCCGCGCAGCCGCAGCGCGTAACCCTGTTCGTACCTCAGGTCGGCCGATTCCAGGGCGCTCGGCTTGCGGCCATACCTTGAGCTCACCTGGCTCAGCGTGCGCGTGAAGCGCTCGATCCTTTGCGTCACCTCGTCCACCGTTCCACGGCCCAGTTCGATCACCACACCGCTGTTGAGCTGCAGCCGCCATTGGCCCGCGCCCGACAGTTCGAGCTGCACCGGTTCGGCTTCGAGCAGGAGGAAGCGGTCTTTCAGCGCGCGGTACATCGCCAGCACCAGCGCCGACTGCTCCTCGGGCCCGTTTAGACGCGGCAAATCCTCGCGTTCAACTTCACCCGGATTGGCCTCGAACAGTTCGCCCAGGTGGTTCACCAGGCGCGATTCGTTTTCCGCGCCCCAAAAGGCGACGGCCTGATGCTCTTGCAGAGTGACGCTCAGCCGGTTCGGGAACTCGCGCCGCACGACGGCGCGCCTGACCCAGGGTAGGGCCTCAAAAGCCGCGCGGGTCCGCGCCAGATCGACGCTGAAGAAATTCCCCGACAGGCGCGGCAGGACGTTGGCGCGCAGGGTCACCCCATTGTTGTGTGCGACATCACCCAGCACGGTGACGCCCTGGATGGCAAACCAGGGCAGGCGCATCAGCCAGAACATCAGCGCAAGCATCAGCAACAGCGCGAGCGCCGCCAGCAGCATCGTTGTCAGCAGTTGCATCAGCCTGACGTCGTTGGGCGCAACGCGTGGCTTCTTCATGGCGCAGCCTCGGCGACGAAATCGAGTGTTGCCATGGCCAGCAGACGCAGGCAGAGTTCGTCGTAGCTGATGCCGGCGGCGCGCGCCGCGATCGGAACCAGCGAATGACTTGTCATTCCCGGCGCCGTATTCATTTCGAGCAGGAACACCCTGCGGTCCGAGTTGCGCAGCATCAGGTCAACCCGGCCCCAGCCGCGGCAACCGAGCGCGCGGTAGGCCGCCAGGACCAACTGTTGAATGGCCTGCTCCTCGGCCGCCGGCAAGCCGCTCGGGCAGCGGTACTTGACAACGTCGGTGAAATACTTGTTCTGGTAGTCGTAGGCGCCGTCCGGCGCCAGGATCTGCACCAGGGGCAGGGCCTGCGCCGAGACGCCCTGCCCGAGCACGGCGCAGGTGAGCTCATCGCCCTCGATGAATTCCTCGCACAGCACCTGCGGATCAAACCGGGCCGACAGCGCCACCGCCTCGCGCATCTGTGAATAGCCCAAAACCCTGCTGACGCCGAGGGACGATCCCTCGCGCGGCGGCTTCACGATCAGCGGCAAGCCAAGCTGGTCCGGTATCTGGCGCAGTTGTTCGGGCAGCTGTTGCTCAGGCTCCAGGCAAAGGTAGGCCGGTGTCGGCAAGCCTTCGGCTTGCCAAATGCGTTTGGTCATCACCTTGTCGATCGCGATGCTGGAAGCCTGCACACCGGACCCGGTGTAGGGCAGGCCAAGCAGTTCGAGCGCGCCCTGCACCGTTCCATCCTCGCCATGGCGGCCATGCAGGGCGATGAAGCAGCGCTGAAAACCGTCACGGCGCAATTCGTGCAGGTCGCGCTCGGCCGGATCAAACGCATGGGCATCGACGCCGCGTGAACGCAGCGCCTGCAGCACACCGCCGCCCGACAGCAGCGAGATCTCGCGCTCGGCCGAGTCGCCTCCCAGCAGCACCGCCACCTTGCCGAAACTCGCCCCCGAGCCCGCATCCGGCAGCGCGCCCTCCTTGCCAGCGCCAATGTCCATCCTGTGCAAAGAGCCTTGGCTCATTCTTTCCGCCCCAGCTCAAGCAGTTTCTGCGGCACCGCGCCAATCGATCCGGCTCCCATGCAAAGCACGATGTCGCCAGCGCGGGCGTTGTCCAGAATGGCCTGCGGCATGTCGGCGATGTCCGGAACAAAGACCGGGTCGACGCGACCTGCGACACGCAGCGCGCGGCTGAGTGTTCGCCCGTCCGCCGCAGCGATCGGGGCTTCTCCGGCGGGGTAGACCTCGCCCAGCAGCACGGCGTCGGCCTGCGAGATCACTCTCACGAAGTCCTCGAAGCAGTCGCGGGTGCGGCTAAAGCGGTGCGGCTGAAACACCAGCAGCAGGCGCCGCCCCGGGAAGGCGCCGCGGGTCGCGGCAAGAGTCGCCTGCATCTCGACCGGGTGGTGTCCGTAGTCGTCAATCAGAGTGAAGGTTCCGCCCTGCGCCGCGGCGATTTCTCCATAGCGCTGAAAGCGTCGTCCCATGCCCTGAAAGCTCGCCAGCGCGCGCTGCACCGCGGCGTCATCAATATTGAGTTCGAGCGCGACACTGATCGCGGCCAGCGCATTGCGCACGTTGTGCAGCCCTGGGAGATTGAGCGTGACCTGCAGATCAGGCAGCGCGACCCCGTTGCACCGCCGCACGGAGAAATGCATGCGCGTTCCGTCGGCCCGAATGTCGAAGGCGCGCACCTGGGCGCCCGCGTCGATTCCGTAGCTGGTGACGGGACAGGATACCTGGGCCAGGATGCTGCGCACGCCGGCATCGTCGCTGCAGAGAATGGCCGTGCCGTAGAAAGGCATCCGGTGCAAAAAGTCGACGAAGGCCCGCTGCAGCCGCTCCAGGTCGTGACCGTAGGCCTCCATATGGTCCTCGTCGATGTTGGTCACCACCGCCAGCACCGGCAGCAGGTTGAGGAAGGACCGGTCGGACTCGTCGGCTTCGACAACGATGTAGTCGCCCTGGCCCAACTTGGCGTTCGCTCCCTCGCTGTTCAGGCGACCGCCAATGACAAAGGTCGGGTCCAGCCCGGCCTCGATCAAAACGCTGGCGACCAGCCCGGTGGTGGTGGTCTTGCCATGGGTTCCGGCCACCGCGATGCCGCGTTTCAGGCGCATCAGTTCGGCCAGCATGAGGGCGCGCGGCACGATCGGTATATGCTGACTGCGCGCCGCTGTCAGTTCCGGGTTGTCGGAGCGCACCGCCGTCGATGTGACCACCGCATCGGCGCCGGCGATGTGCGCGGCGTCGTGGCCGACAAAGGTCCGGATGCCCAGGGCAGCGAGGCGCCGCAGCGTCGCGCTGTCGGCGATGTCCGACCCCGAAACCTGGTAGTCCAGGCTGTGCAGGACTTCGGCGATGGCGCTCATGCCGGCGCCACCGAGTCCGACAAAGTGCACATGGCGGACGGCGTGTTTCATGCGGCCAGCTCCTCGCAAGCGGCCAGCATGGCGTCGATGGCGCCGACGCGGCCCATGCGCCGTGCCGCGATCGCGCGCGACAACAAAGTGGCGCGGTCGTCGAGCTGCTGCAACAGCTGGGCCAGCGTGCTGGGGACAAGTTCGCGCTGCGCCAGCATCCAGCCGGCGCCGGCTTGCACCAGGAAGCCCGCGTTGGCGCTCTGGTGGTCGTCGATGGCGCTGGGCAGAGGCACGAACAGCGCGGCCGCTCCGACCGCCGCAATTTCGCTCACTGTGCCGGCGCCGGCGCGACAGATGATCAGGTCGGCCCTGGCGAGGGCGCCGGCCATGTCATCGATGAAAGTCATCAGCTCGGCCTTGACCCCGGCGGCGGCGTAGCTCGCCTTGGCCTCTTCCAGGCGCTCGGCGCCGCTCTGATGCATGACGATGGGCCGCCGGGATGGATGCAACAGCGCGAGTGCCTGGGGCACCACCTGATTCAGCACCTGCGCGCCCAGGCTGCCCCCCACCACCAGAAGTTGCAGCGGTCCGGCGCGCCCGGCGAAACGCTCGGACGGCGGCAACTGCGCCAGGAACGCTGCGCGCAGCGGATTGCCAACCCACTGGGCTTTCCCAAGCACGCCAGGAAACGCGCTGAAAACCCGGTCGGCGATCAAGGCCAACAGGCGATTCACGGTGCCGGCCACGGCGTTCTGCTCGTGGATCACCAGCGGCATGCCGAGTGGAACGGTCATCATGCCGGCCGGAAAGGCGATGTAACCGCCAAACCCGACCACCACGTCGGGTTTGACGCGACGCATCAGTTTCAAGCTCTGCCAGAACGCACGCAGCAGGCGCAGCGGCAACAGCAACAGGGTTTGGGCCGTCTTGCCGCGCACGCCGGAGAAATCGATGCAATCAAGCGCAAAGCCATGGTCTGGCACCAAGCGGCTCTCCATGCTGGGGCGCCCCGCTGCGCCGGTGCCACCGAGCCAATGCACGCGCCAACCCCGGTCGCGCAGAGCCAGGGCCAGGGCCAGGCCGGGAAAGATATGGCCGCCGGTGCCACCGGCCATGATCAGTGCGCAGCGCGCCGTCACGCTCGACCTCCACGCATAAGCCAAGCCGCCTGCGGCGTCTTGCCGCGCTGCGCGCCGATCCAGTTTTGGCGAAACAGGATGCTCACGCTCGACCTCCACGCATAAGCATCCTGTTTTCGTAGTCAATGCGAAGCACGATGGCCATGGCTATGGCGTTCATCACCACCGCCGAGCCACCGAAGCTCATGAAGGGCAGGGTCAGTCCCTTGGTCGGCAGAGCGCCCAGATTGACTCCCATGTTGATGAACGCCTGAAATCCGATCCAGATCCCGACACCCTGCGCCACCAGCCCGGCGAAGACCCGGTCCAGGGCAATCGATTGGCGCCCGATCTGCACCACGCGCCGCGTCATCCAGAGAAACAGGCCGATCACCAGCACCACGCCGACCAGGCCAAGCTCTTCGCCGATGACGGCGAGCAGGAAGTCGGTATGGGCCTCGGGCAGCCAGTGCAGCTTTTCCACGCTGCCGCCGAGCCCGACACCAAAGAGCTCACCGCGACCAAAGGCAATCAACGAATGGGACAACTGGTAGCCCTTGCCCAGCGCGTTTTTTTCGCTCCAGGGATCGAGGTAGGCAAAGATCCGCTCGCGTCGCCATTCGCTCAAGGCGATCATCAGGACAAAGGCCAGCAGCAGCACAGCGGCAATGATGAAGAACATGCGCGCGTTGACGCCGCCGAGGAACAGGATGCCCATGGCAATCACTGCAATCACCATGAAGGCGCCCATGTCAGGCTGGGCCAGCAGCAGCAGGCCGACCACGGCGACCGCGGCACCCATGGGCAACAGGGCTTCGAAGAACTTTTCCTTCACCGCCATCTTGCGCACCATGTAGCCGGCCGCATAGAGCAGCACGGTCAGCTTGGTCAGCTCGGACGGCTGAAAGCTGAAACCGGCGACCACCATCCAGCGCCGCGCGCCATTCACGCTCTTGCCGAGGTAGGGAATCAGCACCAGGATCAGCAGCAGCAGCGAGGCGACAAACAACCAGGGAGCGAGCCGTTCCCAGACGGCTATCGGCACCTGGAACGCAAGCAGAGCGAGCACCAGCGCGACGCCAAGGTAGATGGCGTGGCGCAGCAGAAAGTGGGTCGGCGCGTAGCGGGCAAACTTCGGGTTGTCAGGCATGGCGATGGAGGCCGAATAGACCATGACCAGACCCCAGACCAGCAGGACCACCATGACCCATAGCAAGGTCTGATCCAGGCCGCGCGAAAGTCCCGGGCCAGCGTTGCGTTTGGCCCAACCGCGCGCCGCCGCCGGCGGCATGGCCAGCTCGTCCCTGGCGCCGCCCATCAGCTGCCCAATTCGCGCAAGAATCCCTGGCCCCGCGCTCATGCTGAATGCTCCATGGGCAGTCCCGTTTCGGTGGCTAGGTCACGCACGGCCCGGCAAAAAACCTGGGCCCGATGGCCGTAGTTGTCAAACATGTCGAAACTCGCGCAGGCCGGTGACAGCAGAACGGCGTCGCCGGAACGGGCCTGGGCACGGGCCAGCCGCACCGCCTCCTCCATTGATCGGGCGTCCAGCAGCGGCACGCTGCCCCCCTGCAACACAGCGCGCAAAGCGGCCGCATCGCGTCCCAGCAACACCACGGCACGAGCGTAGCGCGCCACCGGTTCGAGCAGCGGCGTGAAATCCTGCCCCTTGCCGTCACCGCCAAGAAGCAACACCAGCTTGCGCTCTGCGCCCAACCCCTGCAGCGCCGCGACGGTGGCGCCGACATTGGTTCCCTTGCTGTCGTCAAAGTACTCCACGCCCTCGAAAACAGCGACCGACTCGACCCGGTGCGGCTCGCCGGGGTACTCGCGCAGCCCGTGCAACATGGGTGCCAGTGCGCAGCCCGCGCTCTCCGCCAGCGCCAGTGCCGCAAGCGCATTGCAGGCGTTATGGCGACCGCGAATGCGCAGCGCGTCGGTCGGCATCAGCCGTTGCACAAACAGCTCCTCTGCCGCATCGGCTCCGGTGCGACGCCGCGGCGCCGCCTGCGCTGGCAGGGCACGCACCAGCCAGGCCATGCCGTTCACCAGTTCGATGCCGTAATCACCCGGTCGTTGCGGCAGGCCACCGCCAAAGCGCACCTGCCGTCGCGGCCGGCGCGACGCCGGTTTGGTCCCGGGCACGGGCAGCGTATCCGCTGGCAAAAGGCTCATCACGGTGGCGTCATCACGATTGACCACCGCGAGGGTCTGACGCCCAAGGATTCGCCCCTTTGCTGCCACGTAGGCCGCCATCGTTCCATGCCAGTCCAGATGGTCCTGGCTGATGTTCAGGATGGCCGCCGCTGTCGGTTGGAACAGACCCGCTGCGAGGCTGTGCTGGTCAAGCTGAAAACTCGACAATTCCAGCACCCAGACTTCGGGCAACCTCTGCCTCGCCAGGGCAACTGCCAATGTGTCAAGCATGGTGGGACCGATGTTGCCGGCCAGCGCCACCGACTTGCCGGACCGCTCGAGCAGTTTTCCCGTCAGCGCGGCCACTGTGGTTTTTCCATTGGTCCCGGTCACCGCCAGCACCTGCGGCGCGTAGGCCTGCTGCTGCCGCAACTCGGTCAGGGCCTGCGCGAACAGGGTCAACTCGCCGCCGATCGACAACCGCATCCGTCGCGCCGCGCTGGTCAATTCAGCCAGCGCGGCCGGGCTCAATCCGGGGCTCTTCAGCAGCCTGGTGGGCTGGCATTGCCGCAGCAGCGCAGCATTCAGGGGCCCAGGCAGAAAAACCGCATCGGGCAGCTCGGTTCGCAGCGCCTGTAACTGCGGCGGCGCCGCTCGCGTATCGGCCACCGAGACCGCCGCCCCCAGACCCGCGCACCAGCGCGCCATGGCCAGGCCGGAGTGGCCCAGGCCAAGGACCAGCACGCGTTCATCTTTCATCGGCTGCACCGGCTACCTCAGCTTCAGTGTGGACAGGCCGACCAGGCACAACAGCATGGTGATGATCCAGAAACGCACCACCACCTGGGTCTCGGTCCAGCCGCTCTTTTCAAAATGGTGGTGCAGCGGAGCCATCTTCAGGAAGCGCCGGCCGGCGCCATATCGCCTCCTGGTGTACTTGAAGTAGCTCACCTGCAGCATGACCGAAATGACCTCGGCGACAAAGATTCCGCCCATGATGGCCAACACGATTTCCTGGCGCACGATGATGGCGATGGTGCCAAGCGCGGCGCCGAGCGCGAGCGCGCCGACATCACCCATGAAGACCTGGGCCGGATGGGTGTTGAACCAGAGAAAAGCCAGACCAGCGCCTGCCATGGCAGCGCAAAACACCAGCAGTTCACCGGCTCCGGGGATGTGCGGCATCAGCAGATAGCGGGCAAAGACGGCATTGCCCGTGACGTAGGCAAACACACCCAGGGCCGAACCGACCATCACCACCGGCATGATGGCCAGCCCGTCCAGGCCATCGGTCAGGTTGACCGCATTGCTGGACCCCACAATCACGAGGTAACTCAGCAGGACGAAGCCGAGCACCCCGAGCGGATAACTGATTTCCTTGAAGAACGGCAGTTGCAGGCCGGCCTTTGGCGGCAGGTTGACGTCAAAGCCGGACTGAATCCACTTCAGAAACAGTTCAAACACCCGCAGGTTCGAGTTCTCCGAGATGCTGAACACCAGGTACAACGCAGCAACAATCCCGATCACCGATTGCCACAGGTACTTGTCGCGCGAGCGCATGCCCTCGGGATCCTTGTGCACCACCTTGCGCCAGTCGTCGACCCAGCCGATGGCGCCAAAGCCAAGGGTGACGAGCAGCACGATCCAGACGAAGCGATTGGTGAGATCGAACCAGAGGACGGTCGAGATGGTGATCGACAGCAGCACCAGAACGCCACCCATGGTCGGGGTGCCCATCTTGCTGAGATGACTTGCCATGGCGTAGCTTCGAATCGGTTGCCCGATCTTCAAGCGGGTCAGGTAAGCGATCACCCAGGGCCCGGCCACCAGGCCAATCAGCATCGCCGTCATGGCCGCCATCACGGCGCGAAAGGTGAGGTACTGAAACACCCGAAAGAAGCCAAGGTCGGGCGACAAGGACTGCAACCATTGGGCGAGACTCAGCAGCATGGTCTGGGCTCCTTGCGCTTCAACATGAGGCTGCCTCGGGCGCGGCCAGCTTGCGGATCGATTCGGTGACGCGTTCCATCTTCATGGCCCGCGAACCCTTCACCAGCACGGTCGCCACCCGCGGCAGGCGCTGCGACACGGCGCTCAGCAGGCTGTCCATGTCGTTGAAATGCGCGCCCGCACCAAAGGCCCTGGCGCTGTGCGCCGACAGGCTGCCGTGGCAGCAGAGTTCAGCCACGCCGCGTTCCCTGGCGTAGGCGCCGACCTCGCTGTGAAACGCCGGGCCGGCCGTACCCGCCTCGGCCATGTCGCCCAGCACCAGCAGCTGCGGCGCGGGCAGTGCAACGAGCAGATCGATGGCGGCCCGCACCGAGTCCGGATTCGCGTTGTAGCTGTCGTCGACCAGCGTCAATGCACGCCCGCCAAAGCTCAGTGCCAGCACGCTGGAGCGGCCCGGCACCGGCTGAAATCTCGACAGGCCGTCAGCGATTGCCGCGCCGGGAACACCGAGCACCAGCGCCCCGGCAACCGCCGCCACCGAGTTGCGCAGGTTGTGCAGACCGGCCATGCGCAGCCGATAGTGCAGCTCAGCCTGGGCCGAGCGGATCTGAACTTGCCAGCCATCCTGAACCCAGTGGCAGGCGTCGGCGCTGACATCTGCTGTGGCCCCGCCATCCGCCGCGAGGCCGAAGCTCACGACCTTGCGGTCTCCGGCCAGCCGTCGCCACAGTCCGCTGTAGTGATCGAGCGCCGGGATGACCGCTATGCCGTCTGCCGGCAAGGCAGAAATGACGGAGCCGTTTTCCTGCGCCACGGCTTCGACGCTGTTCATGAACTCAAGATGCTCGCGCTGCGCGTTGTTGACCAGGGCGACGGTGGGCGCGGCCAGGCCGGCCAGGTAGGCGATTTCGCCGGGGTGATTCATGCCCAGTTCGAGCACCGCCAAGCGGTGCTGCGCGCGCAGGCGCAGCAGGGTCAAGGGCACGCCAATGTCGTTGTTCAAGTTGCCCTGTGTCGCAAGCGCCTGAGCCGGCCGCGCGCTCTGCAGGATCGTAGCCAGCATCTGCGTCACGGTGGTCTTGCCGTTGCTGCCGGTGACAGCGATCAAAGGCAGGTCAAACTGCTTGCGCCAGCCCTTGGCGAGTTGGCCCAAGGCGAGCCGCGTGTCGGCGACTTCAATGCCGGCCAGGCCGGCCTCGGCCAGTCCGCCCTGCGCCAGCGCGGCATGGGCGCCAGCGGCCTTGGCCTTCGGCAGGAACGCATTGCCATCAAACTGCTCACCCTTGAGAGCAACAAACAGATCGCCCGGTTCGAGCGTGCGGGTGTCACTGTGGACCCGGGTCACGGTGATCGAGCCAGCGCCAACGAGACGTCCGCCCGCAATCCATTGCGCGGCCTGCGACAGGCCCATCATGCCGCCGCTCCTGTCGCCTGGGCCCGGCGCCGCAAAATCGACCGCGCCAAAGCGCGGTCGGAAAAGGGACGCCGAACACCCTGCACTTCCTGGTACTCCTCATGCCCCTTGCCGGCGATCAGAACCACGTCGGTTGCAGCGGCCTCGCTCAGGGCGCGCTCTATCGCATCGGCGCGATCGGCCCGCACCTGCACCTGGGCCAGCTGCGACGGCGCGAACCCGGCGACGATCTGCTCGATGATGGCCCCAGCGCTCTCTTGCCTTGGGTTGTCGCTGGTCACCAGCACCCGGTCTGCCCGGTTTGCCGCAATGGCGGCCATCAGCGGGCGCTTGAGCGGATCGCGATTCCCGCCGCAGCCAAAAACACACCAGAGCTGGCCGCCGCGCTGTGTCGCGAGCGCTCGCAAACCGGCCAGCACCTTGTCCAACGCGTCAGGCGTGTGTGCGTAGTCCACCACCACCAGGGGTTGGCCCTCCGCCTGCACCCACTCCATTCGACCCGGCACCGGGCCGAGCTCGCGGCAGGCGCGCACCGCGTGTTTCAGCGGTATGCCAAGGCTGCGCATGGCGCCCAGCAACGCCAGCAGATTGGCAGCGTTGAACTGCCCGGCCAGCGTGGTCTGCAAGACCTGCTGCTCGTCCCCTTCAGCCAGCAGCAGGCGCAAACCCTGCGCTTCAAGCGTGATCTCAAGCGCGCGCAGGCGCGCCGGCTTGTCGCAGGAATAAGTCCATAGATCGACAGCGCCGACCTGCAGTTCGCGCGCCAGCGACTCGCCCCTGGGATCGTCAAGATTGATCACTGCAGCGCGCAGTCCCGGCCAGTGAAACAGCCTGGCCTTGGCCTGCCAGTAGGCCTCGATCGTTCCGTGATAGTCCAGATGATCGAGGCTGAAGTTGGTCAAGATCGCGGTGTGGATCTGCAGAGCGTCAAGCCGCCCCTCGGCCAGACCGACGGAGGAGGCTTCGATGGCGCAGCCGGTCCAGCCGCGCGCGACAAATTCACGCAGGCTTCGCTGCAGCAGAACCGGGTCGGGCGAGGTCAGGCCAGTGGCCGACAGTTGTGGCGGCCGGCCGATGCCCAGTGTTCCGACGACACCGCAGGGCCCGCTGCGTCCCAGCTCCGGGTCCGACAGCGCCTGGGCCAGCCACCATGCGGTTGAGGTCTTGCCATTCGTTCCAGTGACCGCCAGCACATCAAGCTGGCGCGAAGGCGCATCAAAGTAGGCCGCGGCGATCGGGCCGGCGCTGGCCTTGAGCTGTGCGTAGGCCGCGATTCCCGGATCGTTAAAGCCGAATCCTTCCACCCCTTGAGCCTCGACCAGACAGGCGCGCGCGCCAAGCGCCAGCGCCGAGCGCACATGCGTCCGTGCGTCGCTCCAGGCACCCGGCCAAGCCAGGAAGCCATCGCCCGGGGCAAGTTGCCGGCTGTCGGCATGCAGCGTGCCCGTGACCCGCTCGCGCAGCCAACTTGCGGCCCGCGCCGGATCCTGCAGCAACTGCAACGGTCCGGTCATCGCAGTGACTCCTCCACGGCAGCGGCCTGCACCTGCGGCTTCACCGCCATGTCGGGCGGCACACCAAGCAGGCGCAGGGTTTGCTGCACCGTCTGGCTGAACACCGGCGCCGCAACATCGCCACCAAAATACTTTCCGTTGCTCGGCTCATCGAGCATCACGGCGACGACAATTCGCGGCTTCTCGATGGGTGCCATGCCAACAAAGAAACTGCGGTACTTCTTGTCGGCGTAGCCCTTGCCCTCCTGCTTGCGCGTGGTGCCGGTCTTGCCTCCTACCGAGTAGCCCATCGCCTGCGCTTTGGGCGCGGTCCCGCCCGGACCCGCGGCCATGTGCAACATCAGGCGCACCGCATCGGCATGGCCGGCTTGCATGACCTGCACGCCGCTGCCCGGCTCGTGCGCTTTCAACAGGCTGAATGGCAGCATCTGCCCGTCGCGCGCGAACACGCTGTAGGCCTGGGCCAACTGGTACAGGCTGGCCGACAGGCCGTAGCCGTAACTGAGCGTCGCCTGCTCAATCGGGCGCCAGGTCTTGTGGGCGCGCAGCCGTCCGCTGACGGCGCCAGGAAAAGGCAACGCCGGCTTGCTGCCAAACCCGAGCAGGCTGTACATCTCCCACATCTCGCGCGGCTGCATCTGCATCGCCATCTTCACCGTGCCGACGTTGCTCGACTTCTGGATCACTTCGTTCACCGTCAGCACGCCGTAGGGATAGGCGTCGGAAATCGTCGCACTGCCGATGTTGATACGGCCCGGCGCGGTCTGGATCGGCGTTTCCGGCGTCACCATGCCCTTTTCCAGTGCCAGCGCAATGACGAAGGGTTTCATCGTCGAGCCAGGCTCAAAGGTGTCGGTCAAGGCCCGATTGCGCAACTGCACACCGGTCAGGTTCTGTCGCCGGTCCGGCACGTAGCTCGGGTAGTTCGCCAGCGCCAGCACCTCGCCGCTGAGCACGTCAAGGACCACCACGCTGCCGGCCTTGGCCTTGTGCTCGAGCACCGCGTCGCGCAGCTTCTGATAGGCAAAGAACTGCACCTTGCTGTCAATGCTCAGTTCAATATCCATCCCCGCGGCCGGCGGGATCTGCTCACCCACGTCCTCGACCACGCGACCGAGCCTGTCCTTGATGACGCGCCGCGATCCGGGTCGCCCCGCCAGCTGGTTTTGAAAGGCCAGTTCGATGCCCTCCTGCCCGCGATCCTCGACGTTGGTGAAGCCGACGATATGCGCCACCGCCTCGCCCTCCGGGTACTTGCGCTTGTACTCTTCGCGCATGTAGACGCCCTTCAAGCCGAGGGCCTGGATCTGCCGCGCGCTGCTTTCGTCGATCTGGCGCTTCAGCCAGACAAAGGTCTTGTCCGCGTCAGCGAGCTTCTCCTGCAATTCCGCCGGCTTGATCTGCAGCAGGGCCGCGAGCCGGGCACGTTGCTCGGGGTCGGCATCGACCATTTCAGGGAGGGCCCAGATGCTGGGCACGGGGACGCTGGAGGCGAGGATCAGGCCATTGCGATCCAGAATGCGGCCTCGATTCGCCGGCAATTCAAGGGTGCGGGCAAATCGCACTTCGCCCTGGCGCTGGTAGAAATCGTTGTCGAAGACCTGCACATAGGCGGCACGCCCAGCCAGTCCAAGAAAGCCCAGCGCCAACAGCGCCACCACCAGCCGGCTGCGCCAGACCGGCGTCGGCGAAGCCAGCAGCGGACTCAGGGTGAACAACACGCTCTTGCTCATGCTGTGTCTGTGCCTGAATCAGCCGGCCCCGCTCATGGCGCGCTTGCCGCGTTGCTGGGACTGGAGGCCACACGATCCACATACTGCGTGATGGCCGGTGACGGGTTGCGCATCTGCAGCTGCTCGCGCGCCAGCTTCTCGACACGCAGCGGCGTCGCCTGGGCCCGGCGCTCCAGCTGCAGAGTTTCATCTTCGATCTCGAGCCGGCGCGCCTCGGCCTGCGCCCGGTGCAGTGCGCTGAACAGCGTTCGCGACTCGTACTGGGTGCGCACCAGAAGCAGCGCGCTCAACAGTGAAGCCAGAACCAGCGCCAGGTGCAGTCGTGTCATGCCCCGCCCCCGTTGGCAGCATCCGTCATGCGTCGGTTCTCCAGGCCGCGCGCATGACGGCGCTGCGCGCGCGCGGGTTGGCCGCAATTTCGGCCGGGCCGGGTTTGCGCCGCAGCGGACTGCGCAGCTTCATCGCCGCCGGACCCTGGGTCATCCATCCTGGCGAGCGGCGATCGACCTGTTCCCGACTGTGGCGTGCCATGAACTGTTTGACGATGCGATCCTCCAGCGAATGAAAACTGATGACGACCAAGCGGCCTCCGGGCAGCAACACGTCGAGGCTGGCCTGCAACGCCTGTCGCAGCTCTTCAAGTTCGGCATTGATGTAAATCCGAAAAGCCTGAAAGGTGCGCGTTGCCGGGTCCTGCCCCGGCTCGCGGGTCCTGACCGCGCCCGCCACGAGTTGGGCCAACTCGGAGGTCCGTGATAGGGGACCGCGCTCTTTTCGGCGAGCAACAATCGCCTTTGCAATCGGAACAGCAAACCGTTCTTCGCCATAGTCACGGATCACCTGCGCAATCTGTTCCAGTTCGGCCTGCGCCAGCCACTGCGCGACGCTGACACCCCGGCTCGGGTCCATGCGCATGTCCAGCGGACCCTCGGAGCGAAACGAGAAGCCACGCTCGGGGTTGTCGATCTGCGGCGAGCTGACCCCCAGATCGAGCAACATGGCGCGCACGCTGCGCGCGGGCAGTGTGCCCAGTTGGCTGAATCTTTCGTGCCGCATCTGAAAGCGTGGGTCGTGCAGTGATGCGGCGGACTGCACCGCCTCGGGATCCTGATCGAAAGCGATCAGGCGTCCCTGGCTGCCAAGCCGCTCCAGAATCAGGCGTGAATGCCCGCCACGTCCAAAAGTTGCATCGACAAAGACGCCATTCGCCGTGTCCGACCCGCTCGCGCTCGAACCCGGCTCGATCTCGAACAGGGCGCCCACCGCCTCCTGCAGCAGGACGCTTGTATGCTGCCAGCGCGATGTCACCTGGTGCGCTCAAAAAGAGAAGTCCTTGAAGACATCAGGCATCTCGCCCTGCAGCGCCTTGGCCTCGCGGGTCTGGTAGCAGCCGCTGTCCCACAGCTCGAAGTGATTCCCCATCCCGAGCAGAATGACCTCGCGCTTGATGCCTGCGGCGCTACGCAGCTCAGGCGAAATCAACACGCGCCCGGTGGCGTCCATCGACATGTCCATGGCGTTGCCAAGAAAAATTCGCTTCCACCATTGCGCAGCCATTGGAAGAGCAGCGATGCGGTCACGAAATTTCTCCCATTCCGGCCGCGGGAAAAGCATCAGGCAACCATGGGGATGTTTGGTCAGCGTGAGTTGGCCAGCAGCGGTTGCGCCGAGCACATCACGATGCCGAGTCGGCACGGACAGACGCCCCTTGACATCCAGACTCAACGATGAAGCGCCTTGAAACACGAAATCGAACCCT